>JBJHCR010000195.1:8506-12479 GCA_050486105.1 Vulcanimicrobiota bacterium
GGGTGGACTTGTTGTCAGGGCCACCTCTGAGAGCCGAGCTGTTGAGCTTCGAGCAAGAGCCTGAGGACCCAAGGTCTCCCCGGCTCTATTTGATGAGATCAAAGGGTGAGCCCAAGGAAGACTTAGTACTTTTTCGTTATCGTGCGGTGAATCCCGAGCCACTTGAGGAAGAGCTTCTCTTTCGGCTCCCCTTGCCGGGAGGGGTGCGACCGGTCCTGGTTACGACAGGGGATCAAGGCGAAGACAGGCCTCTGTGGTGGCTTCACGAGGGTTCAGTCTACTTTACAGAAGAGCGCCTGTCCGCCGGAGAGTTTCTTTACGAGATCTGGACCAAGCCCCTAGCCCCGGGAGTCTACCTATGGCCTGCGGGAGAAATCTCTGACGACTCTGGGAATTCGATGGCTCATAGCCAGTCGGGCGCCTTCGAAGTGGAATGATGAGCAGCGGGCCTGGAGCTGTAGGAGATCTTGTCGGCTCGGGCATTCCGTTGTTCTAGAAATCGTTCAAGCCGATCGTCTTTTTTGTTTTTTGGCCTGCGAAAGTAAGCATACAGGGGCCCGAAAAGCAATCCGACCCAACCGAAAATCAAGCATCCGGTGAACGAGAGCAGAACGTGTTCGGTAGAGATCGTGCTCTTTGGGTTCAAGAGCGGCGGGTTGCTCGTGAGATGCTCATCGAGCATACGTTCCCAGCGCTCAGAGGCGACGGCCTTGGCTTTTTCCACAGTTTCGTCAACCACCACTTGAAGACCGGTGAGGTCTGTGGTGACCTGGTTCCCTGGAAGGACGGCCACCGCCCCGCCTCCTGAATCGTGGACCTTCACGGGATTGAGGCTCACTCCGTCCTTGATGTAGATCAAAGTGGATGGTCCGTAGAGATAGACTGGCAGAGCGTACAGGGAATCGAAAAACAAGGCTTGCTCGGGAGGCTCATCGAGGTTTCGATGGGGACTCATGAGGTGCACTGGTGGCAGCCTTGATGAGGCCTGGTGAAGACCAAAAGGCAAGTTGGGTGGTTTGGCTTTTCTTTGGGTGTTGATGGCTCCTGACCAGCGGAGCTTACCACCCGGATTCTCGTCGATCTCCAGTTTGGCGAAGTAGGGCTCCGTAAATTCTCTCAAAGGGTCCGATGGAGCAGAGAATACCGGAACTTGGGGGGCCAAGGGTTTTCCATCCAGCACTATGGAGATCGGAGCAAAAGAGCAGCGTTTGGCAATGGCCGAGTGCTCTCTGGCAGTCTGACCGAGCAAAAGTGTGAACCTCTCTTTTTGCAGAAAGAACAGCTGCAGCTTTTGACCAGGTTTCAAGGGCTCAGTGTAGGGGAGAGGAGCTTTTCTGAACACTTCAGAACGTTCCCGACCGAGGGAAAGGATGGTCCCACTATCCTCTTCCCATTCTCCCCACATCAGTTCACTCGGACTATCGTTGGCTGCGGCGCAAAGGGCTAGAGCTAAGTAGGACCGGGCTCTTTCAGCCTCCTCGAGGGGAGCGGCCAAGGCCCTGCTCAAACGATCGATAGCTAGGCGCTCTTCGGAAGTGGGAAGCTCAAAGTAGACAATGACCGATTGGCGAAGGAGCTTGATGTTCAGCTGCTGGGCTTCCACCACCACCGCTGACTGCACAACCTTAAGTAGATAGTCCTCAGGGTTGACTAGAGAATAGGAACTAAGTTTCTCTCGGCCTTTTTCCAAGGATAAGGTGAAGCTAGAATCAAGCTGCTCTACGGATCCGGCAGCTCGCTGTTGTTCTAAAAATCGACTCAGATTATCCATGATAGGTAAAAACCTCGGAGAAGTCTTTCCGAGGTTTCAAATTGGAGAGTAAGGATCTTATCCCTTGCCGAGTATCTTGTTTTCGCGGCGTCGTTCTTCAGCACCGTTCATCCAATTGTTCGGATACATGGTGAATTCCCCGTATCCCGGGTCTTCCAGACAGCGCTTGGTTCGCAGCCAGACCTCTCTAATCCGACGGTCGCGGCACTCGGGGTCGAAAAATTCGAACCCGTCAAAATGCTTTTGGAGGTACTCTTCTTTATACTGCACGTTTCACCTCAAGGTTAGTGATGCCTAGATTCTCTTCTTGCAACGGCATCTCGGCAGAGTCAATACTGCTTCGAGGCAAAGACTCCTTCCCAACCTTGAAAGGTTTTATTCCACTGAGATCGTAGGGTCCCATCTCGTGAATAATGAAGAGTACAATATTGCCCTCCTGATCGATTTTGAGAATCTCGCTATAGGGGCCAAGCATTCCGGGTATCATAAATTCGAAGTTTCTCTGCTTCTCAAACGTCTGCGCGAAGTCGGGCGTATCCTCTACAAACGTGCCTATTGCGATTGGAGCAACTACGGAGACTACCGAAGGGAGTTCCACTCTTGCGCCATTGAGATGTTCGATATCCCTGAGAAGAGTATAGGAGGCAAGAACTCAGCGGACATACGTATGGTTGTCGACGCCTTGGATCTGGCCTTCACCCGCCCACATTTTGACACTTTTGTCTTGGCCTCGGGGGACAGCGATTTCACTCCTTTGGTCACCAAACTTCGGGAGCACAACAAGACGGTGATTGGAATTGGAGTGAAGAACAGCACTTCGAATCTCCTCGTGGATACCTGTGACCAGTTCATCTTTTACGAAGACTTGATTCGCGGACGAGGCTCTGAGGACCGCTACGCACGTGTTTCCAACAAGAAAAAGCGAGAGGTTTTCACCCTCTTGAGCGATGCCGTCGTCGCGCTCCAAAGACAGAATCGCGAGATCCTGTGGGGATCTTTGGTTAAGCAAACGATGAAGAGGCTCAGCCCAACCTTCGATATGGAATATTATGGCTACCGATCTTTTTCAGCCCTGCTGAAGGACGCCGAGACCCACAAAATTGTCTCGCTCGAACGCGACGACCGCAGCGGGTCTTATATCGTTCTCGACTTGGGAGCCTACCAGGGACGAGCGGAAGCTAACTCGACTTAAGGATCTGGCCAGGAAGTACTTCCTGGCCAGATCCTAAGCAATGACTACTCGGCGGTTTTCGAGCCAGAGCTTTCGCTCTTATTTGAGGATGATTTGGTCGAGGAATCTTTAGATGAAGCTTCGCCTGAGGCTTTACTGGACTCGCTGCCGGACTTCTCTTCGCTGGTTTTTTTCTCAGGACTTTTTCCGTTCGTTCCGCTGCCACTTCGGGAATCGGTGACATAGAACCCTGAGCCCTTGAAGATGACCCCGGCTTTGGAGACCTTCTTGACAAGTTCTCCCGATTTGGCCTCCGGATGGTCCAGGTTCAGGCATCGGTCCCCACAAAGGGTGGGCTCTTTACCCCCTCGGACCAAGACTTCGAGAATCTTGTCACAGCTTTGGCAGCGATATTCGTAAATCGGCACGGTACCTCCCAAATGGCGGAACAGGGTTCTGCCCCTCATCCTTTGGGATTATAGGCAGGTCTGGGTTTGTAGGGAAGTGGTGCACTGTTAGAAGAGTGTTAGAGCCCTACTCTACCACGGGGAGTTCCGGGGGGTCCGGCCGTTCGGATTTCTGGGCCTCTCGCAAATAGGTGACGATCTCATCGATGCCCATGAAACCGAGGTCTTCACCGGTTCTCAGGCGAACCGCTGCTCCCCCTCGGCTCTCTTCATCGTCTCCGAGAACTAGCATGACCGGGACTTTCTGCTTTTGCGCCTTTCGGATTTTATTTCCCATTCGATCACTGCTGTCGTCGAGGTTGGCCCGGAACCCTTGAGCCTTCAGAGTTTTGGCCAAATTGCGGCAAGCATCTTGGTGGCGGTCTGCAATGGGGATGAGCACCACCTGGACCGGAGCCAACCAAAGCGGGAAGGCTCCAGCGTGATGCTCTATGAGGATTCCGAAAAAGCGCTCTAGAGAACCGAGCAGGGCTCGATGAATCCTGAAGGGACGATGCTTGTCTCCATCGGATCCGGTGTAGGTCATATCGACCCGTTCCGGGAGGTTGACGTCCACCTGAATGG
>JBJHCR010000196.1:0-12325 GCA_050486105.1 Vulcanimicrobiota bacterium
GCGTTGCTCGGTCCAAGAGCGGATCTTTAAGTCTGTGGCTTCGGTGGTGGGATATTCAGGAGGGGGCTCGTTGGCGAGGAGTTTGTCGTAGTGGATATCGGGGGTGCCCCAACCGTTTTCACCACCATACCCGCTTATAGCTCTCAATCCCACGGTCGCACAAACCTCCCAAGTCTTACCTGAGGTGACGCCTCCATAGATCACCATGGCTCCTTCAGGGTCACCAAAGCCTATACCATCTTCTCCTGGGTCCCATCCTTTCACATAAAACCTATCCGTAGCCAGAATGCTCGCGTACAGAAACAGAGGAACGTTGACATCCCGATTTAAGTCGGAATGCTCAGCTATACTTACCGTGTGAGCCACAATTCCGAGACGATCGTCGGTACCAACTGGCTCTTGGCCCACAAGAGTGTCAGCTCTGGTGATGGGCCCGGAAAGTTCGATATTCTTGAAGTTCTCGAAGCTGGTGGCGATGGTGTGCGCTCCTTTGTTAACCCCGCTCAACCTCAGGATATCTCCGTTGCAGTAGATGACACCGGTACCCAGGCCATTCGCGGTGGTGACGCTGCCATCGGAATGGGTGACCACTCGGGCATCCATACTGACATCCTCCACGATCTCAGTAACGTCACCTCCCTGTTCGATCTCTAGAACGAAGTGGTCGTTCGAATTGACGCTCATCTGCATTCGGTCCACATCCCCGCTGATGAAGATGCCCCCGAGATCGTTGACGGTCACTCCTAGAGGTGGAGGCGCCGGGGGACCGCCCCAGGCCGCATTCGCCAAGATATCTGAGTTTGAAGGGAGTGGTCTTGGAAGGACATTGTATTCGAGATCAGCTGCACCGTTCTGGAAAACAAGTTTGTAGTTATTGTCGCCCAAGTGCTGAAACGGCCCGCCCTGGTTATTTGTATACCAGTCATTGTGCTCCTCGGTAGTAGATATTTGAGAGGACACGGGTGGGTCTCCCACAACATAGCCTTCTTCAAGCACCAAGAACTTTATTGCTCGATTTTTGTGGACTGGCCCGCTCATTCTGCTGTCGCTTGAGATTACAAAATCGTAGATCGCGTCACCATGCCGGTCAATAAACATACTAAACCGCGAAAACGACTGCCCCCCCTGCACATCGGCCACAATGCGATAGCGCTCTTCATCGTCGTAGAAAGCGGTGGCCGTGAGGTTGTAGATCCTAAGGTTGGTCAGGCCGTTGGGCGGGGTCTCGGCATCGGGTACCACCACGCACTCCCAGGTCCAATCGCCTAAGGTGCCGGTGTTGGTGTAGCTTGAACCGGTGCACGGCTCATTGCCGTTGGCTAGCTCGAAGCTCATATAGGCCATGGTGTCCACGATGGCCGCGTCGGCAATATAGGAAGCCTTGGTGTGCCGTTCCAGCAAGGTGGTGGCTCCGAGATCGACCGGAACTTGAGCCAAAAAACCCGTGGCCATGAACATGCACATCAGCCCAAAAAAAAGAGCCGTAACTATGGCTATTCCTCGCTTTTTTATTCTAGTCAATCCACCCATGAAATATTACAAATATACCAGAATCCTCGCCTCTAAACTGTGTTCCAAATCACATCTCTCAAAGTTTACTATCTAGACGCCACAGAGCTGTTAAAAGTTCTTTCCGTCGTCTGGTTCAAAACCTGGCAACCTCTGTTAACATCTCCTACGCTAAAGTAGGACTATGAATATTGGACTCTCTCACAACCAAGTCTCCAATCGCAACCTGGCCCCCGGGGCCCATCAAGCTCGAACGGAACAGGCCGCAGACAATTCTTCGGCCTCGGACCGCCAAAAGGTGGTCTTAGAGTTCGACGCCCGCTCGGTGCCCCACCTGGACCACGTGGAGATGAAGGGTTCCTTCGACCCAAAAACCGGCGAGTACTCCGGCAACTGGAACGAAGGGGCCACCATTGTGATGAGAGACGACGGCAAGGGCGGCGACGCCAAAGCCGGCGACGGCATCTTCACTGCCACTGTAGAACTCAAAAAAGGCCAGGACCACCAGTTCCAGTGGGGAGCAGTCGACAAAGACGGCAAATGGCTGGTCACCACGGAAGACCCGCCCACTTTCGAACTCAATGGGGCCGATAAACTGCGCACCAGCTACGCCCCCGTGGGTCATCATCTTTACGGAATTCATCGGGAAGGTGAAGACGGCTTCCGTCTTCGCACCTGGGCCCCCAACAGCCACGCCATGACAGTGGAGGTCTTCGACCGCGAGGGCGAGCACGTGCAGAGCCTGCCCATGAAGAAGCTCCCCAACACCGGCGACTGGAAGCTCTCCCTAGACAAGGGCTACTCGGAGTTCAAAGATTTAAGCTACCGCTTCGCTTCCCGCGACGCCGAAGGCAAAATCGTCAGCGACTACGCCGACCCTTACGCCCGGCACTTGGAAGGCCAACAGCGCGGCCTGGAGCGCATCTTCGTGGACCCGGTATTGGGCTTCGAAACCGGCTGGTACGACGATTCCGGCAAAGGCGGCCCGAACTACACCGACAACCCCCTGTGGGGACGGTTCACCGTGGACGGACAATTGGATGCCGATCGCGTGGAACTCGTGCTCCGCGACGAGAACGGAAACCGTTTGACTCGAGAGCAACTGATGGAGCGCGTGGGAGAGCCTAAGCTCGTCCCTTACGACGAGGCCAGCCCCGAAGACAAGAGGGACGTGGACGTGTTGCGCTCCTGGCAGTTGGCCGAGAGCCCCCCCATCACTCCTTACTTCTGGAACAAGAACGTGTCTGAAGATGGCGCCATCGAGATGACTCGAGTGGACAGTCCCACCACCGCCGGTGGCTGGACCACCGTAGTGAACTCTTTCCCTGAACTGCAGGGTTTGAAATACGAGTTCCACGCTTACAAAGACGGGCAACTCATCGGCGATGTCAACAATGATGGGATTCTTTCTGAAGAAGAGCGCCGGGCCACCCCTTTCAACGAGCGACGCAACACCATCGCCGAGCGCCCCGGTTCGGCCCGCAACAGCCTGTTCCGAGTCTCGCCCTTCGAGCCTCAGTACCGCAACAATCCTCGTAAAGAGCCCGATATCAGCAAAGCGGTGATCTACGAAGCTCACGTCGGGTCTTTCTTGACCCCTCCGGACAACGCCGTGCCCGCCACCTTCGCCGACTTGGTCAAGAATCTGGACTACTTGGAAGAACTGGGCACCACCGCCATCGAATTGCTGCCCACCCAAGAGTTTGGCGGCAAGAAAGACTGGGGCTACACTCCCGACTTCTACTTTGCCGGCACCGATGCCTACGGCTTCCAGATGTCCCGAGAAGAGGCCCTGGAAAACAAGCTGATTCACCCCCACGAATTCGAAGGTCAAGACGACGTCTGGGTCGATGGCACCGACGCCTTGAAGTTTTTCGTGGACCAGGCCCATAAGCGCGGCTTCCAGGTCCTCGGAGACGTGGTCTACAACCACACCTCCGGCAAAGCCGACGGAGACAATCCGGTGGCCGCTATCGACGGTGAGCAGCAGAGCTTCTTCCGCTGGCCCAGCGGAAACTTCAGCTACACCCCCTGGGGAGCCAAGCCCAACTACGCCGACCAAGGCGTTAAGGATTTCTTCGCCAACCACGCCACCCAGCAGCTGGATGAATTCGGCTTCGATGGTCTGCGCTTCGACTTCACCCAGGTGTTGCACAACGAAGGCCCGGCTTTCGAACAGATCGAAGGGATGAACACCCTGCGACAAGTGAACCGCTCCATCGACCTGATGAAGCCCGGAGCTTTCAAAGTGGCCGAAGACTTCAGCCGCAACTGGCTGGTGGCCGCCGACTACGATCAGTCGGAGTGGCAGCACGGCATGCACAAGAAAGGCATGGGCTTCGACCGAGTCTGGAACGATCACGCTCGCGACGGCATCCTTCACATTGGTAGCGGGCAAATGTCCATGGACCGCGTTGTCGGTGGTCTCCTAGAGCACCAGGGTGTCTCCGGCTGGGACCGCGGCGTCCTCTACGCTCACAGCCACGATGAGGTCGGCAACTCCGGCAAGTGGGTAGCTCGCGACGCCGCCGGCAGCAAGCACACCGAAGATATCATGCAGCACCACCCCCGAGCCATCGCGCGCACCGGGGCCGTGCAGACCATCCTGGGACCGGGAATGCCCATGCTCTGGCAGGGCGAAGAATTCCTGGCCAACAACGATTTCAAACACGGCTTGACCTCTACCTGGGGTCAAGAGACCGGATGGATCACCACTGAGAATCCTAGCGAAACCGACCTGGCTCGACAGGGGCACTTCCGGGTGTATAAGGACGCCATCGCTCTGAAAACGTCTTCGGATGCCTTCCGCCCCGAAGCTCCCATCGCCCGGGTCTACACCCACAACGACGATCAGGTGATGGCCTTCTCCCGAAGCGGAGGCGGCGACGAGTTCATCGTGGTCTCCAATGTGGCCGGAGTGGACCGCCACGGCTACCACATCGGGCTGCCCGAAGGACGCTGGACCGAGGTCTTCAACTCCGATGCCGAAAGCTACGGCGGCAACAACGTGGGCAACGGTGGAGCCACCCTCAATGGGGGCGAAGGACTGACCTTGCCGGCCGGCGGCACCATCGTCTTGAAGAGGGAAGCCTAAGGAGACATCAGGTTGGGGGGCTTTGCCTTTTGACTCCACTTGCTTGACTACGGCCTGCTCGATCCCAAGAGCCGAACACCGTGATCAGTTTTGTCTGCGATACCGAGGACCGTATTGATTTCGCAATGCTGGGAAAGAGGATCCATCGCAAGGATGTTGTGGGTCGGTGTTGCGCCAGGTGGCTAAGCAGCTCTCGACCCACCGCCTAAAACGAAGACCAAAGCGGATACCTGGTTGCCCTTTTGGGAACAGGCCCCTGAATTCGCTTGAGGTTCATCGCAACGTCCAAAGTCTCCAGTCGATCTTAAGTGCTCGCCTTATGGTTCTACACCCCACTGAGCACAGGTCCATCCCGTCTGGGGTTTGTCGTGCCTCGCTTATGGATGTCAAACGCCCAGAGGGCACCCGGGCGCTCGGCCCTCCTCAAGTCGAAGACGTTACGAAGTCCCAGACGGGCGCCTGCCACCCAACTTCGTTGGGTACCCGTCTTTGACATTCAGAACCATAAGGCGAGCACTTTAGAACGACGTAGCCTTACGCTCAATTAACCCGCGACTTTGCCCAAGGTAAGTCCCTCCCCGGGCGTCATTCTCAATGGTGAGGATTGCGCCCTCAAATGTCTCAATCTTCACCGATTACAACAAAGCTATACCCGCGGCCATCTTGCTGGGCCGCCCAACTTACACTTAGCGTTGCATCCGACTGACTCGATTCCGTGGCGAAGAAGGCAGAGCTACCGATGGGCATCACGACGACAACTGGTCGCGTGTCGTAGGGCCTATCAAAAACGATTCTTGCCTCATTCAGCATGCTCTGGCCAGTCGAGACAAGCGTCCCGCCATTGCAGTATTGAAATCCCGAATCTATGTACATTCCTGTGATCAGACGCTTGTTCTCGGTGTCGCCGGAAGCAGCATCGGGGTCATTAGGTACCCGGAGGCTTCCGTCTGCGAACAAGACAAAGGTGCCGTCCGAGCGCCGAACAGTTCCCACAGCAACGTTTGGACTGCCATGCGGGCGTCCGCGAGTGTAAGACACATTTGAAATATTCGCGCTTGCGTCAGGTTGCTGGTAAGGGTGGCCGAGGTCGTTGGAGCCACCTGCGGCGTCTAGGATCCTACCGTCGGAAAAGAGGATAAAAGTTTTCCCTTGGGATCTCCACGAATCTACTGCGACATTTGGAGAACCGATGACGTCCGACGGAGCAGCATCAACTTTGGCTACGAACTGAGTGACTTGCAAACCCACCATAAGCCCCAATACCAGTGCAATCAAGGTTCGATTAGCGTATACCATACCCATGAATTCAAGGCGAAACTGTAGAGCCCTCCAGTGCCTAGTTCCGCTAACTTACAATGAACATCCAAACCTGGCCGTTTAGGCTTTCCGGTAAGGTCTCACTTGCGCAATCACTTTCCAAGAGTGGCTTAATCTCTTTCGATGACGGTTCGGGAAAAAGGTAGTGTACTCCAGCCTCTTCGAACGTCACCATCATCTCAGGGCTTAGGAGTTTGGAATCTCCGATAACTCTAGGCTTCTTGCCTGTATCGCCGCGCAAACTCACGAAAAAGAGGCAGATGGTCCCCGACGCTGTTCTGGTCGCAGTGATTGCCAGGGTAAGTCGTGTGCATCAAGCCGCCAACCGCACCGTCGCCGCAGACACCGACGCCATTCTATGAGTTCTTGCGTCTAGAACAGACCGACACCGAAGTCATCTATTGGGCCCTCCCTTCCGGCCAAAGCCTTACCCCGTTTCGACTCAGTAAATGCGGTCCAAACTGGGCCGTATTCTCCAGTCCTGAACACGACTTTCCGAAGCAGATACACTATATCCGCGAGGGCGACAGGCTAACGGTAGAGATTTCCGACGGCGGTACCAAGGCAAGCCAGTGGAGCTTTCTGCAGGTCGACTTCCCGCCCAAGGGAGAGCGGTAGCCTGAAGACTGTTCCGCACCGTAGGCGACGCCTCGTCCTTGGAAGAACTGGTCGATTGAAAAATCTAGAACTGTCACTTTACTCTGGACCCGATAGGGCTTTAGAATCCACTATCAAGATGAAAAGAGGAACCGATGTCTACAGATACCGAGCTTCAACAGCAGACCGTAGGATACAAGGTGGAGAACTGGACAGAGCGACCGGCACTTACCTGCGCTCCATTACTGGGTAAGTATTGCAGACTAGAACCTCTCGATTCCGAGAAGCACTTTAAAGACCTCGCCGAGGTTTTCGTGGGGTATGATATAGCTTCTCACTGGACTTATCTTTCCTATGGCCCCTTTGCGACACCGAAAGAATTTGGTAAATGGCTGATTTGGGCGCAGGCGCAAACAGACAAATTTTTTTTTGCAGTGATAGATCAAGTGTCCGAGCTTGCCGTGGGAATGACCTCCTACTTAGGAATGAAGCCAGAGTTTGGATCTGTCGAAATCGGCCACATCAACTTCTCACCCAGGCTGAGACGTCGAACCGCGGCTACCGAAGCGATTTATCTCATGATGAAGCGTCCATTTGATGATCTTGGATATCGGCGGGTCGAGTGGCAGTGTGACTGTTTGAATTTAAAGTCTAGGCGCGCCGGGGAGCGGTTTGGGTTCACTTTTGAAGGGGTCCTTCGACAAACCCGGGTGTATAAGGGACGGAACCGCGACTCTGCTTGGTTCTCAGTCTTAGATAGCGAATGGGACCGTGTCAAACAGGGTTTCGAAGCTTGGCTAGACGCAGATAACTTTGACACTGACGGGGTACAGAAGGCCACACTAAGAGCTTGTCGAGAACTGGTGTCATCGACTCACGTAGGGCATTGATCCCGAGGTCCGCCAGAATGCTCGAGCGCTTTATCAAGAGTACGCCTGATAGAACGTCCCAAGAAAATAAGCTAGAGGAAACCTATGAAAAAAGAAACTAGAAACCGCTTTGTGTGGGACGAACTTACGACCCCGAACCCTGACGCAGAAACCCAGTACAACGCCAAAGTCGTAGGATGGACTGCAAGCCATGTCCCTGAACTCGACTACACGATGCTGATGCAGGGGGCTGTTCCCGTGGCCGGAATCATGGCTTTGCCCGATCCTGCGGCAAAAGTCGAGGCACGATGATATCTCTCCATAGTCTCAGATCTGTTTTCCTCATACTACCCTTTCTTCTTGCCGGATTTCTAACGCCCGCTTGGGGGTCAGAGTCCCCTTCCGATGTAGAGAGGGCCTACCAAGAGGCCGACGCCAAAGGACAATATCTAAGAGCCTGGCATCTCCTGAAAAAAGGTGTCGAGAAGCACCCTCAATCATCTCTCCGGGAAAGAGCGGCCCAATATGCGCCGCTCGTGGGTGCCACGAAAGAGGGGCTACGTCTTTCTGATCCCCTTGACTCCTATACGAGCCGCCCCCCAGAGGATCTTGCCGGCCTGAGGCCAGTCGATGCGATCGAGGCCATTGTAGATGAAGCACGGAAGACGCGTGTCGTCATTCTAAATGAGGCACATACCTCGTCTCGCACCCGAGTCTTTGCGCATCAACTAGCCCTGGAACTTGCTAAGGAAGGCTACACGCATATGGCCTGTGAGGCCTTCACTGGAAACATCTATTCAGCGACTGAATACGGTTACCCAAGCAGAAACGGCGGCACCACGTACTTACAAGACGTTTTCTTCGCCGACATGGTTCGTCAGTCTTTAAGAGCGGGGATGCGTCCCATCCACTACGAGGCATCCTCAATCCCCAAAAGCTGGTCTAAGCGTACGGGGGCTATGGAGGCTATCATATACCGGGAGCAGACCCAAGCCGAAAACATTGTCCGGCGGTTCTTTGCTCGCTTTCCTGAGGGCAAGCTGTTTATGCACGTTGGTCACAGTCACGCCGCCGAGAAACCGCAGATCATTGAAGAAAACGGCGTCAAAGAGGAGCTCCATTGGATGGCGGCGCGGCTTGCCAGACTTACGGGTCTTGATCCACTCACAATCGATCAGACCACTCTTCTTGAGCGCTCAAGTCCTCAGTTCGAGAATCCAGCTTACCATGCTCTCAGGGACAGTGGCTGGTTCCAGGGTGAAGATTCTATTGTCATAGCCAAAGCCGATGGCCAAGGGTACGCTTCTTTCGGACCTTACAAAGGCAAGATGGATATGCAAGTGGCTCATCCTCCCAGCATCTGGATAGAAGGTCGGCCGTCTTGGATGCGTCTCGGCGGCTATAGACGCGAGATCGAAATCGATCCCTCGTGGATACCTGAAGCGGGCGAGGCGTTGCTCCAGGCTTATGTCAAAGACGAGCTGGAGGAGCCGATCGCCATGGATCGAGTGCTAGTAACGGAGGGAACTGAGTGGCCACCTCTTTTGCTTCCGCCTGGTTCTTATAGAATTACTAGACAAGACGAAGAAGGCATCGAATATCCTGTCTGTACAATCAGCGTCGAGTGAAATCGTCCATAAGCGCTGCCTGGAGGACGGGGGCGTAGGGACCTGGCCGGACAAAGCTTCATCCATCATCGCCTGCAAGGGTGGGTGTGAGGCTCTCAGTGGCACTGCCCGAAAGGCCTCTGGCTGGTAAACGAAGCTACCCGGCTTAAAACTCCTACAGCTCCTGTTCCAGCGGGGTATTTGCGCTCGACAGATGCTGAAAGTTGTAGCCAGCGCGAGCAGTTGAGACCCTACAAGCTCCTTGCTGAGCCCAGAGTAGCTCAAGACCTACTGAAAGCTCCCTTCTACTATGAGAGCCAGCGGGAGGGTCTTGGGCAGGAGTTTCTAGCAGAGGTCCCCGTGACCTACGACCGGATTCAAGGTAACCCACTGAAATACCAAGTCCTGCGTTCCGAAGTTCGAAGGGCCCTTTGCCGGAGAGTTCCGGTCGGTGTATTTTTTTCTGTTGATGCGGATCTTATCTCTGTTCTAGCTGTCTTGCACACCGCCAAAAATCCGGAAAAGTGGAAGAAACTTTAGATTTAGCCGTCAACAAATCGCGGAAAATCTGGTCCCCTATAGGTCCCCAAGTCTTGGAGACCAGAAAAGTTCGAGTCTTCCCAACTGTCGCCCGAACTCCCTCTGGCTCCAGCCCCCGCATCCGAGACCCGATCCTGGCGAATGCTCAAATCATACCCGGGCCTAAAGAGACAAGAACCAGGAATTCCTAAGCTTTCGAGGCAAACCCAAGTACAGTGAGCAAGAGTACGCTTCTTTGCATATTTGGGCTAGTTCTGATGGCCTTGGGCTTGGGAGTCTGGGTTGCTGAGATTCGTTGGACTGCCGAAGCCGAGGAGAGCGGTAGGCAACGGCTCAAGGCGCTCCTCGCCGAGCACGAGCGCTCAGACCTCTTCGTTAAACACCCGAATCCCACCGATCTTCACTTGCAGTTCACCGGACTGCTGGCCACCGAGAACCAGAACCTCGACGTCCTGTTTTCGGTCCCCACCGGAGCGGAAGTCAGGCACCGAGGAAAGGTCCTGGGAACCACTCCTTACATCTCCATGAGACCTGCTCCTGAAGGCAACTTCGAGATTCGCACTCCTTTTCGATCTGCCCAGATTTCGGGTCTGAACCAGGTCATCGCCCTCTCCTCAAATTCGCTGGTCAAGTCGTCTAGAGGGCTCGGTCTGGTTGGATTGCTCCTCTTTCTCTTCGGTTTCCATTCGCGCAAAGGGGAGGCCGAGCCCAACACCACTTCCTCGTCCTCTGAGTCCCAAGAATCCCAAGAGTCCCAAGGCGAAACGACCCCCTCTGCCGCTCCAAACCCAAATCACCTTTTTGACGAATTCAAGCAAATCGAGCGAGACGACGAAGGCCGTAAAGGCAGCATGGGAACCGTCTATCAAGCGAGGAGCACCGATCCTCAGGACCTGAAGGTGTACGCCCTCAAAGTGTTGCTCGAAAAGTGGAGCGAGTCCGACGAGTTTCGGGAGCGCTTTGCCCGAGAAAGCGCCATCTGCCAACAACTGACTCACCCCAACGTGGTTCGGGTCTATGCCCACGGTGACAAGAACGGGAAGCTCTGGATGGTCATGGATTATATTGAGGGACAAGACCTGAAAGACCTCATCAAGGAGCGTCCCCGCACCGAGACCGAGTTGCTCCCTCTGGCCAAAGCTCTGTGTTCTGGCCTGGCGCACGCCCATCAACTGGGCATCATTCACCGCGATCTCAAGCCCGAGAACATCATGATCCGTGAAGATGGTACTCCGGTGATCGCCGATTTCGGCCTAGCCCGGGCTCAACATTATAAGACCATAACTCAAGCCAACACCACCCTGGGCACCCCGGCCTATATGGCACCAGAGCAAGTTCAAGGTCAGGGTCGCGACCCTCGCTCCGATCTGTACTCCCTGGGCTGCATTCTCTATGAATGTCTCACCGGCAAGCCTCCTTTCGAAGGCACCGCAGTGCAAGTGATCATCGCTCAGATGACCAAGCAACCAACTCCCTTGGGAGAGCTCGTTGAAGTGAATCAAGAACTGGTGAACGTCATTGAACGCTTGATGAAGAAATCTAAGGAAGAGCGCTTCGCCTCGGCCCAAGAGGCGCTGGAGGCCTTGAGCAACTTACAGCCGGAACCCCACTAGTGCAACGTCTGTGAAGTTCGTCCCTACTGAATGGTGGTCAGGCGCCGGGAACCCGCGCTTGCGTGGGTGATGCAAGGAGAAGCG
The DNA here is from genome assembly GCA_050486105.1 of Vulcanimicrobiota bacterium. Lineage (GTDB taxonomy): Bacteria > Vulcanimicrobiota > Xenobia > Xenobiales > JADMJV01 > JAEXNA01. The sequence continues at coordinate 11,231 of JBJHCR010000196.1, forward strand.
AACGCTTAATACCAGGCGTATTTGAGTGAGCTTCGACGCTGCGAGAGAGGATGCATGGCCGCCAGGGCTAGGGACGAATTTTGCGGACGTTGTACTAGTTAAGATGGACGGACCAGTCCAGCCTCCTAGGGCTCTTCCATCCGAGTTGCCTGAATGTAACCGTCACTCGTTCTTACCAGCACCAAAAGGCCTTCCAAATCAGAACTCTGATCCACAGACGCCAAGATCAATGGCGCCCTCGATGTGGTGCCTTCGACCATCCTCCTGAGGCGGGGTAGACCACCTTGGATCGGAACCACCAAAACTTCCTCCCAGGAGAGAGTTTCTGGAACAATCCTGACGCGGCAACTGCCGTTGCTCATGGTATGGACCTGATACCCGACGGTAGCCGAATCCCCCGGATGAACCGAATGTCGCTGCTCACCCACAAGCAAGACTCCCTCGGGAAGGTATCGGATCTCTTCCTGACCTGGGGTCGCTACGGCTCGCCACCGATCCTTCCCATCCACTTGATCTAACAGCCAAAACTCGACCTCGTTTAGGCCTTCTTGTAGCAGGTGTGCAGGAATTGGCAGAGTGAGGAACTTGTGCTCCGACCCGTCGATTGCCGCCGAAAGCCTGTCAGAGCTGCAGGCCACAAGGCCGTTTATGGTCACAATCAGAGCCGACCCGGCAGACATGGCCCCCTGAACTTCGATCTCGACATTGAGAGGAAGAACAGCCTGCTGGAGGTCGACATCCTGAAACAGTGTCTGGTTTATAGGAATGCAGGCCAAATCTGGCACCGTGCCCTGGGGTTCAGGGGGCACCCGACCCCACTTCGGCGAGAGCCAAGGAGGACCAAAGACCGAAGCCTGTCCTTCGAGATCGAAGCGCTGGTATTTCTCCGCCGAGAGCCTGAGAAGCGTCTCTAGAGTCTTCCTATCAGGCTGCTGGACTTTCGGCACCCGGCCATCGAAAACCCACGGGTCCTCTCCCCCCAAAGCTGCAAGCATGAGAGGAAGCACATCCAGCAAGGACACTGGGGTGTCGACTTTCACTCCTGCCTCTTGTCTCGGGGAACGGAGGAAAAACGGAACATACAAAGTCTCATAG
>JBJHCR010000197.1:0-12253 GCA_050486105.1 Vulcanimicrobiota bacterium
GATACTTCCTTTGTATAGATTTGTGGCGTAAGCCACTTGCGGCTCTGCCTCCTTCGAGGTAATCCGCGTTTTTTCTTTACAGAGAGTTGGTTGGTCCGTCCATCTTAACTAGGCCCGAAGAGAGGATGTGTCGCTCTCACCAAATCCGGTTAACGGGATACCGGTCGAATTTTTGGTCACAACTCACGAGAGTGAAGCCCTCTGAAAGAGCTTGGCCGATTAGCATTCGGTCGAAGGGGTCTCGGTGATGAAATGGCAAGTCTTGCACCACGGCACAGTGGGCTGGAACTATCTGCAGAAGGGACATTCCATCCAGAGCAAGCTCTGTTGCCAAAGGTTCAATCTCTCGGCTCAGTTTCAGCTTCCCAAGGCTACATTTGATGGCAATTTCCCAGTAGCTTGCCACACTCACCCAAACTTCAGTGCCTCGATCACGCAAGCAATACCGAGCATCAAGGCTTAAGCGGTCGGGATCCGCGAGCCACCATAGGTAAGTGTGAGTGTCGAGCAGGACCCTCAAGACATATAGTCCGAGAAATCTTCGAGAGGTTCGTCGAAGTCTTCGGCCATCGAGATGATCAGCCCGCTCAATCTTCCAGATTCTCGCTCTGGTTTTGCCGATTCGTGCAAAACCAGACGCACTATAGGCTTGTTCCCCTTAGCAATGATGACTTCTTCTCCGTTCTGCACATCTTGTATCAGCCGAGAGAGATGGGTTTTTGCCTGGTGAATATTCACTTGCTTCATAGCCCAATGATAGGCTAGTCAACTTGCTTAGTCAATTTTCTTTGCGGGTCCAGCCAAATGATCCAGATTCCCAGGAGCGAAGGAGACCCTGTGGGTACTCAGGAGCAGGCGATCAGTCTATTCGAAGTCGAGGCGAGAGTGCTGGTTTTCACTGGGTTCGACATATCCACCGGCTCTGGTTACAGCCATCGGTCACCATGATCTCGGATTGCCCAATCTTGAGGGAGGCACGGCAAATTTTGTCGGGCTGAAACTGTCCCTCGCAGTCCGAATTGCAACCCGGGCCCTCGGGGATTTCGGAGAAGGTCATTTTCATCAGGAGTTCGGCGCCCAAGGCATGCTGATAAAACTCGATAGCCTCTTCCGCGCGGCCTTCGAAACAGAGATAAGACTGAATTTGCCTGTCAAGGTCCTTTCTTGGGGCTCTACTTAACCCGCTCCATTCCTTAGTCGATTGGAGGTGGCCTGGATCGACATCTTGGGATGAGGGATATGTGAGGTTCCTCGAGCTGGAGAAGTCTCGCGTCCTATTCGTCCACTAGGCCTTCAGATAGTGTGCCGTCTACGGCCCTGGGAAAAGCAGAACCGTCAACGAGTCGTGAGCTAACAAGAGAAGGTGGACTAGCCCAAGAAAACCAAAGCACCCCGTGAGACTCCCTCCGATGTCGAAAATGGAAGCTAGGCATCCGCTGCCGCTTCGGTATCGGATTTCGACTTCTCCATTGTTCTTAAGTATCTGTAAACGCTCTTCCGTGGATTCGGGGATGACGAGTTTTAGGTCGAGATGTTCAGAAAGTGATTTCCCCAATTCTTCTGCCGCAAAGTCGTTGGTAAAGTCGGAAATGCGGATGTTCTTGCCACTCTTGGTTACCAAGAATAGGGCCCTGAGCCAGTACTCAAGAGGCGGCTTGTTTCGTCCCCTGGACTCGGAAACAAAACGACCGCCTACGGCCAGACACTCAAGCTCGGAGAATCTAGCGATTTTCTGTTGGCTTTCCCAATCAAAAAAACGGCGGAAACGAACGACATTGTTCGCCTTTGTATCTAAGAAGTAATGAACATCGAGCCCCTTCCGAAGGGCTGTCAGCAGGCCTCCGATCAGCGCAAAAGGTGCCGCCAAAATCACCCACGCGGGGACAGCTCGAAGCCAAGAATAAACTTGTCCGGGTTGACCTACCAGGCCAAGATAATTTAGAACCGCTCCCCCGAGACTATAAAGCGCGAACCCTAAGCAGATGAAGCCAAGAAAGTTAAAGAAGAACGCTGATCTCGCCAACCCTCTCTCATCCCAACTTTCGTAGTCGACTTTCCGGCTTGAAAGCGGACGTTTGTGCGACGTGTCCCTCTTCTTGCCGTCCTCGGCCACTCTCCGTAAAATCAGGGTGTCAGCGACGTTTCCGCCGAGAATGAAGGTAAGTTCCGAGCGGGCATTTCTTTCACACTCCGCCTCGATCGTTCCATCACTAAGCTTTCCGTTGGGTTCCCTATAGTAATAACGAAACAGGGGCACAATAGTCCAATTCTTGTGGGGAGTCTCTTCTCCTGTACCTCCTTGTCCAGCCAATGCACAGAAGTATCGAGGTTGGAGACGTCGACTCCGTCGGCGACGGCTTTGAACGCTATGAAGACACCTGCCAACGCGCTTCCTACAACCTGAGACAGAAAATATACGAGAATGGCGAGGATAGCGCCCCAGGCTCCGAACAGCTTTAACTCGGGCGGACCGCTCTCTACCATTTCTAGGGAAGAGGGCGGCGCTTGAAAGCCATGTGACGGGCCGACCTCTGTCAAGTTCGATGAGGAGACAAGGCCTGAAGTCTGTTCCTCGAGAGGACCCAAGGAAGTGGGTGGTTTAGGGGCCGACTCTTGGTCCGAGGCTCTTGGTCCGAGGCTGCTGGGAATCTCGACCTGTCCATGGTGCCCTCCCAGACCCACTTGCATTCGAATCGTTCTAAATTTAGGCTTTCCTTTACTTTGCTCGGAACTGGTGGAACCCTCTATTTGGTGTGTCTCGACCCACAAGTGATCTTTTTCATCTAGATGAGACAGTCTCAGGACAGCTGGCAACTCCGAGAGGAGTATGCCGCGCTCGCCAAAATATTCTGCCCCGGCAGGATGCGTGAAACGGTTTGGCTAGCTCGCGACATACTCGGTGGCAACGCCTGTCCTCCGCTCGAACACCACATGGGTCGATTCGTAGCCGACGTCGGCCTTGGTGCTTTCGTCTGAACCGGATGCCGCCCTGGGGCTTAAGCAGGGAGAAGGATTTAGCTCAGGCCGGAACGGGAGCCGGTGCCAAAACCATCCAAGTCACCCCGAACCGATCTGCCACCATTCCGAAGCTGGAGGCGAAGAACGTTGCGTTCAGAGGTTGGAGTATGTTACCGCCGTCTGCCAGGGCGTTGAAGTGTTTCTTCACCAGTTCATCGCTGTCCAGGCTCAGAGAAAGGCTGATGCCTTTGAACTCCGCAGAACCTTGGGCCATGCCATCGGTCACCATGATCTCGGATTCCCCAATCTTGAGGGAGGCATGGCAAATCTTGTCGGGCTGAAACTGTCCCTCGCAGTCAGAATTGCAGCCGGGTCCCTCGGGGATTTCAGAGAAAGTCATTTTCATGGTGACTTCGGCACCCAAGGCTTGTTGGTAGAACTCGATAGCCTCGGCGGCTCGCCCTTCAAAGCAGAGATAAGATTGTATTTGCATAGAGATGTCCTTTCTGGGGTTTCTTCAACCCGCTCTATCACTTAGTCGAGTTGGGCTGGCCTGGATCGACATCTTGAGGAAAATTTTGAGAGTTCAAGCCAAATTGCTGACCAGAATGGGATGGATCCTTAGCATCAGCTTGTCGACTGTGCACAGCGGGACGCGCCGGGCTAAGCTGTGCGCCGGTCAAAGGGGTCTCGTGTGCAATGGAGCGTCAAGGCACTCACGGGTTCAAGTTGGCTGGATTGTGTTGGACTTAGGCCCTACCCAGCCTGGGACTGAGCGCGATAACGAAAGCCTCTTTGCAGCATGGCCATGGAGCGCTCGTAGTCGCGGCAGGTTGCCGAAAAGAATCGGGCTTGGAATCCGGGATCGCGGCAGAGGAGGTTCATTCCCGAAATGGCCTCGAACCGGAGGATGGGGGAAGCGCAATTCAAGATCGAGAGATCGATTCGGTCGTTGTCTGCGGCTTCCATCAGCCGACACTGAAGGTCCAACAACTCCTCCGTGTCCAGGGGCTCGCAGACCAGCAAGCCGATATCAACATCCGAGTCGGGACGCGCTCGGCCCGAAATCTGGGAGCCGAAAAGCCACGCAGAACTCACCTTGGGAGAATCTTGGAGGGCGGCGACGAGAGCGCTTTCAAGTTTCGACATAAGCCAAAATCTCGTTGCGGAAGGTATCAAAATCCGACAAGTGAGAATTCATAATTTCCAACAGAATTGCCACTTCCACGTACTCATAGGCGTGTACCACGAGGTTCCGAAATCCTATCATCTTGGCATACACCGAATCGTCCTTGAGGGCACCAAGGCGAACACAGCCTTTCACCGCCTCCCGAGCGCTTGAGACCGGAGCTTGGCCCGACAACGAATGCAGACGATGGCAAACATCGATCACGATCTCCACGGCTACCTGAAGGTTGCGCTCCACCGCCCCCCTCAAAATCCAATCCTCCAAATCTTCGGGCGATAAAGGAGCTAGAGACCTAAGGTTGGTCACAACGCGGTCCAGGTTCGCCAATTTGCCGGCGATGACACCATTAATGCCCATCAGTCCGGCTGGCTCATGCGAAGAGCACTCCGAGTTCTGCCTTAGGTGGCTGATGGCAGTCCGTCGCCAGACTCGAATGATCGGGTTTCATAGGCTCATGCTAGGAGCGACGAAGAGGGTTTGTCAAACCGGCAGGCGACGAGAATTCCCTCCCGGGCACCATTGTTCGATCCTCCCCGGCGATAGGTGCTGACGGCACGGTGTATATCGGGAGTTATAGTGGCCCTCAAGCCTTCCTCACCGCCGTGAAATGAGGATGTACTGTGAGTGGCTTTTAGCCATTTCACCGCTCATCCAACAAAGTTCGCGCTCTTTTCAACTGCTCAGCCACGCTTGTTGGACCGGCGGCGCCGGGGTGGGAGCGGGAGGACAGGGCGTTTTCCACCGATAGGTTTTTTCGGCAGCCCTCTAGCAGCTTGGCCTCCTCTTCGCTGACTGGAGGGGGATCGGCCATGCTCCGGCCTGAGAGGTCGTGGGCCTCATGAAAGCTCAGTCCGGCTCGAACCAGGTGATCGGCCAGGTCGGTGATCAAGAGCCCGGGGTCGGAGGCCGCATGGGCCATGCTCTCCCGATTGAACTCCAGGCTACCCCAGGTTCCGTTCATCACATCCAGGGCTTGCTCGAGCTCTTCGAAGCTCGAAAAAACCGGCGGTTTATCGTGCTGCAGATCTCGGTTGTAGGCCAAAGGGAGGGCTTTCAGGTTGGTCAGAAGGTCTATGAGGTTGCCGACAAAGAATCCGGTTCTGCCCCGCACCAACTCCGCCGGGTCGGGGTTCTTCTTCTGCGGCATGAGCGAAGAGCCGGTGGACCAGGCATCATCGAAACGGACAAAGGAGAACTCCGAAGAACTCCACAAGACCAACTCTTCGGCCATGCGTGACAGGTGCACGGCGCAGGTGGCGCACGCGAAGAGAAACTCCAGGGCAAAGTCCCGGTCGGAAACCGCGTCCAGGCTGTTCTCAAAGGTGCGGGAAAACCCTAACTCTTGGGCCGTCTTTTCCGGCTTGATGGGCCAACTGCTGCCAGCCAGAGCTGCCGCTCCCAAGATGCAAACATCAGCCTGCTGGCAGGTCTGCTCGAAGCGGACTAAGTCGCGTTGTAGGGGCCAAAAGTGGGCCAGCAGATGGTGAGACAGCAGCACCGGTTGGGCCCGCTGTAGGTGGGTGTAGCCTGGAAGGTAGGTGCCGGCTTCTGCCTCCTCCTCGGCCCGATGCAGCAGGGTGGCCTGCAGGCGCTTGATGGCCTTTTGCAACTCTTTACAGCCCCACTTGGTGAACCGTCTGAAGTCGGTCACCACCAGGTCGTTCCGACTGAGACCCAGGCGAATCGACGAGGCCAGGGGTCCCACTTTGGCTTTGAGTTCTCGCTCCACCCAGGAGTGGATATCCTCGTCCGGACCTTCGATAGGATGGTAGCGATCCTCGCCAGGCTCGGGCAGCTGGTCCCTGAGGTCGTTCAAGGCACCGAGCAGGGTCTGGCAGCTCTGGGAGTCCAAGACCCCCTGCTCTTCCAGCATGGCGATATGAGCCAGGCAGGCCTCGATATCGTGAATCACCAGCCTGCGGTCGGATTCTAAGCTGCGCCCGTATCTTTCGAACACCGGATCCGTGGCCTTTTCAAAGCGTCCACCCCAAAGTTTCATCAAGCTCACCTCAACGAGTTTAAGATTTTTGGGCCAATACGACTCCTCTCCCACCCTGGCCTCTTTCCTTGGTTCTAGGCTTGGTAGGCTCGGAGCAGGGTGACTATTCTAAGGTACGATAGTTTGTGATGAAGGTTTCAATGGGTGTCTTTTGGAACAACTCAAACTAGCAAAAGGAGTAGACCAGATATGAAAACAGTTCTCCTCATAGACGATGAGGACGATATCCGCGAGGTGGCGCAAATGAGCCTCGAGATGACTGTCGGGTGGAACATTGAGTCTGCCAATTGCGGCGCTGCTGGTATAGAGAAGGCTTTGGCCGTAGGCCCGGATGCCATTCTTCTGGACGTCATGATGCCGGACATGGACGGACCCACCACCTTCTTGAAGATGCGCGAGCACGAGGCGCTCGCTCGAACTCCAGTGATCCTGTTGACGGCCAAGGTGCAGGCAGCCGACAAAGAACGCTTCCAGGAAATAGGGGTCACCGGTGTCATCGCCAAGCCCTTCGACCCCATGTCGCTAGCAGACCAGGTCATAGAGCTTCTGAATTGGTAGATTCTCGTTGAAGGTCGTAGACGGCGATCCTTCCACTGAGGAAATCGGGACTTCGATCCTCCAGATGATACTCGGTGAGGAGCCAACGAGTTCCTAAATCTTTGAGCGCCTCGGCGTTGGCGGCGGCCAATGCTTGCTCCACGGGTTCGGTGTTCTTATAGAGGCGGGCCTCATCGCTCCCCTCCGGCGGAGCCTGCATGGGCAAAGGATAGAGACCGGTCCAGCCAACAATTGTACCCTTGGCATTAATCTGTAAGGGTTGCCAGGAGGCTGCGAACAAATCTTCGGGTTGGGACTGCTTGCGAACATATTCGCAGGCAATTCGCCAGTCTCGGGTGAGGCCATAGTGGTACTCCAAGCTGCGGGGGGGATCCGGCAATAGACCGGTTCCCGGAGGAAGTCCAGGTCGCCCCACGGGCAATGGTTCCCCAGGGTTTGACATGGCCCAACGGCTGTCTTGAAGATCCCGAGTCCATCCAGCCAGGATTAGCGGCAGCGACAGCACCAACAGCAGACCGGCCAAGGGTTGAGTCTTCTTTCGTTGGACTAAGGCTTCAACAATCCGGCCAAAGGCTGCTCCGAAGACCAGGGAGCTAGCCACGGCAGTGGTGTAAAGCCAACGGGTGGCCTCGTCTTCGAAAAAGCCGAAATCCACAGTGGCCGGGACCAACACCGAGCAAGCTGCAATGCTGGCAAACGTCAATTCCAGCCATCGCTTCTTGGCTAAGCACCCCAGCCACAATAGGGGCAGGAGCCAAGCAGGCCACCAAAGTGTGGCCATCAGTTGGCGGTCCCAGAATTTTCGATAGACCTGCTCGGGTTGCCAAGTTGCGCTGTAGGGGCGCCAACGTCCCTCGAAGGGCCGAGAGGGTCGTAGGTTGTCGGTGCGGATGGAGAACAGTTCTTTTTTGGGGAACTTCATGGAGACTTGCTGTCTGGTGGTACTTGGACGCTTGCTCTCTGGCTTGAGCCCCAACTCTCGCGCTGCCAGGTCCTGGAAAGGCCCACCTGCGGTGAGCACTACCACCGCCGAAGCCAGAAAAGCGAAAATCAAGGGCTTGCGCCACTCGGAAACCAACAGCAATACGGGAACGAGACCAAGGGCGATCAGGCCATAGTGGATTTCATAAACCACCCCTTCTAGACCGATGATCGCTCCGGTGAGGAGCAAAGCGGAAACAGTTTGAACTCCCAGGCCGGCAGGGAGAATCTCGGAATCCGAAGCCTCAGGTCTTGCTCCAGAGTCGCCTGGAATTGAGGACAGAGTCACAAAAAGAAGGCTTGGACCGAGAATTAGGAAGAGCATGGCGATAGGGTTGTTGTTAGCCAGGGTATCGGCCATGCCCGTTTGGGCTCCAAAGTTGGCGGCGAACAGTCCACAAACCAGGGCTAAAGCAGCGGCCCCAATGCCGAGCAGTCGCCGCCATATACCGTACAGCCCGCCCACCAGCAACATTTGGAATCCTGTTGTCAGGATCCATTCCATGTGAAGGAAGGGAACGGTGGTGTATCGCGCTCCAAGGGCGATGGCCAGGTCACGGGCGAAATGCCCGTTCATCGGCTCCCCCAAGAAAGGGTTGAGGGGGGGGAATTGACCGCGCTGGAATAACCCCATATTGGCGGCGTGGATGAAGAAGTCTTCGTCTACCACCATTCCGGTGGCCTGTGCGAACAGGGAGCGCAGAACGACCAGAAAAGCGATGAGGGCCAGGCCTGCCTTTTCGGCTGGGTTCAAGCGCTCTGAAGGTTTCTCCGGCGGACTCGGCACGAACTTCAGAATACTGAGCCCCCCAAGCAGTAGGCCGAAATCCAACAGGAGGTTTCCCAAAGGAAGCAGGTAGCAGGCAGCAAGAATCATTAGGGCCAGGCTGAGGAACAGCCCAACGGACACGGCTTCCAGTCGGGTCTTCGGACGGAAAAGGACCATCCCAAGTCGTTGACCGGCCATGCTCAAGACCACCAGGATCAAGAGCCCCCAAAGCAAAGAAAGGTCCAGCGTCACAGGACGTTAGACCATTCTTTGGTAGGGGAGATCGGGCCCGGTTTCAAGGCCTGTTTAGCCCGCGACGCGTTCGGCTTCCTGTTGGTTTGAACCGGCATCGGCGGTGGCGTTGGCCTTATCGATGGCGCCCGGGCCTCGCACGGCCACGGGCCTCCGAACGGCGATAGGCTCCTTCAAGATCACCCATTTGAACCAGAATCGAATCACGTCCCTGAAGGTTCTCAGGACATGTTTGAGCCCACCACCTTTGGCGGTTCCTTTGGTGCGGGGATGGAATTTGACTTCCACTTCTCCGATGGAATACCCAAGATAGTGGGCCTTAATCAGGAGTTCGGGGGAGACAAAGGAACTCCGACCCTCGATCTTGATCTGCTCGAAAAGCGAGCGGCGGTGAAACTGCACCGTCTGATAAGCTCTGAGCTTCAAAGGGAAAAGAGTTCTAATGAGAGTCAAATTTCCTAAGGTCAGCAATTTCTGATAGAGATTGTTGGCCGAGAGGTCGGACCGACACCCACTGATAGAGTCGTAGGTCTCCAAGTGAGGAACGATCCACTTGAGGTCTTCGGTGTTAAAAAAGGCATCTACGGTGTTGTTGAAGACCACGTCTTTGGTGGCGTGCTGGAAGCCGACTTCCACGTTGGCACCATTGCCAAGATTGCGCCCAAGACTCACGACTTGGATTTGGGGATAGTGCTCACTCCAGGCTTGAGCGTACTCCAAGGTTCGGTCAGTGGAACCATCATCTACAAAGATGATCTCCCAATCGTCGGTCACCGCCTGCATGTCTCGAACAGACTTTTCCAGAAATTCGTCTACCAAGACTTCTTCATTTAAGGCCGGAACGACCATTGAGAGTGAAACCATATATCCTCCTCTTGAGACCGGAGGATTTTTCCCGACCGGCCTGACAAGTTATCGCATTCTACACAAATCGTGCTAACTTGCAAACCCTTTACCTAGTTTCAAGTTTTTCGAAACCGATTCTCACCTCCTGGTTAACTAGAGCAAAATCAGACCGTAGGAAACTCGCCCTGGCCAGGGATCCCAAGTTCACCCCCGAACTTTACGGTTATGGAGCAACAGATGGAAAAGCAGGGGGCGAAGGGGCTCTCCTACGCCATGCTCATCGGACTGTCGCTTTTTATCTATCCTGGGGTTGGACACTTCACCCTGAGAAAATTTCGAACCGGTGCAGTGATCGCCATAGCCTTCACCTTAGCATCCGTGGCCATGCTCTACGATGGATGGCTGATGATCGCTCCTTATATTGCGTCCTTCACCGGGCTGAAGTTTCTGGCCGCAGGTGAACCTGCTCCCTGGCGCTTCTTCTTCTGGGTATGTCTTTCTTTCGGAGCCTGGATGGGATCGGCCGTCCACTGCTGTCTGCTGGCTCGAGGGAACAACAGAGCAGAAGAAAAAAGCTCAGAGAGCTAAGGATCTGGCCAGATCCTAAACACCCTCTGAGCTCATGCCCTCGAGAAACGAACTAGTAGATGTTCGATTCTCTCTTGCTGCCCGTGTAGTCGATGTAGACGGTTTTCAGTTCCGTGAAGAACTCTACCGCTTCGCTTCCCATTTCTCGGGCTCCCACACCGGTAGCTTTCACTCCGCCAAAGGGCAACTGGGCTTCGCCTCCCATAGTTGGGGAGTTGACGTGGGTGATTCCGGTCTCGATCAGGTCCAGAAAACGAAAAACCAGATCGGTGTTCTTGGTGTAAATCGAGGACGACAAGCCATACTGCACTCCGTTGGCGGCAGCGATGGCTTCTTCAAAAGTTTTCACCCTGATCACGGCCATCACTGGACCGAAGAGTTCTTCTTGGGCCAGAAAACTGTCGGGCTGCACATGGTCGAACACTGTTGGTGGAATGAAGTAGCCTCGGTCGAGTGGACTGTTCAGGGCTCTTTCGCCTCCGCACAGCAACTTTCCGCAACTTTTGTCGGCTTTGGCCTTTTCTAAACCTTCCAAGACGCTTTGCATCTGATCGGCATCAACGATGGGCCCCATTTCTGTGGAAGGATCCATGCCGTCTCCCATCTTAAGGGCTCGAGCTTTAGCTACCAGTTTCTCGACGAACTCGTCGGCGATACTCTCCATAACGATGGCTCGCGAGGTTGCGGTGCAACGCTGCCCGGTGCTGCCAAAACCCCCTTGTGCCGTCGCTTCCACAGCTAAGTCGAGGTCGGCGTCTTCCAAGACCACAATGGGATTCTTTCCTCCCATTTCACACTGCACCTTGACTCCTCGTTTGGCCCCGTCGCAGTAGAGTCTCTGTCCCACGGAGTTGCTTCCGGTGAAGGAAAGCGCCTGAACCCTGGGGTGCCCGACGATGGTGTCACCCACGGTGCTTCCTCGTCCGATAGTCATCTGCAGAACCCCCGGGGGAAGGCCGGCATCATGCAGCATTTCCATGATCAGGCAGGCCGTTTTAGGAGTGTTTGAGGCCGGCTTGAACACTCCGGTATTTCCAGCGATCAGGGCGGGGGTGAGTTTCCATACCGGTATGGCCACGGGAAAATTCCAGGGGGTGATCAGGCCTACGACGCCAAGGGGCTGGCGTACGGTGTAGGCCAGGGTGTTCGGGAGTTCCGAGGGGATGGTTCGACCACCGAAGCGACGACCTTCGCCCACCATGAACTCCACGATATTCAGAGTTTTCTGAACTTCACCCAAAGCTTCTGGCAAACGCTTTCCTTCTTCTAAGGTCAACGCCCGAGCCAATTCTTCTTTTCTCTGTTCCATGATCTGATGAAAGCGAGCGAAAATCTTGGCTCTCACAGGGGCGGGAGTAGAGCGCCAAGCCGGAAAGGCTCGATGGGCACTTTCGATTGCATGCTCGGTCTGCTCTCGGGTGAGAAGATAGGTGGTGCCCACCTTCTCGCCATTGGCTGGATTGATGTTGTCCATGGTCTGGGCTCCATCGATGGAAACGAAACTGCCATCGATGAACGACATGAACTCGTTGTCAACTCGAGTCTTGGATTTGGTGGGTGTGTCTAACATTGAGCTTGCCTCGCAGAGATTGAAGTTGGGCCTCAGATGTTCTCGTCGGGCTACAAACTGTCCTTTTCTCCACGGTCGGTGTCCTGAGGGTCGACAAAATAAACAAAGCCCCGTTTCCGGGGCTTCATCAGCTTTCGCTTAAGTTCGCTTTGTTGCTGATTCAGGCCTTATTCGGTCACTCTAATCAGGATATGTCGATTGGGCCGCTGTTTGCCATCGAGATAGGCGTAACCCTCAAAACGGTTTGAGCACTTTTTCTCAAGTTCGAACCAAGCTACTCCGTATTGATGCCAGTCGGAGTGAAATCCCCAGCGCTGTCCATCATAACGGTGTCCGAAAGTTCGAAAGTCCGATTGGGGGAAGGTGACCGGGGCGACTTCTAATGCGTGGACCTGAAAGTCATTCCCTTGCTGTTCGAAACGAAATGTTGCCAGATAGATGGGCGTACCCTCATCGACCACATACTGCTTCCATATTCCGGCAGGGGTGTCGCTGCTGCAACTCACCGGGGTGGGAGTCTCCACCTTGAAAAAACGGTCTGTG
>JBJHCR010000198.1:0-12188 GCA_050486105.1 Vulcanimicrobiota bacterium
GATGCATCCCCCCTGGCAGCGTTGGTTCTCGCTTAAGTATTCTCGATACTAGTCGCTCGAACCGCCTTGCCAGGGGGGCGCCTCGACAACCGAAAATAGAAAGTTATTCCGGACCAGATCCTAAGTCGCTTTTTCTATTCTGCATCCCAGGGATTTCTCCTGATTTCTGAAAACCTCTTAGGAGAGGGATGCACGTTGGATTCAAACTCTCGCGAATGCAACGATATAGAAGAATTCGTTCGAAGTCTTGAGGCCGCTGGTACGACCCAAGGGCAAGGCCGTTTTTCTCTTGATCCCCGTCGGGCGTACGAAGTTCTCCGCGCTCAGGGGCGCACTGGAGAGGGCGGTGCGCTCTATCTCATGGCCGCCCTCTATCGTCATCTCGAGGGCCAGCCCGTTCGCCTGGAGCGGGGTTTGTTTGGATTGAGGCTCAGTTGGCCCAAGGCGATGCTCAAGGAACCAGAATCCCCTCATTGGGTCCTAGCTCGAGAGGCCCTCGCTGGCGATGGGGTTCGTCTTGAGTGGCATGGGGTCTCAGTTGCATTCAAGAGCGACAGCCTATTTTCATTGGGTGGGCTGGGGGTGGCCGAAGTGGTCGAGCGTCTCTTCGGCCTCGTAGAAAAACGCTTGAACTACTTTCCGGGCTACGCCGAACAGGATGAGTCTGCAGACCAGTTTCTGATTCAGGCGAGCCTTCAAGATGGGCTACTGCAGGTATGGAGGCGCCGTCCAGCCCACCCTCGGGTGCTTTGGCGGGTGGATGGCATCGCTTATGTACAGCGCTGGAACCTCCCCATCAAGGCCCTGATAGTCGACGACCACTTGCGAACGGACCTGACCTTGACGACAGTTGTCGAGCAAGAGCGTGGACGAGATTGGCTGAATCGGACTCGGTCCATTTTTCTGAAACACTTGGCCGAGCAGATCTCGGAAACGCAAGTCTTTCTTCTGACCTCGGCCGATGTCCGACCTCAAGACGAACCCACATTCTTAAGCTACTTGGATTTTCTGACCTCTCAAGCTCATTCGGAGATCGATCGAGAGGCCTTGTTGAGGGCTGTGAAATTTCCCGATGTGTTCGGAAATAGCTGGAGCTTAGGTCGGTTGATCGAGGTCTACCAACGAGAGGGCAAGCTGTTGGTGTTGACTTCTTCGGTCTCCCTGTCGTTTTCTGTTCCTGACCCCAAACTGCCGTTGCTGGTTTGGACAGGACAACTCAAGAGGGTCGGCACGATTCTCTTTCCTCATGTTGCTCCTGGAGACGGCTATCTCTACTCCCTCCGAACCAACCGCAGTCAACGCACCGAAGTGGCTCGCCGGACCCAGGGTTCGGTGCTGGCTACTAGGGACCTCGAAAACTGCCGATTGACCTTGCTCCGCTGGGGAGACGCCGAGTCCCCATCCGAGTTGCAGTTGGTGGGTTATCGAAGGGCAGCCCGCACCATCCGACTGGAAGACCATGCTCCCCCAGGTTTGAGGCTCATCTTAGAGAGTGAAGCGGAAATTGAGGGGCAACCCGAATTGACCACCGAGCAGCGCTGGGCCGTACTACAGATGGTTGACGAAACCTTTTCTCAATCGCCCTTAGAGCCCGAGATTCTGCGGGCGTTAGTCTATTGGTCCAACCTCGAGCCTTTGGAAACCCTAGGAGACCTGCCGACTTTGGCTGAGGTTCCCTGTTTTGAGGCGGTCACTGGTGCACTTGTCAGTCTCGCACAAGTTTTGAACCATGCTAGAAGCCTAGGGGAAGTTCCCATAATGGAAGAGCGGTCAGCGAGCATCCCCAGCAAGCTTCCTTTTGCTCTGATACTCTGGTCGGACCCGCTGCTGTTGCGCTTGACTTGGCCGGTGACAGAGGTGGGGCGAGCGGTGAGAGAGGCTCTCTGGCAAGAAGAAGGTCGCCAACGCTGGTTAGAGCGCTGGTGTCCGGGTGAACCTCGTTTCCCGGTCGAGGTCTCTCAGGTGCTCAAGCGTGATGAGAAGGTCTGGCTTGGGCGAAGCACCACGGCAGGGAGTCCGACCACCCTCACCGTTTGGAGGGAAGGTCGGCCTCTGGGGACTGTTACCCTCAACGAGAACGAGTTCCCGAAAGGCTTTTCCGTCATCTACCTTGACGACGATTTTCCTGGAGACATCTATTGGGCCGGGCCCGATACTGCTGCTTTGGACAGATTGCTTCCCCAACTTAGAGAACTCTGCGCCGCCAGATAGAGGAAAGAGTCCATCACTCCAATTCAACAATGTTCAAGTGCACGGCTACAGAGTTCGAGTCTTCGGATATGGATGCTCCCTGAGATTTCAAAACCTCTAGGCCCCACTCCAGGGCGTGAGGTCGTTCCGGATCGGGCTCACCATAGCCTCGATGAAGTTTCTCGGCAACGACCTTCCACGCGGCCACTGTATCGCTGGTTTCTAGGTGTAAACTCGCCTTTGGGCTGGCGAAGCTAGCTCCTATGGTTGCAAGCAGGCCAGCTCTTAAGAGCCAGGGATTACCTTCCACCTCTTCGAGATTTGGAGGCGGATTGGCTAAACAACTGAGTTGACTTGAGTTTCGGTAGCTCACGATGCGGGCCAATCGGCTAACATCGGTCCACAGGTCCAAGAGATTTCCCCGACTACTCTCTGATTCTCTTCGTGACATGCGACTGAGCATGCCGACGTGGTTTCGAGCTTCTCCGGCCGCTCTTTCTACGTGATTTAGGTCCTCGATGCAGTCGATGCCCTCGGGGGCCATCTCTATAACCATCTGCGTATAGCCCAATATTTGTGTTATGGGCGAGGCCATTTCGTGGGCCAAAGCACGAAGATATGGGAACATGATGTTTCCTGCGCTTTTGGATTGAGGATCATTCATAGATTAGCCTGGTCACTTTCTGCTCGGGATGAAACGATCTCTGAGTACTTCTCAGAAAACACTTTGACAATATCAGGGTCAAATTGGGTGCCTGAGTGTCTTAGAATTTCATCTCTGGCCGCTTCTTCGGTCATGGCAGCCCGATAAGGTCTTGAACTCACCATGGCGTCGAACGCGTCGCAGACGCCGATCAAGCGGGCCACTTTGGGGATGTCTTCGCCCTGGAGGCCGTCGGGGTAGCCTTCACCGTTCCAATGCTCGTGGTGAGACCTCGCGATAATCTCGGCGAGCTTCAAGGTGTTGCAGGTGCTGTTGGACAAAATCTCCGCGCCTACTCCAGGGTGCTTCCTGATGAGCTCCCATTCGTCTTGCTCCAAACCATCGGGTTTTTGAAGGAGTCGAGCCGGAACACTGACGTAACCCACGTCTCGCAGGAGAGAAGCCTGGGGGACCAGGTGTGGGTGGTCAACAGTCGCTAGAACTGAAGCGGCAAGAGCTTTAACTGTTCGAGCGAAGCGTCGAAAGTGAGTTTCGTCTTCGCCCAGATGAAAGCGGCTGACCCTGGCGAGCCGCAGCAGAGTCTCTCGATGGGCGGCCTGGAGCACCTCGGTTCTGCTCGTCACAGCACTCTCGAGTTGTTCGTTTCGCCAATAAAGCTCTTTGCTCAGGAGGCGGGCTTCCAACAGGTTACGGATTCGAGCCACGACCTCAAAGTCGAACGGCTTAACTATGTAATCTCGCGCTCCAGCTGCCAAAGCTTGCATTCTGGTGTGTCGGCCTCGCTCACCGGTCAGCACAACAATGGGGATCGGTCCATACTTGGTGGGCAGGGCGCCGATCTCGTCGAGGATCTCGAAACCGCTCTTGCCTGGCATATTGAGGTCCAACAGTATGAGATCCGGCTCATTCTTTTGACAGGCTTCGATCACAGAATTTGAATCTGTGATCCCTTCCACCAGTCGAAATCCTCGACGATTGAGAACTTTGGTGATGAGTTCTACTACGGGCTCTTCATCGTCGACGATGAGAATTCGGGCTGCTTGGACATCCATCTTGGATGGGAAGCTTCGGACCGAGAGGTCAGAATCATTCTGAGGGAGGGAAGTTTTTCGAGAAGCTTTCACCGTCTCCATTCCTAACCCCGGGTCCGAACTGGAGAAACAGAAGTTGGCTCGAACTTTGGTCTAAGCGCATGGACACCGGGCCGGAGTCGGTGGAGCCCTCGGCTTCTAGGCTTAAGGTGTACCAGTCGGCTCTTGGAGCTGTGAAGGTCAGACTAGCCGGCAGAGGGGCAACCGTTCGTTCTGGAGTGACGTTTTTTTGCGAGAGGCGTACTTCGCTCGAACCTCCGCCTTCGATCCTGAGCAGGGCGCGGCAAGACACCGTAGTGGGAGAGGTCCAGTCCGGCTTCCCGAATTGGAGGTGGCTTCGGACCAACAGAGTGTCACCTTGGTCAAGATACAATTGACGGGTGAGAACTCGAACAGGACCGATGTTGCCTCCGAAGCTGTCCTGCTCTACCGAATGCTGGCCAAAACCGAGGAGCCATTGCCCGTCTCTAGCGTAGTGCAGGGCTTCCAAGAAGGTGGTTTCAGGATAGAGCACCAGACCGTTGCCGAAGGCTCCATAGATGCGAAATTCCAAGAGCCCCTCTTCGGTTTCGTTGAAGGTCTTGTAGCCATCGAAAGAAAGGGGGGCAAAAAGGTTGCTGGCTGCCACATTGAGCCCTCCATAGGGAGAGATCGGCCGATCGTTCCAACTGGTTACGCCAGCCAACATTTCCAAGCCAAATCTGGCGACCCCGACGGTAGAAGCCACCGTTCTCAAGACATCGCCCGGTTGACCTGTGAGTCTGAGTTCCGCAAGGGCTTGTTGAATGTAGGGAGCCACGGCCACGACTTCAGGCGCACTACCGTGGTCCCTGAGAACTTGGCTCAAGAGCAAGGCCTCATCCCTTTGAATTTCGGAGTGAGTCTCGTAGGTTCTGAACTGCTCCACGATGAGATTGCCGTACCGAAGATTTTCCTGATAGTCTACGGCTACTGGAAAATTGCCATCGCTGTGAAAGGTGGAAGCTTCGGCGGTTACCTTGAGGCGGCCTGATGCTCTAGCGAGATAGAGTCCTCGGGCTTCCATGGGCAGATGGTGACTGCCCTCTCGGTCATTGATTTCGATGCTGCTGTAGCCCACTTTCTGTCCGTTGACCGTGACGCGGAACTGTTGACCCACGAGGTCGGTTTCGTCTATGGTCAGTTGGCTCTGCGCTCCTACCATTAGGAGGTCTCCAGCTTGGACCTCGACCATCTGAGTGTAGAGGGGATGCCAGCCGCTGTTGCTAGGGAGAATGGTGGTCAGCAAATCGCTGGATTCCCACACGCGATAGAGCGCTCGACCACTAGGTTGCCAATCTTCGAGTTCCTCATCTGCTCCTGCGGAGCTCGGCAAGCAAGTCATTATCAAGGCTAAAGTTAGAAGCCAGGCGAACCGAAATCCGGTCATGGGTCCGCAGTCTTTCTGCGCACTGTAGGCTGATAGGGTTCAGGTTCGGGTGCATCGGGGGGAGGCCAATACGGAATTCTTGGCCAAGAAACCTGAGCCAGCAGCGATTCAGGAGCGATATAGGTCCAGGCCCACAGCCAGGAGCTTTCAGGCAACCTCCGAGCGGCCACTAACACTCTCAGGTAGTCTGAAGGTTGCCCAAACTCGAAGCCCTCGAATCGGTCGAGATGCGGCCAGCATTGCGGCGAAGAACGGAACCATAGCAGTTGTCCAGACACCAATTCCTGAGCCGTTGCTTCATAAGTTGTTGGTGTGCTCGGCAGTTGGAGGCCGGGTGTTCCTGCCTGTCCGAAATGACCGGACAGCTCCAGGGCCGGATATCCCTCAGGACGCAACCGCAGGATTCCGGGTAGCTGGGCCGGGCAAGAGTCTGTAATCCAGGTCTTGACCATGAAGTCATTGCATTGCCCTAGCATCAGCGAACCGTAAGCAAATAGGGGGAGGTCGTTCAGGGAGTTCATCGCGTCTGGTAGTTCCCTCGAGGGGGGTGGCTCGCCTGCTTCAACTCATGTTCAGCCTCCTAGGAGGCTGGCCGGATGTGGTCATGCCGTCCAGATAGTGCGGTAATCCGCCCTCCAGCAGGAGTTTAATGGCTTGGTCTCGGAGCCTCTCCGCTCCCCACGTCCAGTGGGGCATACGGTTGCCAAGGGAGAGATAGTGCATAAGGTTCAAGAGATCGATTACCTAGTTCTGACCGCGTTGGCGGACCAAATCCACCCAGTAGAACTGTCCGAACTCTGTCGGCTTACCGGACTCGATCAGGCTAAGGTCTCGGCCGTTCTGGTGACTCGCAACGGTGCGGAGCTCGAGGTGGAGGAACGTCCTTACCGTGAGCTTTCCGTGGGTAAGAAAGCGGCCGGTTGGGCAGGCGTTCTGCCAGAACGCCGCATCATCGAGTGTTTGGCTGCTGCCGGCGGCCAACTGAGCATGCTCGAGATCGCTGAGCGCACCGGTCTTGAACCCAAGGACGTTGGTGGAACCTTGAAGATTCTCAAAGATCGGGAGTGGGCTAGTCAGAACGGAAAAATCCTAGTCTTGACCGATGAGGGGCGGGAGGCGGCGGAGTCCGAGCCTGGCTCCGATGAGCAGATTTTCGCCGTGGTAGCCCAGAGCGACCATCTGGTGACCGATCGGGACTTGCGGGAGAATAGGCTGCCCGTAGACCAAGGGCTCTCGTCTTTGCTGGAGAGGAAGGGAGTGCTTGACATCAAGGACCGAGTGGAGCGCTACTCCGCCCTCACCGAGCAGGGACAATCCCTGGTTGAGAGCGGATTAGCTCCGATTCGGGAAGTGAACCTGCTCACTCCCGAGATGCTCAAGGACGGCAGTTGGCGGGAGGTGCAGTTTCGTCCTTATGATGTCACCGCCGCTACCGAGCCGGTTTGGGCCGGTAAGATCCATCCGCTGGTGTCGGTCTTTGAGAAGACCCGTCGGGTGTTTCTGGAAATGGGCTTTGAAGAGACCGAGTCAGGGTACGTGGAGTCAAGTTTCTGGGATTTTGATGCTCTTTTTCAGCCTCAAGATCATCCGGCTCGGGACATGCAAGACACCTTTTATGTGGGTCGCCCGTCGGACTGCAGCTTGCCCGCCAAGGAGATCGTCACGAGAGTCAAGGACACCCATGAAAACGGTGGCCAGACTGGTTCGGTGGGGTGGCGGTATCAGTGGTCTCAAGCCCTTTCAGAGAAGGCGGTCTTGCGGACCCATACGACCGCTTCTACGGTCCGTGCCTTGGCGGAAAAACCCGGTAGTCCCAGGAAGGTCTTTTGCGTTGGCCCGGTTTTCCGCCGAGAGACCGTGGACTACAAGCATCTGCCGGTTTTTCATCAGGTGGATGGCATCATCATCGACGATAAAGCGACTTTTGCCAACCTGTTAGGAACCCTTGAGGCCTTCTATCGTAAGATGGGATTTACAAAGTTCCAGTTTCGGCCGGCATTCTTTCCCTACACCGAGCCGAGCGTGGAAGTCTTTGTTTGGTCGGAGAAAAAGTCTGATTGGGTGGAGATGGGTGGGGCCGGCATGTTCCGTCCCGAGGTCACCGAACCTCTGGGTTGTACCTCTCCGGTCCTTGCCTGGGGCCTAGGTCTGGAACGCTTGGCCATGTTTACCTACGATCTGGCCAGCATCGGAGAGCTATACAAGGCCCGTCTGTCCTGGTTGAAAGGAGTCGATCTATGCCGGTTATAGGAATTCCCGTCGACATGTTGAGGGAGCGAATCGAAACCTCTCTCTCATCGGAAGAGTTGGTGACCAAGTTGCAACAACTGGGGTGCGACGTGGAGGGATACGCCACCCTGCGTCGCTTCGCTTGCCAAGATTGCGACTGGCTTATGGAGATCACCGAAACCGAGAATCCCCCGGTTTCTTGCGCTGCCTGTGGTCGAGACTTCAAGGAATTTCCGGATCGTCGGCTGGAGCGAGGAACGATCGAGGTCCTTCGCATGGAACTCTTGGCGGTCCGTCCGGACATGTTCGACCCGGCGGGCTTAGCTCGAACTCTCAGGGGCTACCTGGGCGAGAAGATCGGTCCGGTGGAGTATCACCTGGAAGAAGCTCAAGTCACGGTCACGGCAGAGAAAGCGCTGGCCTCGCCGGAATCTCCGGATTACCGGCCCATACGCTGTGCGGTGGTTCGAGGGGTAGAACTCAACGAAGACCGGATCAAAGTCTTGATGAAGCTTCAAGAGAACCTTCATTGGGCGATGGGTCGAGACCGTAAGCGAGCTTCCATTGGGGTCTACGACCTGAACAGTTTTGATTCAATTCAGGGAGTGAAGTACCGCCTGGTAGAGCCGGAAGGCGTGCAGTTTGTTCCTCTGGGTAAGGCCGAAGGGATGACCCCCAAGCAGGTTCTCTCGGACCATCCCAAAGGCCCTCCGTACGCCCATCTCTTGGAAGGACGAGAGCGCTATCCCCTGCTCAGTGCCTGCAGACCTGACGGGAGCGAAGTGGTGATGGCCTTCATTCCCATTATCAACTCGGAAGACACCAAGGTGAAGCACGAAACCAAAGAGCTCTTCGTCGACGTCACCGGTCTCGAATCTCGCCTGGTGGAGAAAATCCTGAATATGATAGTGACTTCCCTGTTGGAGTTGTGCCCGGGTTCTACGGCTGAACAGGTGAACATCGAGTGGGATGGGCAGGAGCAGCCGGTGGTGACTCCAGACTTCAGTTACCAATCAGTGGAGTTTGATGCCGCTCTTCCTTTGGCGCGCTTAGGGCTCACCGACGAAGATTTGTTTCCCGAAAGCCCCGAGGTGGTCACTACCGGGCAAAGAACGCACAAGGTGAAGGCACTGTTGGAGCGCATGGGCCACGGGGTTGAGGTGCGCTCGGATAGTGGGCTCTTAGTCAAGGTGCCATCCTATCGCAACGACATTCTCCATCCTATGGATCTGGTAGAAGATGTGGCCATCGCTTTTGGATACCACAATATACGTCCGAGCTTAGTCCCGACTTTCACCGTGGGAGTGGAGACCCCCCGCAGTGCGCTGATGAATCGAGTCAGGGAAGCCTTGGCAGGCCAAGGGTTCCTTGAGATTTTGAGCCTCATACTGTCTAGTGAAGATTGTCAGTACGAGAAGTTAGGTCGTCCAAACCGAGAGTCGCATGTGAGCTTGGCTCATCCCATCTCGCACGAACAGACCATGGTCCGCACCTCCCTGATTCCAGGTCTGCTCGAGACCTTCTCAGTGAACACCGACCATCCCCTGCCCCAGAAAATCTTTGAGGTGGGGCGCATTAGTCTTTTGGACTCCGAGTCCGAAGTCGGGGCACGCGAGCACCTGAGAGCAGCCGCCGCCCAACTCGGCAGCCGCAGCGATCTGGCCACCATTAAAGCCGCCGCCGAGGCCCTCTTGACTGACCTGGGATTTCCTTCAGCGCGACAAGTCCGAGCTCTTCAGGAAAGCGACGACGCCTACCAGACTTTCCTCCCTGGACGCGGAGCGGTCATCGGAGACGGCACAAGAGATTGGATATGGTTTGGAGAGTTGCATCCCCAGGTTCTCGAGAACTTTGGCCTCACATATCCGGTGGCCTTATGTGAGGTGGACCTCGAGGCCTTACTCTAGCGTCCCTTGCCTCTCCCCTGTCCTGGTTGACCAGGGGGTGTGTTCTTCTTCGTCTGTCCGGGTGGCCCCCCGTGGGGGTGATTGGGATGATGCTTGACTTTCCAGCTGTAAGGGTCGGGGATGAGTTGCACTTGGGGAAGGTACTGCTGGGGGATAATGGCCTGAATTGTCTGTCCGGGGACGAGGGAACTCAAACTGGCCCGAACTCCTCCGATCTCGAAAGTCGCGTGCTGGCTTGGCAACAGGAAGGAATTGGACCCTTGCACGATCATCACCCCTTCGGGGTAGACGCCATAGACTTCTCCATGGTAGGGTTGCGTCCAAGCCGGCTGGACGAGCCATAAGGTGAGGCTAACGGCCCATAGAAAGTGCTTCAATTCGTTCTCCTAAATCGCAATAGGGCGAGGTTTCTCGCATTATAATTTATGGGATAGACCTCACATAAGAGGGAAAATCCTAGGGGAAGATCCCGGAGAACGAACAAAGAAACCTTTCTGGACGAAAGGGAAGTTCTCGGTTCTCGAGAACGGACTCGTCCGAAAAACTCCTGGGAAGGGTTGTTAAATGAGGAAAACTGGAAAATTAGTATCGCTTGCCATTGCGGGGCTTTTGTCCCTGTCGCTGTTAGCGGGATGCACCGGGGGCGAACCTACCGGAGGTCCGGATCCGGCTGGTCAAACTGAGACCACCACCACGACCGAGGCCACTGCCACCGAAACGGGTGAAGCTGCTCAGACGGAAGAAACTGAGACTACCGAGACAGAAGTCACCGAAACAGAAGAGTCCGAAGGTGAAGAGGCTGAGGGCGAACACGCCGAGGACGATCACGAGCACGCCGAGGACGATCACGAGCACGCCGAGGACGATCACGATCATGAGCACGCCGAGGACGATCATGATCACGAACACGCCGAAGATGATCACGATCACGAGCACGGCGATGAGGAAGCTGAAGGCGACACCAAAGAGTAATCTCGAACGCCTCTTGAGGCTTGAGATTGAGTCCCAGGAAGAGAGCCGCTACTCCTTAGAGAGCAGGGGCTCTTTTCCGTAGAGTCAAACGTTACGCTCAACCCTTAACGAGTGAGGGAGAGCGGGGCTTACGGATGAAGAAGCTGGACTCTTATGAGCTTATCGATCTGAGAACCTTTCTCGCCGTCGTGGAGTGCGGGAGTATCGGTAAGGCGGCCTTGTCTTTGGGGATCGCAAAATCGGTGGTCAGTCAACGCTTGAGGCGGCTCGAAGGAGGTCTCGGCGTGGCCTTGCTTCGACGCTCTCACCTGGGTGTTCGTCTGACTGCCGAAGGGGAACATTTTTGGCAAGGAGCCACCGAGGCTTTGGAGCTTCTGGAGGTGGCTGTCGACGGAGTTCTCCACAAGAGCACTTTGCTTTCGGGGGTCCTTAAGGTTTGCGCACCCATGACCTTCGGCACCTGGTTTTTGAGTCCGGTTCTGCTTGATTTCCTGAAGCTCTATCCGAAACTCGAGTTGCATTTGGAACTCCAAGACCGCATGGTCGATTTGGCGGCCGAGGGCTACGACCTTGGAGTTCGCATCACCAGAAGCGCTGCCGACATCGGCGGAAAAGTCACGCGCCTTGGCAGCAGTCGCCGAGTGGTTTGTTGTAGCCCGGGCTATGCTACCGTCCACGGGATCCCCCGGTCTCTTCAGGAGCTCAAAGCCCATCCACGAATAGGATATTCCAATGACAGCCCTCAGGGGTTGTGGCATTTCCCCGGACCGAGCGTTCCTGAATCTGCCCTCCCTAAGCCAGGTAGGGTCATGACCAACAACGGCGAGGTTATGCGAGACGCCGCCCTGGCCGGCCTCGGGCTTGCCATCCTCCCGGTTTTCATTGTCCACGAGCAGTTACGAAACGGAAGTCTAGTTCTCATTCCGCTTGAGGTCGAGCCTACGCCGGATCATATTTTTGTTCTCTCTCCCTTCAAGAGTTCCAAACGAAGACGAGTCCAGGTGTTGGAAGCCTATTTGGAGGAACGATTTGCTGGGCAACCCTCCTGGGAACTCGGCCTAACAGACCGGACAACTCTGTAGCGTTCGGTGTTTTCGCCCCCCCCGTTCGCAGCTTGTAGGCTTCCGTTTTAAGGGAACCCCTGCTAAGCTAGTATGAGTTTCCTATTACTGCTTTGGAGGTTACCTAATGTCGAACACTCAGTACCGTCGTCTAGACAAGAATGATGCAGCTCTACTTCTGATCGATCACCAAACCGGCCTGATTTCTCTCGTTCAAGACTTCTCCCCCAACGAGTTCAAGAACAACGTCTTGGCTCTGGCGGCCTGCGGGAAGTACTTTGGTCTTCCGACCATCCTCACCACCAGTTTTGAGCAGGGCCCCAACGGACCCTTGGTGCCCGAGCTCAAGAACATGTTCCCGGATGCTCCCTACTTTGCGCGGCCCGGAGACATCAACGCTTGGGACAACCCGGATTTTCTCAAAGCGGTCAAAGAGACCGGTAAGAAACAGCTGATCTTGGCGGGAGTGGTCACCGAGGTCTGCGTGGCTTTTCCAGCCTTGTCGGCGATCGAGGAGGGCTTCGAGGTTTTTGTGGTGACCGACGCCTCCGGCACCTTCAATGAGGTCACCAGGCACACCGCTTGGCTCAGAATGCAAGCCGCCGGAGTGCAGTTGGTTAACTGGTTCGCCGTGGCCTGCGAGCTTCACCGCGACTGGCGTAACGA
>JBJHCR010000199.1:0-4037 GCA_050486105.1 Vulcanimicrobiota bacterium
CCGCCCTTCAGCAGTTGTCCGCGCCAAGGCCCAGCGTCAGTTCGCCAAGCCTCTAGAGCTTTCTTGTCGACTCTGGGTGGCTTCTCGTGCTGCAGGCGGTAGGCAAGGCAAGGGACACCGTGCTCCACAGGGTAGGAAGTGAGATGAAGTCCCTGGTCGAGATTGATGACCGAAGAACTCCCGAAGCGAGTGGGTGAGAGGTGGGACGAACAGGGGGAGAACTGCTGCTTGCACCGGAAACTCATTCCGGACTGAAGCTTGCCAGTCTGGTCGATATCGAAGGCTTCCACTTCAAAAGGAGACTCTCCAGTGAGATTCCAGGCATATCCACGAAGTTTGGCGCCCACCGCGTCGGTGGTGCCTGTCGGTCCGAAAATTGTCAGCGGTAGGGGAGAAAAGAGCCGAACTCTCAACAGATGGTCAAAGCCGATGAAATGATCGATGTGCAAATGGCTCAGGCAGAGCCAACGGACTCGCAAGAGCTTTGAGACCGAGATGTGTTTCAATTCACCACAGTCAAAGAGGAGGCTCTCTCGATAGCCGTCGGGAACGATCAACAGTCCCGGGTCGTCGAAGGGTCCTCCCAGGGCGTGGAGAGTAGGAGTGGGTTTCTTAAGGTTAGACATATGCTAAAGGATCAAGGTTTTCATAGCGTGGTTGAAGACTGGCTGGCCTTGACACGCTCGGTAGAAAGGGAATACCACTCCTGCCACTTAGCCAAGGCTGAAGACCTGTGCTGGGAGGCCTTGGGCCGGGCCAAACTCCTTGGGGAGTTCGAGCCCAGGTTAGGAATATCCCTGTCGAACCTAGCTGTACTTCAGCGTTGTCGCGGAATCCGAGACAAGGCCGAGGATCTTTCGAATCTCGCTTTGAGGATCTTTCAAGCCTTGGACCAACGGTCTCCTCTGATGGCCAAGGGACTTCTCAACGCAGCCTGTTTCTTTCATGACGATGGTAGGTGGAGCGAAGCGAGAAGGCTGTACTCGAGGGCCATCAACCTGCTAGAAGAGGGGAATAGAGAAGATCTCCTCTGTCAAGCTTTGACCCTATTGGCTCGTCTGAACACCGACCAAGGCAAGCCTGCTCAGGGTGAAACGCTCCTTAAGAGGGTGCAGAGCCTGGAACCCGATTCTACAGAAGTGTATCTGCTGTTTTGCTTAACCAGTGTTCAGTTGGCTCTCCGTCAGGACCGCTTACAAAGAGCTGAGATGGTTCTCAAGCAGGCCGACGAACTGTTCGGCCTCGAGGTGCGCGTTCAAGGCCTCTGGCGCTCCTCGTGGGAGGCTTTGGCTGGGGACCTTGAAGTCTCTCTTTTCAAGGCGGCCAGGAAAGTCTCTCTTGTACCCTCTGCCGAAGCAGAGGGCAGAAAATCTACCGCCATAGCTCATTACTTGAAAGCACTTGAGCTTAGGAATGCCCATTTGGGAGGATTTCATTCTGGTTGCGGTGACCTTCACTGCCGCCTGGCCTCCTTTTACGTGGATCTGCAGGACTCCACTACGGCAGAAGGGCATCTCCGCAAGGCTCTGACGATACTTCTTTCAAGTAGAGGCCCTTATCACTGGGAAACCTTGAAGTGTCTAGAGTTGTCCCAGCAAGTGTTGCGCCTGACCAATCATCATCGAGAGGCAGACGAAATGGAGAGTCGGATTCGCCACGTTGAGCGTCGAGTTCGAGACAAGGCTAGGGAAACGTATGTTGTTTGGGGAGACCTTGATTCTTGAGACTTGCTATTCACCGAGCTTCTTGAGGAAGGCGTCTGAATAGTTGACCTGGTAGGTGAGTTGCAAACGGCCTTTTCTGACCCCACTGCGTTCCGATACCAGATCGAAATTTCGAAAGCATCGATCGAACAACTGTTTTAACCAGGAAGCGTGTCCTGTGGCGGTCGTTTCGAAGCAATATCTAACTGGGCGAACTCCATAAATCAAGACCCTCAGCTTGTAAAGTTGGCCAGAGCGGGTTTGGATTCCCAGTTCAAGTTCAGGACCATCCGTCGGATAGAGAAGAAAAAGCCCGTTGATCTGCTCTCTTAAGTCTCCCGACTCTCGGAGACTCGAGAGCAAGGAACTCAAAAAGTGGGCTTCCAGGCGGGTTAAGGAGCGCATGGCACTCGACGACCGTGTCCGGAGGCACGGAATTTCTTCAAGGTAAAAGAGCCTTTGAGGGCGTTGCCGTCCAAGAGCAACCAGCTTTGCTCAAGGTGTCTCGCTGCAGAGCAAACAGATCTTGGAGTGCATTCCAGCCTGCATCGAGTATTCGATCCAGCTCTGCCCGGGAGAATGGCTCCCCTTCTGCTGTTCCTTGGACTTCTACGATCCCCCCGCTCGAGGTCATGACCAGATTCAAGTCCGTGTGGGCCGCAGAATCTTCCAGGTAATCAAGGTCGGTGAGGATCTCTCCATCGACGATGCCAAGAGAAACCGCAGCGACCTGCTCGAACACGGGCAAGGCGGATATTTTTCCTTTTTCTTTCAAGCGATGGCAAGCCATCACCAAGGCAACCCAACCTGCGGTGACCGATGCCGTCCTCGTGCCTGCATCGGCAATCAGAACATCGCAATCCAAAGCTAGGGTCCGAGGTCCGATGAGGTCCAGATTGACAACACCCCGAAGAGAGCGACCAATGAGACGCTGAATTTCGTGGGTGCGGCCGTTCGACCGATTGGCGTCGCGACGTGTTCGTTGATGAGTGGCCATGGGAAGCATGGCATATTCGGCTTTCACCCAACCTCGATTGGGTACCGACATCCAAGGTGGCTGGCGCTCTTCCACCGAGACGGCACAGAGAACCCTGGTCTTCCCAGCATCAACCAGAACTGACGCTTCGGCGTAGGGGAGGTAGTCCACCTCGAATTTCCAAGGACGCAGAGCAGACGATGTACGATCGCTTCGTTTTCTCATGGGCTGGCCTTCGCGCCATTTTTGAGGGCACCTTTGGTCTTGTTCTCCCCGGGAGTCTACGCGATCCCCCTATCTTGCCGGCAAACTCCGTCCATAGGGCTTTTGGGAGTTCCAAGATCCTATTCTCGGGGCGGTGTACCTTTTACCCGCTTGACTTCTTAGGCAGGTTTTTCCTGAACTCAAGAAAAAACCAGTCTCATGGCCATGCGACTTTCAAATGAGCGATTGCAACGAGAGATGGGTGAGTTGACCAGCGATATGGCAGCCCTTTTTGAGGCCAAATATCCCCGGTTCTATAACGCCCTGATAAATCTAGAGCAGGAGGCTTTGGTGGAATTCATGATCGAGATGTGCGACGTATTTGATCTCCACCGAAATCTGACCGCAGATGTCGCCCAGCGCTACAAGGAGCACCGTATGAAAACCGGATCCCTGGAAGACCGCGATTGGCCGGAGAACTAAGCGTCGTGGAACTCGCCCAATCTCAGAGTCATCGAGTCGCTTTTATCACTTGTCCAAGCCAGGAGAGTGCTGAGGCTATCGCCGAGAGCTTGGTCTCCAGTCAGGCTGCAGCTTGCGTCAACATTGTGCCCGGGGTGCGCTCTGTCTATCGCTGGCAAGGAGAGATCTGCCGGGATCAAGAGGTCCTCTTGGTGGTGAAATCCACCGCGGCCAAGGCTGAAGAGGTGGCCTCCTGCCTTGCTAAACATCATCCGTACACCGAACCGGAGTTGATCTTTCTGCCCATACTCGAGGGAAGTTCGACTTACCTTGATTGGGTGACCCAAGAGACGCGAAGTTCGGCTAGAAGCCTAACCGGAAACCCTCCCGTCGTCTAACTCGTCTATTATTGTGCATGCGAAATCGTCGAATTGTCGCCAAATATTCATGATATTACGCGAAATTATCCAATTCCGCCTGCCCAAAATATACTTCGTTATACTCGGTCCGGGTTTCCGGTCAGGCTCCTAGACTCATGTTCCGCACTTCTCAAAATAGTTGCCAAAACCAGGACTATATGAAGCAAACAGTACCCGGAATTTTTCCTGAACTGTCGAAGTGTGCTTGACAAGGAATGAAAACAGGCCAGATTAAGCATTTTGTCCGAGAAGTGCGGATCAGGAGCCTAGAGG
>JBJHCR010000199.1:4047-12183 GCA_050486105.1 Vulcanimicrobiota bacterium
GCCTAGAGGTTAGCTCCCGAGCGCGTTCCGTAGCAGGATATGGGCCGGTCGAAGTCGACATTATTGGCTTGAGGTTACCAGAACCGCCGATGGGTACGGTGGTCCATATTTTCGTAACGAGGAGACAACCATGACCTACATAATCACCGAACCCTGTATCGGAGTAAAAGATGCTGCCTGTGTAGAGGTCTGTCCTGTGGACTGCATCCATTCAGGAGATGATGAGCAGATGTTTTATATCGATCCTGAGGAATGCATCGACTGTGGAGCTTGCCTTCCGGTTTGCCCGGTAGAAGCGATATTCCCCGACGACGACATTCCCGATGGCCAGGAAAAATATCTGGAAATCAACGCAAATTTTTTCCAAAAATAGCCAAATTTTGCTCCCGAGAGTACAAGATGAGCGGCGCTAAGGTCCGAAAAGTCCACGGAACAGATGTCCTGGACTTTTTTTGATCTTGGCTTCGGGAGTTGAGGTGCTCGAGCTGCCTCCGCTCAGGTCAATCTCCTAGGAGGCTGAACGCGGCTCGGTTCCCTAGGGACTCACCAAGGGTGCGTCTTCCCCTTCTGAGCAGCATAGGTCGATACCCTCTCGAACTCACTTCGGGTGTGGAAATGGATTCTGGCAACGGTGTTGCCCCTTGGCACGGTGTATCTGTTGGCTGGTCACCCGGCCCTGACGAGAGCGGACCTGTTCGGCTTCACAGAGGCTGACATGCTGAAGATCAATCTGGCCCTGACTGTCCTGATTTCGGGATTGGGCTGGCTTTTCTCACGCTTTCGTGCTGCGGTGATGGCCGTGATTCTCTTGGCCTTTGCTCTGGTTTATCCGCAACTGCTGGCCGACGCCTTCCGGCCCGAAACGGTGGCCGCTTCCTTGGCAGTGTTGGGCTCCTGTCTGATTGCTGCTCCAGAGCTCAGATTTTTTTCCCCGCGCTCACTGGCCTGGGTGGCCCTTTCACTCGGGATGGGCCTAGGTAGTTTGATTGTTGGCAGCACAGTATCGTCTGAAACGGCTCGATGGGTCTTTCTGATGATCTGTGCCGTCTGCTGCATCAGTCTCATCACCGCACGCTGCTATCAAGATCGACGTCCGGTTCGATTGGAAGTTCTCCTAGTGGCCCCTCTGCTCGGCGCTGTCAGTCTTGGGCTCACCGTGGCCTGGATGGATGGTTCCTTTGGAGAAGCTGCCTTCTTGGGAATGATTGGCGGATTTCAGCTTTTGTGTTTGGCGGCCGTGGTCGACACTGTGTTTCGGCTGGCCTATATCGATGAACTCACGGAAATCCCCGGCCGGCGAGCCCTGATGGAAGCCCTGCGAGATCCCGGACCAACCTTTACTCTAGCCATGCTCGACGTGGACCACTTCAAGAAGTTCAACGACACCCACGGGCACGAGGTTGGGGATCAGGTCCTAAGAATGGTGGCGGCCAAGCTTTCCACTGTGGGTGAAGGTGGCTCCGCCTATCGATACGGGGGAGAAGAGTTCACCCTCTTTTTTCCGGGAAAGACCGAGGAGGAGGTTGAGTCGGAACTCGAGAGACTCAGAGAGTTGGTCGCCTCTTCACCCATGACTTTGAGAGGAGCTGATCGGCCGAAAGAAAAGCCAAAGAAGCAATCGAGCAGAAAGCCTAAGCCCCGCCCTCAAGTGAGCGTCACGGTGTCCATCGGAGCGGCCAGCAGGAAGTCTAAGGAAACCTGGGACAAGGTTCTCAAGCGAGCCGACCAAGCTCTGTACAAGGCCAAGGCTGCCGGACGCAACCGAGTTGCTCGAGCGAGTTAAACAGAGGCACCCAGTCCCATCGTCGGACCGATTTTCATGACTTTTTCAGCGTTGCGTTAACACTCTAGACACAACTTTGACATAAATATTTAATAGAGTTCACAAGAACCAAGAAGGCTGAACGAAGCAGGATCGTGAGGCGCTGCAAGACCGAGACTCATCGTTGGATTCTCCGCGCATGGTAACCATGCGGGGGGGAATCTTCGAGGGTCCTGGGTCGAAATGCGGGCACCTTGAGATTCTGCGACGGGTAGCTAGTCGCCTTGGAAATCTCATCGGAGGGTGTATGCCGACAGGTTTCATTCTCGCACATAAGCACACTCTAGGAGAGTGCTACGGAGGGTTCTTTCGAGCCCTCGCTACGGAGAGCTTCAATGCTGTGAGGCATTGGCTCCACCCTGAACTCGAGCAACTAATCCAGCAGCAATGTCATCGAAAAGGGGAGGCCGCCTTTCTCAGGTCTCTGCGCTTAGGACTGGGATCTGCCTCCAAACGCCTTCGACTGGGTACCAGCCAGCCTGAAGGAGCCCGGCAGATCAGAGCCCAACTTTTGACCCCGTCTGGAGATCAGGCTGGGAGCGTCCGGTTTGTTCTTATGCGGGACGGCTGGAGGATCTACGCCCTCGAGGTCTGGAACGAAGCCCGAAATCCTAACCCTGCTGCCAGCGCTGAAGTTGAATCAGGATCTGCTTCACCTTCTCTAGCAGAACAGTTGAGGGCGGGTACTCGGGTTTCCCAGCCGCGACCCCAAACAGGCCGGTCATCACCAAAGCCTGGGGTTCCTCGTGTGCTTTCCAACCGGTGGTTTGCCAAAGCTTATGCTTGCGATTGAGGTTTAGGCTTTCGTAGAACGGCAGAAGCAAGGTCAGACGACCCTCTCTGGCTCTGATCGACGGGATCACTAGGTCCCGGGCGCGGAGCTTGAGGTCGACCAACGCCAGCAGGTTTGAGGTCTCTTCGGGGAGTCGTCCGAATCGGTCCTTGAGTTCGGCCTCGACTTCTTCTAGGGCTTCAAAGCTCTGGACAGAAGCGATCTTCTTGTAGAGGGCTACCTTCTGCTCTCCGTCAGGGACGTAGTCGTCAGGGATGTTGGCCGGGACCGGAAGATCGATGGTGATCGGTTGGTCAGAGGTTTCGTACTTGGGCCCTTCGCCCCTGAGTTCGGCAACGGCTTCCTTAAGCATTCGGCAGTACAGGTCGAAGCCCACGGAGGCGATGTTGCCCGACTGCTCTGCTCCAAGTATATCTCCGGCTCCACGGATCTCGAGATCCCGCAAGGCGATCTGATAGCCTGCCCCGAGTTGAGTGAAGTCCCGGATAGTCTCCAATCGCTTTTGAGCGTCATCGGTGAGGCTTCGAGCCGGCGGATAGAGCAAGTAGCAGTAGGCCTGACGTGCTGAACGCCCCACCCGACCTCGCATTTGGTAGAGTTGAGCCAGTCCAAAGTGGTGGGCGTTGTTGATGATGATGGTGTTGGCGTTCGGGATGTCCAGGCCACTCTCGATGATGGTGGTGCAAACCAGAACATCGTACTCTCCTTCTAAGAACTGCATCATTACCTTTTCAAGTGCATCGTCTCCCATTTGCCCATGCCCAACCCCAACTCTCACCGAGGGCAGCATGCGGGCGATATCGGCGGCCACCCGTTCGATTCCCTCCACCCGATTGTGCACAAAGTAGACCTGCCCCTCGCGTTGCAATTCTCTCGAAATCGCTCCCCGCAGAATGTCGGGATGGGATTCGAAGAGAAAGGTCTTGATGGGAACCCGATCCTCTGGAGGAGTTTCGATCACCGACATGTCCCTGATGGAAACCAAAGCCATATTCAGGGTTCTCGGAATGGGAGTGGCAGACAGAGTTAAAATGTCGACATTCTTTCGCAGGGCTTTGATTTTCTCTTTTTGCTTCACCCCGAAGCGCTGCTCTTCGTCCACGATGAGCAATCCCAGTGAGCGAAAGGCAATGTCTTTGGACAGCAGCCGATGAGTCCCGATCACAATATCCACCTCTCCCTCCTTGAGGCCCTCTAGCGCCACCTGAGTATGTTGGCGACTGCGGAAGCGGCTGAGGACCTCAATGCGCACCGGAAAGGCGGCCAATCTCTCGGCGAAGGTTTGATAGTGCTGATGAGCCAGAACCGTAGTCGGAACCAACACCGCCACTTGTCGGCCTTCGGAGACGGCCTTGAAGGCCGCCCTGATAGCCACCTCGGTCTTTCCATAGCCTACGTCGCCGCAGACCAAGCGATCCATGGGACGTGGCCGCTCCATATCGGCCTTGACTTCCTCGATCACCCGAAGCTGGTCAGGAGTCTCCTCATATGGGAAAGCTTCTTCCATCTCTGCCTGCCAGGGGGTGTCCGGCGGGTAGGCGTGACCCACCGAGGAATCTCTCTCGGCGTACAATTTTAGGAGTTCTTCGGCCAGTTGCTCGGCGTCTTTTCGAACCTTCTTTTGGGTCCGTGACCACTCTTGTCCACCCATCTTGGAGAGGCGAGCCGACCGCCCTTCGAGACCTTTGTAGGGCTGAAGCAAATCCAGTTGCTCTACGGGGACGTAGAGGTTGTCCCCTTTGGCGTATTCCACTGTCAGAAAGTCACGATTGAAGCCGGTGACTGTGAGGGTCTTAACCCCTCCGTAGCGCCCTACGCCATGCTGAAGGTGAACAACCAGGTCTCCCACATTGAGCTCTTCTAGGCGAATCAGTGAGGCTCGGTCGGAGCGCCGCTGGAATTTTCGTCTCCGCAAAGAGCCGGTGATCTCTCGGTCGGTTAGGACCTCTAGGAAAGATTCGGCATCCGTCTGGGTACTCTCTAAGAGGCGGAACCCTTCGGCTAAGGGAGTGTTGACTAAGGCCACTCCTGCTCCCGGCTCCAGCTGGTCCGAAAGAAGACCACGCTCGGTGAGCAGTTCTTCCAGGCGTGCAGCCTGCCGACTCATGAGCAGCACCGAGCGCTTTTGTTGAATCCATTCGGGCATTCTAGCCAGCATGCCGTCCACTCGGTCGGGAAAAATGCGCTGGGGGGTCAGGGGCATCTCAAGTCTGGTGACCCCTTCGGTGGCAGCTCGACTCTCGGAGTCTTCCCAAGTGGTGAAAAAGAGCTGTCGAAAAGGAGTCAGTAGGGCTAGAAAATCTCCCCATTGTCCGCTCCAACCTTCGTGGGCCCATTCCAGAGTTTGCAAGCGCAATTGGGCCGGTTCTTCAAGGCAAACAAGCGTCCCTCGAGGGAGAAAATCCACCAGAAAAGCTCCCTCTTCTTCGTGAGAAATGGGACTGATCGATACCTGGGAGATTTGAGCGATAGAGCGCTGGGTGTCCAGGTTGATCAACCGGATCGATTCCACCTCATCCCCGAAGAGTTCGATCCTGACCGGCTCTCCGGTGATGGGATATAGGTCAATGATGTCTCCCCGAGCAGAAAACTCTCCCCTCCGCTCCACCATGGTGGTTCTCTGGTACCCTTCGGAGACCAACATCTCAAGGAGGGTATCCCGGTCGGTCATCTCGCCTTGAGTGACCAGCCATCGGCTTTTCTCCAGAGCCGCCTGACTCATGGTTTTTTGCAATAGGGCACGAATCGGGGCTACGACAAAGAGAGGGTCCGAAGGTGAGTGTCCTTGCAATCGTTCCAGGGCTTTGAGTTGAGCCGGATCCACCGGTCGAGCCTCGCTGGTTGAGGTGTACTCTTCCCGAAAGGGGAAGTCCACCAGCAGTTCTTCCTGACCCAGAGCCCGAAGATCCTCAACCAGACTCTCTGCAGAGTCGGCTGTCGGAGTGACCCACAACGTCGGGCCGGCGTCGAATTCCCTTGGAGCACCTCGGAGGCTCAGCCAAACCGGTCCTCGGGCGGCCCGCAAAACCCCCTCAACCACAGCGTTCTCTTGACCTTGGGCGCAGCGGCGGAGGTCCTGAACACAGGGGTGAGATGAAAGATGAGTTAGAAGTTGGTGGATCACCGGGATGACGGTGCTCGGCCTGGTCATGGGGCCAGGGTACTCGGTTGCCCTGGGGCCTCCTGCTAAAATCGGTGAAGTTTGAAGCTTGATTTCTGGCCAGATCCTTAGGCTCGCTGTCGTTCAGATGGCATGAAATAAGGATGGTAAGGCCGCTGGAGCCAAGGTATAGGATTCCGTCAGCTTAGGCCCGAACGCCTGTCGGCATGACCAGAATCAGAGTCGTATCCGTAGGGTTGGGGCCCATAGGACTGTCGGCAGCCCGCCTTGCCTTGAGTAAGCGTTCGCTAAAGTTGGTAGGTGCCGTCGATCCCGACCCAGAAAAGGTGGGTCGGGACCTGGGAGACTTGCTCGGTTCGGATTCGGTGGGAATCCCCATCATCGCTGACGCCAAAGAGGTCTATCAGCAGCACAAACCCGATGCGATTCTCCATTGCACCTCATCGTTTTTTGCTCGAGTCTACGATCAGTTGATGGAGGCGGTGGAGGCTGGAGTCAATGTGGTTTCCTCCAGTGAAGAATTGCTCGAGCCGAAGTACCGAAACCCGGAGTTGGCCGCCAAGTTGCATAGAGCCGCCCTGGAACACAGCGTCAGCATCCTCGGTACTGGAGTGAATCCGGGCTTTGCTATGGACTTTCTGGCTGCTGTGGCCTCAGCCATCACCGACCGAGTGGACTCCGTTCGATGTCGCCGGGTGGTCGATGCTTCCACCCGAAGGCGTCCGTTGCAGGACAAAGTGGGCGCAGGTCTCAGTCCGGAGGAGTTTCAGATCAAGATGGAAGCCGGGGGCTTTGGTCATATCGGCATGGAAGAGTCCGTTGCTCTGCTGGGTCGAGCTCTCGGCTTTGGACTCACCCGGGTCGAGCAAAGCTTGCATCCCGTGCTTAGTGATCGACGGCAACAGACCTGCCATCGCACCGTGGAAAAAGGTCAAGTGGCCGGCATTCGCAATCTGGGGTTCGGGTGGGTGGGCGAACAGCAGTTGGTAGAATTAGATCTCACCATGGCCGTAGGAGCCGAGAATCCCATCGATGAGATCTCTCTACTGGGAGAGCCCCCGGTTTGTATGAGTTTTCCTGGCGGTATTCCCGGAGACCGAGCCACCGCCGCCATCTTGGTGAACAGTCTTCCCCAGGTGGTCCGCGCCGAACCGGGGCTGCACACCGTAATGGACCTTCCTATCCCGAGAGTGGTTCGCTGATCACCGAGTCTCTCAACTCGGAATGGGGCTGAGTGGAACGAGTGGAGAAGGCTTTAGGCCCTAGCGAGCGTCCCGTCACTCAGGATCCAACCGGGCTCTCGAGATCCCAACTCGATTCGAGTCTCGCTACCAAATTTTAGGATGGCAACCTCGCGCTGATGGGATGGCCCAAAGGCTTCTGGAGCGAAGTAGGCTTCGGCCACCGAACTCACATCTCCCACGGAAAGTGCGAACTGAGCTTGCCCCTGATCTCCACGATTGGTGACCAGCAACCTCCCGCTTCCGTCTTCGAGTCTTTCTAGTTCGATCCCAAGGCTGGCTTGGCTATCGAGATCGCGAAATCTGAGAGCGCTGACCTCCACTCCGTAAGGAGCAGATGATTTGCAGGATTCTGAGACCACCTCGGTGGCGCAATTGTCGATACGCAACGCCCGACCCCCGGTATCAGTCCCCCTAACGACCTGGGTCAAGCGAATGCTGTCTCCAAAGTCTAGGGCACTGGCGTGGCGAATTTCACCTTGGAGAGTCTCCGTTTGGGGCTTGATCGACGATGGGTCAAGGCGTCTTCGGGAATAGGTCTCAATTGCTTTCAGTTCGGGTTGATAACGAATGTAACTCACGGAAAAGCCTCCAGAAGAACTCATTTTGGATAGTGGGGCGAGGCTCTAAGACTAAAGGAGCCCTATTGCCCCACCATTGCCAGGACGGCCTTCTAAGCGACCATCGATAGGATCGCACCAGCCATGGGTTGCCGATCTCCTCGAAAAACCTTGGTCAGGGAACGCTCGATGAGTCTCTCGGTTCCTTCCAAGCCTCCTTAATGTCACCCGACATCTCGAGAACGACGTCCTGAAACTAATCGTATTGTTTATCCACGGTTTTCTGATGAAGTTCGTTTGCCGAGATTGTTCTCGAACATTCGCGAACATCAGAAGAATCTTTTCCAAGACCTGCCTCCTCAGGCGCCCTCGATGCGGTGATTTGAGTGGTGGATTCCAAGGTTGGTCTACGGTTTCGTTGTTCCGCCGGAGCCTGAGCCTGCGTTCGAGTCGAAGCCGGAGCGCTCTTCTCCGATGAGAGCTTCTTTTGGTCTAGAGGCTGTGCGCCGAATCGCCCCGAGTCCGCCTGAACAAAATGTCCTTCGTCTCGGGCACCTACGGTGAACGCTTCGCTTGCGGTCCGCAAGCGAAGCGTTACA
>JBJHCR010000200.1:0-12013 GCA_050486105.1 Vulcanimicrobiota bacterium
GTAGGCATCAGGACAGCTTCAACTTGGCCAGCGATCTGAGTCGCTGGATGGGGACAGGGCTGCCCGGTACTCTACGCTGCAGGCTAGCTTCAACTTGGCCAGCGATCTGAGTCGCTGGATGGGGCAAGAGGTGCCAGCCCAGTTGGGTTCTGGGGACTGGGCTTCAACTTGGCCAGCGATCTGAGTCGCTGGATGGTTCAGAGAAGTTCGGGCTTGAGTCGGTAGGAGTCTAGCTTCAACTTGGCCAGCGATCTGAGTCGCTGGATGGGCAGGCGTTGCAACCGCCTCTCGACCCAAAGCTTAGAGCTTCAACTTGGCCAGCGATCTGAGTCGCTGGATGGGTCATCGGCCACGGCTATGACGACATCGCCTATGTGCTCGCTTCAACTTGGCCAGCGATCTGAGTCGCTGGATGGAATTGGAAACTCTCCAGATGTCTGCCCGATGCGAGTTGCTTCAACTTGGCCAGCGATCTGAGTCGCTGGATGGAGGTGCTCCAGCGAGCCGCCGGCTGACCTCCTGAAGCTGGCTTCAACTTGGCCAGCGATCTGAGTCGCTGGATGGGTGGTGGCGATCGCCGGTAGCGACGACCTGAGGGACTGGAGGCGCTTCAACTTGGCCAGCGATCTGAGTCGCTGGATGGGATGGGGAGAGCATCGGCTCCGGAGCTGGAGGAGTAATGATAGCTTCAACTTGGCCAGCGATCTGAGTCGCTGGATGGAAGGATTGACACACGGTCATTATCTTCTGTTAAAGTGCTTCAACTTGGCCAGCGATCTGAGTCGCTGGATGGAGCGCCGCTCGCGACGCTTGTTATGATGCGGGTTCTAGGCCTTGTTTACGAGCACCTCTGAAGAAACAGCGAAGTGTGGTCCATATTTCTGGTGGTAATATGTACCTTAGCAGTACCGGCTCCCAAGAAATCAAGGGCGCGAGCGACTCCGGGGGTTTGGCGAGGACCTCGCCGCTCGCAACTATTCTTCTGTTGTCAAAGATCATAATTAGAACACCTTCGGTCCCACATCAGGCTTCTCCAGGGCTTGGCCAATAACCTCGATTGGCCTTGTCATAGCTGAATCTGCGGATCCCAATTCAAAGAGGATCACTTGGTCTTCGTGGACGTTCACAATTTTCAAGAGCCGGCTCATGAGTTTCATTTTTCGAGTGGGTGTAAGAAAGCAGCGAAATACAGAGTACTGCACTGCTTGGCCGTGGCCTCGCATGAGTTGATGAACCTTCCTTAGTCGTTGCGGGTTTCTGATATCATAGGTGACCAAGAAATCCCGCTTCGCGCCGTGACGTAGCTTCACCGGGTTTCCAGTGCGGGGTAGCTCTCGAGTTCGCCCAGTAAGTAGCGCCCCAACAGTCTAGCTTGCAGGTCCAAACATCGCCTGTATGATGCTTTGTATCCGAATACAGGGTGGGTGATTTCTTCGGTCATTCTCTTTTCAAGGCTTTGAAGTAACCGCTTCTTTCCATGCTTTTTCAAAGCGAAGCCGCGGCCCGCCCGCAGGAAGTCGCTCTCATCTAAGCGTCCAGTATTGAAAACGCGAAGAGTCACGCTATCGGCAATCAAGGTTCTGAACTCTTCCATCAAATCGAGGGCCAGTGATTGGCGACCGTAGCGGGGCTGATGGTAGAAGCCTTGGTATGGGTCAAAACCAGCCCTATGTAGCGCGACGGCACACTCTCTGGCCAAAACCGCATAGCAGAAACTGAGTACGGCGTTCACTGGATCGGTGGGTGGGCGTCGATGCCTTCCCGAGAACTCCACGCTCGTGTTTTTCAGGGCGCCGGGAAGGCTGGCGAAATAGATCTTCGCGGCCAATCCCTCCAATCCCAATAGACTTTCTCTGGCTTGACAACGAGCAGCCTTGATTTTGAGTTCTTTCATTTCTTCGAGACTGCGCCTTGACAGTCCAACCACGTTCCGTCTCAGAAAAACTCGTTGGTTGTGGATCTTGGAAGTCACAAAGTAACGAGCAAGCTGAAGGCAACGTTCCTCATCGAAGGCTGTCTGGTACTGAGCGCGTCGCAGATCGACATTCTTGCTCATCATCCCCTGGAGGCTGGCCACAAACCAGTTGCCGTAAGAAAAGAAACTGACCGGGACACCCTCTCGTGCACAAACCCGGAGAGCCTGACTTGAGATCTGGCAATTTCCGTGGATGCAGATCTCTGAAGTTTCCGACATTCGCACCCTGCCGATCTCGCTTCCCTTGCAGTGAATTACCAGTTCATCGCCGGAGATCCCCACCTTAGACCCGTGCTCGCTTACATGCAGGGGATAGCCTTCCTCGTGAGCGGCCCAAAGCGGTCTAACACTCTCGGAGCGCCTCCGGAGAAAATTGACTTCCTCCGGAAGGCAAATTGAGTTCAGAGAACAGTCTTCACAGCGCGCATCGTTGACTAGAGGCTCTGGAATGCCTCCCATTCTGAAGCTGGTTCTCATCTCATCGTGAAAGCTACGTGTCAGCTTGATCAACTCCGAGTCGAACTCCACTCGGACTCTCTCGCGAGAGGAGTTGTAGTAGATGAAGCCGTGGTTGCAATCCCAGCCGTTCTCTTTGCAAACCAATCCTTGGGCACAAAGCTGCACCTTTTCGGTTAGGGGAGGTCCGTGGGCACCGGCCTGTCCCCGCTTAAACTCCACAGGCACCGCGACATTGTCTTCAGTCTCTAAAAGGTCGAGTTTGGTAACTAGACCTTCCACCGGGGCAGCAAGGTGGACCGCCCTCGTCTTCGGAGCGTCCTCTGTTTCGACATAGGCGTCGACCCGACGGTGAACGAAACGCCCGTGCTCGGTGTAGTAGTTGTCTTTCCATTCTTGCTGTACCCACTCCAAATAGGCCAATCGTCTACAGTATACGTACTGCATGAGACGGCGCACCGGAGTCAGTAGTCCTTCGGTATCTTCCACAGCGTTTCAACCCTCATTTCTCATAGCATGAGGAGAATAACTCTGAAAGCGGACAGATTGCGTCCGGCGGTCCTAGTCGTAAAGGGAATCGATTTCCTGAAGGCGGTCTCTGAACCACCGGATCGCGCTCGGTGGGTTGATCAAGAGTGCATCGTCGAGCGAGGAAAAGAAACGAAGAAAGCTCTCAACGTTTTCGATGGTGACTTGCACAGTGTGGTCGGGATTGACATTTACGGTCGGATGAGGTTTGTTTTCTTGAAACCAGCGAGCCAGGCTGGGGGAGCAACGAAAAGAGACTTCGGTGGGGCCGTTTCCTCGGATGTCCCATTCGTGAAAGTCCTGATCGTCTGCCGAGATATCTTCCCGTTTCTCGAACTGATCGAGAGTGATGGTTAGGCTCTTTAAGCGAGATAATCGAAAATGGCGAGTGTCTTCTCGGTTCTGATCATAGGCGAAGAGGTACCAGCGCTTATCCTTGAAGTAGAGATTTATTGGTTCGACTTTACGCCACTCGAAAGCGGAATTGTCGCGGCCCCGGTATTCAAAACAAGTGACCTGTCGGTGAGCGATTGCCTGCGCCAGGGGATTGAGGTCGGAGTTCACAATATCCGAGCGAGTCTCAGGATCTTCTTGGACTCGAGTTACGTTTTCGAGGTTCGAGCCTTCGGCCCGCTGGCGCGGTCCCATGTCCCGGCGGATTTTGTCGAGCACTGAGAGCAGACTATCCCGGGTGCCCGCATCCACCTGCTTGGAGGCCAATTCGAAGCACATCATCACCGCGAGCTGCTCACTCCGGCTGAGAGCTAGCGGCCGAAGAAAAGGTTTACTGAGAAACCGATAGCCACGTTCGCTCACAGGGCGAAACCCAAACTCTTCAATCTTCTTGAGGTCGCGGCGAATCGTACGCTCGGTGACTTGAAACTTCAGCGCTAGTTCCTCGGCACTCTGGCCTGGTCGTAGTTCGACCTCGTCGATCAGTTTTATCCAACGTACAGAGGGGTTCACCTCTGGTGAGTTGGTCCAAGGAGTCGATCTTCCTTGAGTGGGGAGGCAAATTTGGGCTAAGCGTCAGAGCAAGCCGAAGCAACCCGGTAGTGCCCCTCTCCACTTTCGATCTTTACCACCTTTTTCTTCTCGTTCGAATGATTCTGCAACGGAGCTTCGAACGACTTCTTAATCGAATTCTCCGCCGGACACTATCTGTCCGTCGGCTGCGCTACCATACCAATTAACTAAGTGTAAAGGGATATCTATGAAACTCGAACAACTCAAAACTTTTGTCCGCGACGCCGCCGCCATGCGGCGTACATCTCGCCTTCAGCCCATCGGTGGCAAAGGCGACAAGATTTTTCCTCCAACCTACCTCAAGGATTCCAATCACGGCCCCTACGCGATTGAAGAACGCTTCAATCCGGAGACGGGCGAGATGATTCCCTGCGTCCTTCTCGACTCGGTCGCGTCGCAAGCGAACCGGGCCGAGGAGTCTCTACTCGAAGCTCATGAGGAGGGTAGAGTGAAAGTCCCGGTTATTCGTATGAACTTCGACGGCGGGGAGGGAGGCAAGAGTGTTCACGTTACTTCCTACGAGGCGCCTCACCGAGTCTACGACGCTCTTTTCCGCGATTCGCTTCTCGATGGTAAGTATTTTCCTCACTCTCCTGTCGGCAAGGAAGTCCAAAGCGCCGAGCCCACTAACGCGACCCCCATGTTGAAGTATGGACCCAACGTCTTGGCCTTCGGCGGCTGGGACTCCACGGGGCCCAAAGGAGGACTAGGCGCAAAATTCGCTAGGGTATTCTCATCCGAAATCGTGGGTGTTAACGCCAAGATGGGTGTTAAGGTGGCCAGTCGTCTCGACCCTGCCGGTATAGAGAAAGCCACCACTATCTATGAAGCTCTCGATGGTAGCGACAGCCGCTGGACCGCCGACGCTAAGACCGCGAAACAAGGTAAAAAAGGGCCCGAACAATACAAGAAGGGCAACCCTTCAGACATCAACCACGGGAATATCCCTCCCACGATCGAGGACGGTGGCTTTACTATCGAGTATGCCGAACAACGGAGCGTGATCTCTTTGGCTGGTGTGCGACGTCTGCGTTTTCCCGTGGATGGCCAACAGGACCACGAGCGCAACTTAGCTGCCCGAACCGTCGTGACCGCCTTGGCTCTGCTCGGATC
Source organism: Vulcanimicrobiota bacterium (assembly GCA_050486105.1). Lineage (GTDB taxonomy): Bacteria > Vulcanimicrobiota > Xenobia > Xenobiales > JADMJV01 > JAEXNA01. Next base: position 5,099 of record JBJHCR010000200.1, read on the forward strand.
TACGCTGTCGGCAGCCAGAGGCTATGACCTGCGCTCCCGTTGCGCTCTTTTCCCTGAGGAGAAACTCGAATGGGAGGTTCTTTTAGAGCCCGGTGAGAGACCTCAGACCTTTGCTCTCAGTGCCGACGATGCCATCGAACTTTTCAACTCTTCAGTCAAGGCGCTAGCCAAGCACAACCTCCCTTGGCACGATGAGGAGATCCACTTACAGCCTTCGCCCGAACTCGTTACGCTTATTGCCAAGAGCCAGGAAAAGCTCATTCTTGAAGGAGTCTCCGATGAGGTCGAGTCTTGAGTTTCACAATCGAAGTTGAGCTGCTTTGCGGCAAGTACTCCGCAACCTCTGCCACGAATCGAGAGCAGGCCGAATGGCCTCCCCATCCAGATCGGTTCTTTCAGGCTTTGGTGGACGCTCACTACAACCCGGACGCCGACGATCCATCGGCAGTCGAACGTGAAACGCTTGAGTGGTTGGAGGCTCTGGCTCCTCCTCGGGTGATCTGTTCCTCCGCCTCTCAGCGCTCGGTTCTAACTCACTTCGTCCCTGTTAATGACGTTAAGCCCGGAAAGCTAAAAGACAACGATAGCCTCAAAAACGTGGTCAAGAAAACCAAAGAGGGCCTGGCTGTCTTAGTGGAGACACGACTCAAGCAACCGCGTTTCTTTCCCACGGTGGTGCCGGAGCATCATAAATTCTACTTTGAGTGGGATGCTGAGTTGACTGACGTCTATCGAGACCCCCTTAGGCGGATCTTGCGCAGAGTGGTTCGGTTGGGTCACAGTTCGAGCTTTGTTCGGTGCTCGCTTTCCGACGACTTTTCTTGGCCTAAGAAGGTGACGCAGTTCTGTTTTCGGCCTAAAGTCGGCGGGGGCGACATCAGTCTTCGAACCCCTTCCGCCGGACGACTAGCAACTCTAGATCACGCTTATGACAACGAGAACCGACTTTACCCACCTCTATTGCGAGGCACGGGGTATTCGCTAGAACGGGAAGAGATTGGGGAGAGCTCGTTACCTCACAGCCAATACGAACCTTCCATCATCGTCCTTCGTACGGCCCGAATAAATGGTGATGGGTCTGAACCTCATCCATTGACTCAGACGCTCCGTTGGGCCAAAGCGTTGCGCGGATTACTTTTAAAGCGAGGGGACGACGAGTTGGCTCCCGAGGCGAGCGGACACGATTCTCCTGGAGAAAAGATGGAGCGTGAACACCTGGCCATCGTACCTCTTCCATTCGTGGACAGCCGGCACGCCGACGGTCATCTCTTGGGGATGGGAATAGTTCTGCCTCGTGGCGTTGAAACCAAAGAGCTAGAAACCGAGGTCTTGGCCCTCCTAGACAAGCCCATCAGGCTCAAATATCGATGGTCTTTGAACTACGAACAGCGCCAACTCAGCTCTCCTCCACGCTCCCTTCGTCCGCAAACGTATTGTGCTGGGCGCGGGGGGGCAAAAACTTGGGTGAGCCTCACACCCATGGTTCTAGACCACCACTTGAAAACCAAGGTGCCAAAGTCGCTTAGCCCTGAAGAACGAAGAGAAGCTCTGGACAGACGGGAGAGGGAGATTGTGGAGTCAATCCGCCGTTCCATAGAGACGACCGGGTTGCCCATACCTCTGATATCTGCTGCACAGACACCATACCTGCGAGGAGTGCCTCACGTGTCGTCTTTCCCCAGAGATCGGAGGGGGAGAATGTGCCGCTTTCACACTCATGTGAAACTCGTGTTTCCAGAGCCGGTTCTCGGCCCGATTCTTTTGGGTTCGGCGAGATTTCGAGGCTACGGATTCTTCAAACCCGTTGGTGACGACGAATCGATCTATTCCGAGCGCTGGTTCGCTCGAATCGAGAAGTCGTCGAACGATACAAAAATGGAAGTGAAGATCTCCGAAATTCGTCACTGGCTGAGCAACATCGGAAAGCCAGAGCCTCGAGCGGTCATTGTTGAAGACCGAGGGGAGACAATTTGGGTTCGTCTACAATTTATGGGGCTGGTTAAGGGACCGTTCAACTGGAGAGCCTCGGGCTTTCAAGTGGCGCTCGAATTTCAACCTGAGCGGGAAGAACCGGAGGAAAAGAAAGAGTGAAACATCAACTTACAGCCGCGGATTTTCCGGCCTTTTTTAAGGCGCTCAATAGAAAGGACTTCGACCCGTTTCCCTGGCAGTCTGAATTGGCCAAAAAGGTTCTGGAAGAGAAGTCCTGGCCTCTCACCATTGACCTCCCCACTTCCTTTGGTAAGACCTCGTGCCTGCAAGTCGCGCTCTTCGCTCTGGCCTGTCTTGGGAATGAAAGCCCGCGTCGAATCTTCTTCGTTGTCGATCGCCGTATCATCGTGGATGCCGCCTATCAGAAGGCCCAAGAATGGGCTAAACTACTAAAAAGTGCGTCAGAAGGCGTCCTATTCAAAGCTAAAGAGAATCTCTTATACCTTGCTGGTCACGAAATCCTAATAGATGACTTCCTTTGTCCCCTGAAGGTTTATCAACTTCGAGGAGGCGTGTACCGAGACAGTTCCTGGATCGAAAACCCTCTGGCCCCGTCAATCGTCTGCACAACCGTGGATCAGATCGGGTCTCGCCTTTTCTTTCGCGGATACGGAGTCAGTGAGAAGACGTTGCCCCGCCACGCGGCCCTCGTTGGCAACGATAGTCTCATTATTCTAGACGAGGCCCACTGTTCCCGACCTTTCGAACAAACTATGCGTCGCTTCGAACGCCTGAGGATTCACGAGGGCTCTCAGGACCAGGCCGTTAAAGGCTCACCGCAGTTTGTGGTGATGTCCGCAACCCCCGCGAAATTCGATGAGATTTCGGAGGCCGAGCCAAGACAGCCGAAGTTCACTTTTTGTGACTGCGACCGTGAGCACCAGCTTTTGGCTCAACGCCTAAGCTCTGTAAAAGAAACCGAACTTGTAGTGTTCAACGGTGTGAAAGGACTTAAATTCGAGAAGAAGCTTTCCAACGAGCTTTTGAAATTTGCTCAGTCCGCCCTGGAGGAGCACCAAGCAACCCGGCTTGCAGTGATGGTCAACAACGTTTCAACAGCCAGGGAAACAGCGAAGTTATTGCGCGAAAAGCTGGCAAAGAAAGCCGACGTAGTGTTAATGACGGGCAGAATGCGAGAACTCGATCGGCGGGAGTTATTGGAGACCTGGGAGCCGATTCTCCGTTCGAACCCGGAGAAGGAGCCGGACAGGCCAGTCGTGGTTGTAGCCACCCAGTGCCTGGAGGTTGGGGCGGACTTCGACTTTGACAGTATGATCACCGAGTGCGCCAGTCTCAGTGCCATAGAACAAAGATTTGGCCGCTTGGACCGTCTGGGTGAGAGAAAACGGGTTCGGGCTTGGATTGGCGTTCGAGAAGATCAGCAGAATACCGGCGGCAAGGAAGACCCAATCTACGGCGAGGCTATGCCTTATACTTGGCAGTGGCTAAGCGAACACAGCCAGAAAACCGAAGACGGCACCTTCCTCGACCTCGGGATCGGCCACCTGAGAAGATTGAAGAGCGAGACCAGCCCGGATGAATTGGCTAAGGTCAACACAGTGGCTCGGAACGCGCCGATTCTACTTCCTCCGTATCTCGACTGCTGGGTTCAAACTTCTCCCCGCCCTCTGCCCGAAGCGGAGGTGGCCCCTTTTCTTCGGGGTGAAGAACGAGCGTCGAATGATGTTCGCGTCATTTGGCGGGACCAGGTTTCAGGTCGAGACAAGAATAGCCTACTGGAAGAGCTAGTTTTGCGACCTCCTTCGGTCAGCGAGAGTCTGGCCGTTCCTATAGCACTCTTTCGTTCCTGGGTGACTCCGGGAGTTAAAGCCGAAGGAAAAGGCGAGGATATCGAAGGGTTCGGGTCCGATGACGAGGGAACAGAAGACAGAGGGAGCAGTATTGATCCGGTTCTACGGTCTCGTATTCTCCGGTATCTAGGCTCTAGCGATGAGAATACGGACTTCCTAAAGTGGACGAACCAAATCAAACCCAATGATCTGTTCATCATTGACGCGGGCGCCGAAGGGTCGGAAATCCTCGGCGACTTCTATCCGGTCTCTTCTGACAACCAAGGAGAGGCGATTCGCTGGGACCGGGGCGACGAAGCCCAACTTCTCTCGCGCCAGAAAGCCGCCCTCTCACTTTCAAAAAGGACTCTCGCGCAACTGAGGAGGTGGGCTGAAGAGGCCAGCGATAAGTGCGACGTCTTCGTATGGCAGCAAATCGAAACTTTTCTATACCCGGAAGAGAGCGAAGAAGTCTTTGAACCTGATTTGTTAGATCGGCGTGAACTCTGGAGCATGTTGGAAGGACTCAAGGATTCCAAGGCCCCGCAAGATAGCGAATGCTACCGAAGGTATCGGATGATCGCGGGTCACATCGCTGAAAACAAGGGAGCGGCTTCCGTTAGCCACTTCAAGACAGAAGAGGGGTATCGCTATGTCCTTACCGTTCCGAAGAGAATCGAACTGGAGGACGAATTGCTACTCACCGAAGAGGATGCCGAACCGGTCGACGATAACCTTCGCAGTTTGGAAGCTGAGGATAATCAACGAATCTCACAGGAGGCCCATGCGGAACTGGGCGAGGTTCTAGACGTCGAGGAAGAGGCTGAGGGCAATCAGCAAGTCTCACTGGAGGCCCATTGCGCGCGTGTAGGTGCCCTGGCTGCGCGCCTTGCCGAGCGCCTCGGTTTGTCCGCCGAATTGGTGAGTGACTTAAAGCTCGCCGGGGAACTCCACGATCTTGGTAAAGCGGATATGCGTTTTCAAGCCTGGTTGTGCGATGGCTCTCACGCATTCGCGAGTGCGCTCTCCAAAGCGATTGCCAAGTCCGGCAAGAAATACAGCCTAGCTGAGATGAAGCGGTGCCGGGCCGATGCGGGTTATCCGAAGGGAAAGCGGCATGAGTTTCTGTCCGCCGCGGTCATTTACGAAGAAGATCACCTGCTGGCAGCCGCCCACGATCCTGATCTCGTGCATTACCTAGTGGCGGTTCACCACGGCTTTGCTCGTCCGTTTCCTCTGGAGGTTGAAGACCGAGAAAGCTGTGAGTTGAAGTCACCCGAGCTGTTCTCATTGTCGCGGTCAAAGGATATCTGTTCCGATTTTGGAGACCCTCTCAAGGGACACGCCGAACGTTTCTGGAGACTGGTGAAGCGATATGGTTGGTGGCAGCTTGCTTTGCTAGAAACAGTTTTGACCAGCGCCGATGGCCTTTCTAGTGGTAACCGGGAAATTGTACTCGTCACGCCCAAACTGAAATTCGCGGGACAAAAGACTCAAACGACGAAGAGTCGCCCTGAGAAGAGCGAACATAGGTTGGAGTTGCCAGGCTTGCAAGGCACAAACCTGCTGGCGTTCCTAGCTACCCTCGGTGCCTTTCGACAGATCAGTCGTGAGAAGCCAAACAGCGATTTTCGTTTGTCTTGGAGCCCCACAGGAACTTGGACGCCCGTACTCCACAGCACGAGGCCTATCGAGCCAGAAAGTCTTTTGGATTGTTTGGAGTCAGCGTTACAGGATCGGGAGTTTGAGTACTTTTTGACGGGCTCTCGAGCTTCAGACGCTAATGGAAAAACGTTTGAACTGGACCCGAACAAATACGACGAAGACAATTTCTTGCGTCGAGCACAGGAACTATTGGAGAAAGCTCTCGAGGGGGATTCAACCCAGCTCGATTGGCTATGCGCCTTCGTCGCGCCTGTGCGGAGATATGTAGCAGGAAAGCCCGAGGAGATTCTTGGAAATACTGCATTTCGAACCCTAGGAGCGGGCCGGACAAGCCTGATCGCTGCCATCAAAGAGCTTAGAAAGATAACCAAGAAAAAACACCTGCGAGAAGCTCTCTTTGCTCCCTGGTCCTACGGAGATCTGAAGAACAATCTACGTCTCGACCCGATCGATGATAGGCGTTATGCACTCATGGGCTCGACTCCCACCAACGACAGCGCCGAACCCACCAGGACCATGTGGGGAGCTAATCGCTTGGCTCTTGAGGCCTTCCCGCTTTTTCCTGTGTGGCCGGGGATTCGAAGAGTCGATACGGCAGGCTTCGTCACCCGAGGTTCAAGCAACACTTACTTTCACTGGCCTATCTGGATCAAGCCCATGGACCTCTTGGCGATTCGGTCGCTCCTGTGGGTGCGCGATTGGCACGAAGACAAATACGAGACTGCCCGAGAAGCTTTAAGCATCGCCACAGTCTACCGCTCCCAGCGTTTCAACTTTGGGAAATACCGGAACTTCGCTCCGGCTCAAGAGCTTCCTCAAAAACCAGACGAAATAGCCCTCAAGGTTGCCGGAAAGGAAGTGCTACTTTTGCGGCGCTGAGGGAAGTGGGGGAGTGGCTACTCCTGACATCTTGGAGCTTTGGCTGCTGGAGCGAGCCTTGGGTGGCTTCCTCACCAGCCAAGCCCCCCTTGCCCCTACTCCCGAGGCAGCTGCTCGATCTCAGCGTGGGACAGTCCCGTGGCTTCGGCGATCCGCACCACCGAAAGGCCCATGATTTTGAGCTTTGCTGCGGTCTCTCTTCGGGCCTTGTATTCGCCTTCAGCTTGGCCTTGCTCCCTGCCTTGCTCCAGGCCTTGTTCGAGGCCTTGCTCGAGGCCCAACTGCTTGCCCTCTGTCAGGCCTTTCTGGTAACCCTTCTCTATGCCGATACGTTCGGCAAGATTGATATGAGGCACGGCTTGTTTCCTTTCATAGGCCATCAGGTCGCTGTAAAATTTCAGCTCCTCGGGCTTGGGTAGCTTCAAGATCCATTCTAGCAGATGAAACAGCAGCCGAACATCGTTGCTGCTGTATCCGGTGTGGTAGAGGCTTCGTACTAAGCGAAAGAGATGCTCTCTTCGGCGGGCCGGATTCTTTTTGGTCTGTTTGGAATAGATGGTTGCGGCGGCGATCTTTCCGAAGGGGTTGC
>JBJHCR010000201.1:0-11877 GCA_050486105.1 Vulcanimicrobiota bacterium
CCTCATGTCCACGGTTGGGTTTACGATCTCCAAAATGGGATCATCAAAGAAGTCGGGCCACAACTGAAAAGCCAGGAGGACCTGGCAGCGATCTATCGCTTGAAGTGCTGAGCACGACTCTATCATTGAACGAAACTTATCGTTAGAATAGAGGCCATGAGCAGGCATTCCCGTCTTTTGAGACTGAAGCTTCTCCTGGCCTTTTTCCTTGCCGGGACGATTCTAGGCTGTCAGGGCGAGGTGGCTGAAGAGCTTTCTGGAGACCAGCAAGCTGCAACCTCTGCCGTTGCTTCACCCGAGGAGCCCTCCTATCTACTTCTGGCCCTAGGAGACTCTTTGACCGAAGGGATCGGGGTGGAGGAGGAGTCCACCTATCCAGCCTTGCTGGAGGCTCGCCTCCAGGAGGCTGGGCTGCCTTGGCGGGTGCAGAATGCCGGAGTGGCTGGGGAAACCTCCAGTGGGGCTCTCTCTCGCTTAGAATGGGTCCTTCAGATTCAGCCGGACGCAGTGATTCTAGAAACCGGCGGAAACGACGGTCTCAGGGGGGTCGACCCCGAAGTGACCGAGGACAACCTCCGGCGCATGATCGTCTTGCTCAAGGAGCGAGGGGTCCCGGTGATGTTGGCAGGAATGAGAGCCCCGGCCAACCTCGGAGAAGCCTACACTCGGAGGTTTGAAGCCAGCTTCTCTCGAGTCGCCGAACAGGAGAATGTGCCTCTCATTGACTTCTTCCTAGAGGGGGTGGCAGGCGTTCCTGAACTGAACCAACCAGATCGCATTCATCCCACGGCTGAAGGATATCGAGCGGTGGTCGACCACATTGGCCCTCAAGTGGAAGGGTGGTTGAGAGAATTGGCTGAGGAGTCCAAACTCTGAGAAGCGGGCTCGGTGCTGGACTTGTTTGGTCCAGAGGTGCCTGATTGCAAGTTTTCGTGAAAACAGTATTCTTGCTGTTTCAAGTGAATCTTTCGACGTTTCTGCCAGCTTATTGCCAGGTGAACGAAAAGTATCGCGACAAAGCCGTAAGCAAAGAAAAGCTCGGAGAGCCGTTGAGGGTCTCCGTAGGCTGGATACTTCCAAAGGTCCGCTCCCATTGAGGCCACCACAAAGACCAGGGCCCACAGCCCTCCATTGAGAGCCGGCTCCTTGGAAGAGCCATTGATGACTGTAGCCATGCCCACTACCATCAGGCCGATCCACAAAGTTAAGATTGCTTGTCCAGTGCTCGAGTTCTTCTTGGAAGTCTTAAGGTATGAATCAAGGAAAGCTTCAAGCAAGCTCGGTTCTGCGGTTCTGTCGAATCCCACTACGGCGATAGCGTGGTTTCGATAGACCTTCAGAAGCCCTAGGACTTCCACCGTTTGTCCCTCTTCTCCCTCCAGAGTGATGCTAATCAAATCCGGCTTGCGGACTAAAAAACCAAATTGGATTTTTGGTGTAACCCGGATGGAGGTGTCTTGGGTTCCAATTCTGCTGGCCACGACACTCAGAAGTCTCTGCAGGTCCAATTTCACTGCCTGAGGGGAGTCATTGCTTAGAACCATCACCAAATCGCCACTCTTGTTGAAGGCGCTGAAGGCCGAGACTTCGTTGAAACGCGTTTCTCGCCAAGCCCAAACAAAGGCATCAGGAAGACTCATACGTCCAAATCCCAGTTTTTGCTCAGGTCGGTTGTGCACTCTTTCAGAGTGTTCCGGTGAGGCGAAGTGATAGGGTCTCGCTTCTGGGCTCGTTGTCCCGTCAGGGTAGTCTCGCTCTGCCGAGCTCACCAGGGTCAACCCAAGCATGACCAGGAAAACAAGTGTCTTCAGCTTCCGGCAAGAACCCTTGTTCCGGAACCCTGCGTTCTCGAAGGTCATTATAGAGTGTTTGTCGGCGAGAAAAATAGTCCTATAAAAGCTTTGGAAGACGGATTTCTACTTTCTGAAAGAACGGTAGCAGTTTATCGGAACTAGGCTCCGGGAATGGTGTTTTAACTACGTAGCTCCCAAGATCGGAACGCACCATTCGTACTCTAAAACCTGCCCAGATAGTCTTACTTGTCGCCTTATTTGGCTTGGCTCTATTGGTGGGTTGGCGCCTGTGGCAAAGCCAAGGTGGCGGGAACCCTGGTGGTGGGGGTGGAGGACGTCGAGGAGGCGGTCGAAGCGTCTTGGTGGATGCAGCCAGTCTGCAGACCGTTCAGTACGAATACGAAGTGGTGGGCAACGTCGAATCCCTGCAGACTGTCGATATCGTAGCGCGGACTGCGGGTATTCTTGAGCAGGTGAACGTGATTCAGGGTGATGGGGTCTCTCGGGGTCAGCTATTGGCCAAGATCGATGAATCTCAGGTTCTCAATGAGGTCTATAAGGCCAGAAGCGCTCTGGCTAATGCAGAGTTCACCTATTTTCAGCTCCTAAACCAGCAAAATCTCACCGATGTACAAGCCGGAAGTGGAATCGCCACCGCCCAAGCTGATGTGCAGGCTGCTCGTGCCAACTTTGAACGATCTGAAGCGGTCTACGCGGCAACTCTAACCCAAGGGGAAACTTCGGTAGCACAGGCTGAAGCGGCCCAAGCGGGCGCGAAGGCTCAACTTCGACAGGCCGTGGTGGACTATGGACAATCCAAGGTGCATTACGAGAGAATGTTGGGGCTGCAAGCCCAAGGGTTCGCTTCTTTTGCCGATGTTCAGGATGCCTATGCTGCCGTACAATCTCGTTACGCGGCCGTGCAGGCTCAGGAAGCTATGGTCTCTGCCGCTTCCAGCGAAGTGACCAACGCAAGAGAAGGCGCTCGAGCCGAAGCCATCTCCGCTAAGGCCGAGATTGAGACCTCTCGATTGACCGAGGTTTCGTCGCGGGCTACTCTGTCTGAAGCCCAGGCAGGCACCTCTCGAACGGTTGCGTTTCAACAGCAGGTCTTGGCCCAAAAATCTTTGGTGGAAGCGGCAGAAGCCGAACTTCGCTTGGCCGAGTTGGCCTTGGCCGACACTAATTTGAGGTCCCCGGTGGATGGCTTTGTCAGCGATCGCAGGCTGGACCCCGGGGCGGTCACCAGCATAGGCACGTTGGTTCTCACAGTGCAAGCTGCAGGAGAAGTCCGAGTGGTGGCCTCGCTCCCCCAGGAGATCTATCGCTATATTCTCCCCGGACGTCGGTGCCTGGTTCGGATTGACGGCCTGGGGGGACAAGCTTTCGAGGCCAGCGTGGCCACCAAGGATTCTGCGGTAGATCCTGCCAGCAGGCAGTTCAACGTTCGAATTCAACTCCAAGATGAAGAAGGTCAGGTTCGGCCAGGGATGTTTGCTCGGGTCCAATTTTTTCTGGGTCCCCAAGAGCCCCGGCTCACCGTGCCCAGTGGAGCCCTCCAGAACAAGAACAGCACGGACAATACGGCAACGGTGTACTTGGTCCAAGACGGAGTGGTCGAGGTCCGCCAAGTCGAGTACGGACTGTCGGATGAGAGGAACACTCTGATACGCAGTGGTCTAGAGGAAGGCGACGTGGTCGTGGTTCGCTCGCCGGGAAGCCTGACTTCGGGTCAGGAAGTCCAAGTTGAGCAAGCCGGATCTTCGGAACAAGTGGGAGAAAGTCAGGAAGAGACCATCTCCACTTCGGCTTCGCCAACTCCGACCCCAAGACCGGAGCGCGGTCGCTGATGGATATCGCAAAATTCTCCGTTCAGCGTCCTATCGCCACCACCATGAGACTGCTGATTTTTGTCCTCATGGGGGCTATCGCCTACACTCAGCTTTCCGTTGAACTCCTGCCGGAAGTGGAACCGCCTCGTCTTTTTGTGACCACCAACTGGCCAGGCATCGCTCCCGAAGATATGGAGACACAGATCACCGCGGTAGTGGAGGATGCCGTGGCCACCGTCCCTGGGGTGGTGACCCTTTCCTCGAGCACTTCCGAGGGGAGTTCCAGGGTCTCTATAGAGTTTTTCCCGGGCCTGGATATGGGCCAGGCGGCCCTGGACGTGCTGCAGCAGATTCAGAGAGCTCAGCGGAATTTTCCCTCCGATGACCCCACCTTACAGGCCCCCGCTATCCGTGGTTTTGATCCGAACGCCATGCCCATCATTCTGATCGGGGTCAGCGGATTGGCCGATCCCATCCGGCTGAGAACTATCCTAGAAGAGGAAATTAAACCAGTCCTCGAGTCAGCGCCTGGGGTGGGTGCGGTGGAGGTGAACGGGGGACAAGAAGAGGCGGTGCTGGTGGAGTTCAACAGCTCCACCTTGCTGGCTCGCTCTTTGACTTCCCAAGACCTGGTCACGGCCTTGGGTCGGGAGAACCGCAATGCCCCAGCGGGACGGGCTTTTGAAGGCGACCGAGAGCTCTTGGTTCGAAGCTATGGCTGGCTTCAAGACCTCACCGAATTAGGCTTGATCCCAGTGGGACAGGCCAACGGTTACACCATAGAGTTGGCCAGTGTGGCCCAGATCAGTCAGGGGCATCGCGACGTCACCGTTCTCGAGCGCTTGAACGGCGAGGCCGCCGGGAGTCTCGGAATTCAGAAACAGAGCGGGGCCAACACCATCGAGACCATCGAGGGAGTGTTGGAAAAACTTGAGGAGGTCCGCCACAACTACCCCGATCTGACCTTCGAACAGGTTTACAGTCAGGCGGATTACGTGGGACGTTCGGTGCAGTCCCTGAAACAGGCCGCGATCATGGGCGGCATTCTGGCCATGGGAGTGGTGCTGTTTTTCTTGCGTAATCTGAGGACCACTTTTGTGGTGGCGACTTCGATTCCGGTCTCCATCATCTCGACTTTCGCCTTCATTTGGTGGCAGGGGTACACTCTGAACACCATGACCCTGGTTGCCTTGGCCTTGGTTACCGGCTTGGTTATCGACGACGCTGTGGTGATCATGGAGAACATTTATCGAAAGATGGAAGCTCAGGATCTCGAGCCCGCGGTGGCGGCGGTTGAGGGCACCCGTCCGGTGGTGTCAGCGGTGATCTCATCCACTCTGACGGTGGTGGTGGTGTTCTTTCCCTTGCTCTTGATTCCGGGTCTCACCGGACAAATGTTCAAGCCCTTCGCCTTGGTGGTCATCGTGGCTATGCTGATCTCCACCTTTGACGCCCTGACCAGCGTTCCCATGCTCTGTTCCTTGATGATCAAGAAGCCCGACAAGACCGTCGACCCTCAGACAGCATCATTTTGGCATCGAACCTCAGAGACCCTCAAGGGTTGGTTCGAAGCCCTCGACCTCTCCTATCAGGACTATCTTCAAGGGGCCTTGCAGCGCCCTCGTGCCGTACTAGGGATGGGACTTGCGGTCACTGTCCTGAGCCTGCTTCTTCTCCCTTTGGTCGGCTACGACTTTATGCCGCGCACCGACACCGGAACCTTACGCATGCGGGCCACCATGCCCCGAGGCACCTCTTTGGAAGAGACCAATCGGGAGGTGCGCAAACTCGAGCAAGTCTTGGCCGAACATCCGGACATCACCACTTATATGGTTAGGATCGGTCAAGGATTTGGAGCCACCGCCGCTCGAGATACCGCACAGGCCTGGATGGCCCTCACGGATCGTCGACAGAGGGCCTCGGCCGACGCTATCGCAGCCGAACTCGGCGGACAATTTTCCCAAGCTTCGTCGATTCGGGCTTTTCCAACTTCTATGGATATCGTTCGCAGGGTTCTGACCATCGGTGGAAGTGACGCGGGTTTGGAGATCAATATTTTTGGTCCTGACCTCATGGTCCTCGAACGGCTCTCCAATCAGTTTTTGGATGTCCTTCGCCCCATTCCCGGATGTCAAGATCTGGCTAATGATGCGGGAGATCTCGCTCCGGAAATCCGTTGGATTGTCGATCGGGCCAAGGCGGCTAAACTCGGGGTCAGCTTCTCCGATGTGGCCACCGCAATCCAGACCGCTGCCGAAGGCACGGTAGCCTCGTTTATGCAGGTGGGGGGGCGGAGGATCCCCATTGTGGTGCAAATGGCTCCAGATCAGCGCAGAACCACCAACCAATTGCGCGACCTCATCGTTGGTCGCATCGACAACGGGCAACTCGGTGAGACTCGTCCCGGAACGTCCGCCGGTGCGGCGCAGGGAGTGCAGCTCAATCAGGTGGCTAGGGCCGAGAATGCCTTGGGATATCCCACCATAACCCGGCTGTCACGCCAGCGCTACGCCTCCTTGTCGGGAGCTGGGGAAGGACGGCCTATAAGCGAAATTCAAGCTGATGTTCAGGCCGCCTTGGCCGAGATCGACCTGCCGGATGGCTACCGTTGGGATTGGAGCGAAGGCATGAAGGCCCAGGGTCAGGAGTTTCGGAAGCTGGCTTTCTCGATCATCCTGGCGGTGATTCTGGTTTACATGCTCTTGGCTATTCAGTTTGAGGATCTGTTCATTCCTCTGTCCATCATCCTGAGTGTGCCTCTTTGTATCGTCGGGGTGATTCTGGCTCTGTTCTTGACCAATACTCCATTCAGCATTATGGCAGGAGTGGGATGTCTCTTATTGATCGGGATAGCGGTGAAGAACGGGATTCTTCTGATCGAGAACACCCTCCAGGCCCGAGAGGCCGGACGAGAGCGAACCGACGCTCTTCTCTACGCCTGCCCTGAGAGGCTGCGACCCATTCTCATCACCGCCTTTTCGGCAATCCTTTGTATGGTTCCGGTGGCCATCAAGGGGGAACTCGAAGGACCCATGGCGGTGGCCGTGATCGGTGGCTTGTTGGCTTCCACTTTGCTCACACTTTTCATCGTTCCGGCAGCTTACATTCTCCTCGACGATCTCCGAAGTCGATTTCTGACTCGGAGCAGCCGTGTGTAAACTCATGACCTTGAGATTCTGTCTCCTCGGACTTCTGGCCCTGATTCCCTTTGGTGTCTCCCTAGCTCAGGTCGAGCCTCCCCCTCCGCCGCCGACCTTGGAGCCAGAAGCTGAGCCTGGACAGCCTAAGCCATTTCGTATCGATCAAACGCGCGAAGCGATCCTGGGTCCGCCCCTGGATCTGAGGATTTCGGACCCTCCGGACCCTGAGGCGCCCCAGAGCCCTCTTACTCTGTATGCAGCCATCCTGTTGGCCCAAGAAATTCAACCGGACATGGTCGGAGCTCGAGGTGCTTTGCGACAGACGGAAGGAACGGTGGTCAGCCGAAGATCCGCTCTGCTTCCCCGTTTCAGTGTCGGCAGCACAGTCAGCCGGATCACCACGGATTCCGGGCAGGGTGGAGGCGGCCCAGTGGTGGTAGGAGACCAAGTGATCTCTGGTGATGCCGCTGGAAACGTCACCACTCAACGCATTTCGACAAGAGTGGGATTCAATCAGCTTCTTTTCGATTCTGGACGCACTCGCAATCTGGTGTTGGAGGCCGACTTGAGAAGAGGAGCGGCAGCAGCTTCCTTATTGCAGACCGAAAACGACTTGGCCCTAAGCGTTAAGGAAGGATTCTATGAGCTGGTCCTGTCTCGGCGCCTTGTGGAAGTCAGTGAAAATGACTTAGAGAAGCGCAAAGAGCAACTCAGACTGGCTAAGGCCCTGAATGAGGCGGGTTTGATGTCGCCGGGGGATGTGGTCCGCGCGCAGTCGGCGGTAACCAATTCCGTGGTGGCTGTGAACAGTGCCCGCCTCGCTTACGAGAACGCCAAGCAAGAGAAGGTGCGCCGCATTGGTCTCCCTCCTCTGTCGCCGGTGGACTTTGTGGAATCCAGCGAACCGGATCTCTCCAATAAGGAAATTCAGTATTTCTTGCAGCAGGCCCGCAGCAGACGCCCGGACTTGCTGGTAGCACATCGCAATGTGGAAGCAGCCGAGGCCGCTCTGGGAGCGGCATACGCCCTCAACCGCCCTTCCCTAACGGCGTTCACCGGTCTGACCTACCAGGGTCTACTCAACGGTTTACAGGTCCCCACATTGACCGCCCAACTGAACCTCAGCTTTGACCTCTACGATGGAGGAGCTCGAGCCGGGGCGGTGACCAGCGCTGAAGGTCTCTTAGAAATCAGCCAAGCTTTTCTAAGGCAAACCGAACTCTCCGTGGAGCGTCAAGTTGGGGAGGTCTACGCCCAACTGGTTACAGCGGAACGGAACGTCGAGGCCGCCCAAGCAGGGGTGGATTCAGCTCGTGAGGGCGTGCGGATCGCCGAAGGACGCTACCGAGTGGCCTTAGGGCCCTTGACCGATGTCTTTGACACTCAACTGACTTTCGTAACGGCTCAAACCAATCTGGTCCGTTCTTTGGCGGATCTCAACCTTGCCCGAGCCCGGGTCCGGCATGTCATGGCGGCTCCGTTCGAAGAGGGTTTTCTCGACTCAGACCCTGTTCTGGACTCTTTGCTCGAAGAGGGATTATTCGAGTGGGACCTATTTGAAGAGCCAGAGGACGAAACCTGAAAGGGGTTTTCGAGTGGCCCGGACTTGAAGGCATTCCGAACTTCCCGGGAAATCCTTCGATAGACATGTTGATCTCAGCTGATGCGCGTGAGGACACAAGACCAAGGTCCCGACGTATCATCTGGGTTAGAGGAGAGCCGCGTGCGCATAGCCTTCACCCACAATTTGCAGACCGATGGGTCTGAATTGCAGGCAGAGTTCGATTCCCCCACTACGGTGGCCCAAATCACGGAAGCCTTGTGCGAGCTTGGTCACTTAGTGGAGCCCATAAACGTCGATGGCACTCCTTCGCAGCTCATTGCCAGGCTCGCTGCCTTTTCTCCAGACCTGATATTCAACACTGCTGAGGGTCACAGAGGTCGATTTCGGGAGGCTTTTTATCCGGGTCTTTTTGAACAGCTCGGCCTTCCTTACACTGGTTCTGACGCTTACACCTGTGCAGTGACTCTGGATAAACATCTTTCGAAACTCTTGGTGGCCTCCCGAGGCATTCGAGTTCCTGAGGGGATTCTTATCGAGCGAGCTGAGCAGACGGAGGTCGAACCCTGTCCATTAACTTTCCCGGTGATTCTCAAGCCGAATTTCGAAGGGAGCTCGAAAGGGATCACTCAGGACTCGGTTGTCACTTCTCAAGAGCAATATAGGGTGCGCGCTTTAGAGCTTCTGAGCCGATTCCCTTACGGACTGTTGGTAGAGCGATACATAGCTGGGAGAGACATTACCGTCCCTTTTTTGGGACGAGTGCTCGAGCCATGCCAATATCGATTCCATAAAGACCAGACCTATCAGCTCTACGACTACGAACTCAAGCAACAGCAGCCCGACAAAGTCACTGTGCAGATTCCAGCTGAGTTGACCCCTGCCCAGCTTAAAATCATTCAAGAGGCCGCTCGAGTCAGCTTGGAGGTCCTCGGTGTGGTCGATTTCGGGCGCGTCGATTTTCGCCTTGGGGACGATGGCGAACTCTATTTTATTGAAGTGAATGCCCTACCTAGTCTGGAGTTTGGGGCCTCACTCTATTTGGCCGCCGCCCGTATCGGATTGACCACACCGAAGGCTGTCCTTGAGCGATTGCTGGAGTTGGCTTGCACCCGACAAGGAGTTGAGCCTAGGGTTGCCTCTACTGAGCGCCCCTTAACTGTCGGTCTCGCCTTCAATTTGAAACACGCGGATGCCGAGACCCTGAAAAAAGACGACCGAGAAGCCGAATTCGATTCTCCGAGCACGGTGCAAGCCATTCGAGAGGCCATCGAGGAACAGGGATTCAAGGTGCTCGATCTGGAGGCCACTCCGGATTTCGCGGCCAAGGTTAGCGGTGCCAGAGTCGATTTGGTCTTCAATGTGGCCGAGGGCTTGCGCGGCAAGAATCGAGAGGCCCAGGTTCCCTCCATCTTGGAACTCTTGGATATCCCCTACACCGGTTCGGACCCAGCCACCTTATGTCTCACTCTCGACAAGGGCCTGGCCAAGAGAATTGTCTCTCAAGCGGGGGTGCCGACTCCGGCATTTTGTTTGATGCAGAGCGGGCAGGAGCGCCTTCCCAAAGAGCTTAGGTTTCCGCTGATTGTCAAGCCACTGGCTGAGGGAAGCTCTAAGGGAGTGACTCTTTCGAGCGTGGTGGAAACAGAGATCGCCTTGCGCGCCGTAGTGGAAGACCAGGTACGTCGCTATCGCCAGCCCGCTCTGGTCGAGCAGTTCGTGGGTGGGCGAGAATTCACCGTGGGAGTCCTCGGAGACCAGTATTTGGAAGTTCTCCCCATCATGGAAATCGTTTTTGCCCAGAAGGAGGGAAACCATGCGATCTACACCTTCGAGCACAAACTTCAAGACAACGATCAGGTGACGTTCTCCTGCCCTGCAAGCCTCGAACCTGAGTTGAAGGCTACTATCGAAGAGCAGGCCAAGACGGTCTTCCGCATCTTGGGGTGTCGAGATGTGGCACGCATCGATTTTCGGATGGATGATAATGGCGCCGTACATTTCATTGAATGCAACCCCCTGCCTGGGCTAACGCCAGGATTCTCTGACCTTTGCGTTATTGGTGCCCGGGCCGGCCTAAGTTACACTGAGCTCATTGGCCGCATATTGGAACCAGCCTTGCAAAGATTGAGAGAGAAGGCGTGAGGCTTCGTGACCTCGGCATAGAGATCGGGCGATTCAGAACAGGCACCAATAACGCCATCACCGATGTAGAGGGGGTGAAGGTTGGGCACTCCACCATTATTCATGGTGAGGGACGCCTTCAGGTTGGGGTGGGACCGGTGCGAACTGGGGTTACGGCGATTCTACCCAATGCGGGCAACATCTTTAACGAGAGAGTTTTGGGAGGGGGCTTCGTTCTGAACGGTGCAGGGGAAGTCTCGGGCCTAACTCAGGTTCTGGAGTGGGGTCTGATCGAGACTCCCATACTGTTGACCAACACTCTTTCCGTTGGGGCCTGCTCCGAGGCCGCAGCCCGATACATGATCGAGCGCTATCCTGGTATCGGCAGAGAGCATGATGTGATTATCCCGGTGGTTGGTGAGTGCGACGACTCCTGGCTGAATGATATCGCCGGGCACCACGTGCGAGAAGAACACGTCTTCGAGGCTATTTCTACTGCGGAGACTGGGGCGGTGACGGAAGGCAATGTAGGGGGAGGCACCGGGATGATGACCTGCGATTGCAAAGCGGGTATCGGCACTTCGTCTAGAGTTCTGGATAAGTCGGAGAACGGCTTCACTGTGGGGGTTCTGGTGCAGAGCAATTTTGGAAGTCTCGAAGACCTCAGGATCGACGGCTTGCCCATAGGTCGGCAGCTGGCCCTCGAGCGGGGAACCGTAGACCGTCGTCCGGGAATTGCCGGAAGCATAATAGCAGTTGCGGCGACGGACGCCCCCCTTTTGCCCCACCAACTGAATCGGCTGAGCAAGAGGATCGCTTTGGGCATTGGCCGAGTGGGTTCCTACGCAGCTCACGGTTCAGGTGAAATCATCATTGCCTTTTCTACAGCAAACAGAGTCCCCCGCAAGCCCAGAAAGCAACTCTATAAGCTTAGGGCCCTAACTGACACCGGAATGAATCCCCTCTATGAGGCGGTGATCGACGCCACCGAAGAAGCGATATTGAACTCTCTATGCGCCGCTGAGGAGATGTCTGGCTTGAATGGGCATCGGGCGCAAGCTTTGCCCTTGGATAGAGTTCGCGAACTCTTCCAAAAGTGACCTCACCGGTCTAATAAGGGAGGTTGGGAGTGGCTTAAAGAGAATGGCCTCGAAATGTGCGGAATTGCTGGTTTAGTCTATGAGGCTCGAGAGGGCCGACAGTTTTCTTGGAGCGATTTTGAGGAACGGCTCAAGTTGCTTTCCAGGGCTGATGTAGAGGCCGGTCGCTTTTCCGATTTAGGTCAAGATTTGGCCTCCCTATTCGAAACAGTGCAGAGCTTGAAGGAGTTTCCTCAGTTGGAAGCCGTCGTTTCCGTTCCTGAGCGAAGGTCACAAGTCCAGAGGTGGGGGCAGTCACTTCGAGAATGGATCGGTCGCATTGAAGCC
>JBJHCR010000202.1:0-11826 GCA_050486105.1 Vulcanimicrobiota bacterium
GAGAAAATCAATTCGAGGGCCGGGGACCCGCGAGCGGGTGCCGGGTTGTACGTAACCGAGAATTGATGAAATCAGAATTGATGGATCTCCGGCCCAACCCCAATTCTTAGGTTTGACAGAGCACTAGTGCTGAACGTTTGGAAAAGGGGACACATAAAGGGTTCCAATCTTGACTTATAAGTTTGGCTTTCATGCTTTAGTCGAACGTCTTGACCCAAACTCGACAACAGGGGAGAAAATTTCTGAGGTACGCATTCATCTTTCGCTCAGCCATGCCTGGCAACGTTCTCATTCGGGGATTTCTAGAGGCGATGGGCGGCGGAGACCCAAACGAGAATCAGCACCAGCCACATCAGGGCGGACCTGATCACTACCCCGTAGGAGCGAGCGGCCCAATCCCCGGTCGCACTTGGCTTTAGCGGAAGGTCACTCCGAGAACCTTTGGATGGAGTCGGATGTTGAGCGCCATGGATTATCTGGCGATCTCTGACCAACGTTCCGGCGAATACACCAGCTAATTATTGACCAAGGTAATTGAAGAATTTTTCCAAACATTGCGTGTATATCTGACCAAGCTAGGAGACCTCCATGAATACTATCCCCCGCCCAGATCATTCCTCACGACCTTTGGAAACCACCTGCGAGTACACCATGAAAGCTGGGCCCGGCGAAGTTTATGCCGCCTGGACCGAGCGATTCGATACCTGGTTCGCGCAATCGGGGACCCTTTTTATGGTCCCGGAGGCGGGTCGTCCATTCTTCTTTTACACTCGCGACGATTGGGGGAGGCACCCGCACTATGGACGCTTCTTGAGATTAGAGGAGAACAAACTCGTTGAGATGACGTGGATAAGCGGCGACGGAACCGCCGAAGGCACCCAAGGAGCTGAAACAATAATTCGCGTAGAACTCTTGGCCCAAGGCGCCGATACCCTGCTCCGCCTGACTCACTCTGGATTTGTGAGCGAGAAGTCCCGTGACGGGCATGAGGAAAATTGGCCCTTGGCACTCAAAGAACTCAACGATTCTTTCTCGAGAACTTAGGGCTCTGTCAAGTCTGCGTATTCCAGGGAATACGATCGCTGAGTCCAATTGATTGCGAAAGCGAAGCGTGGACCTCAAGGATTCCAGTTTGTTGCGATCGAAAAGCTCACCGTTTGTCGCTCGCGGGACTTTTCCCACTTCACCATAAACCGGTGAGATTGCCGGGATGTAGCCGAGAGATGAACGAGTGAATTCCTACGCATAATCTGGGTCTATCTTCCAACTGATGGTTGTTCCTTGGCTTGCCTTCTCGAGATGAAGATCACCCCCCATCAGTTGAGCCAGTCGGCGGCTCAGGGCTAGACCTAGGCCGTGACCAGGGATGTTTTCGGTGTTGGGGCCTCGGGCGAAATCCTGGAACAGGTGGTCGGCGCAGACTTTGTCGATTCCCGGACCGGTGTCTCGAACCACGACCTGTAGTCTGTTTTTCTCTCTCCACACTTCGATGCCCACCAGGCCTTCTTCGGTGTACTTCAAGGCATTGGTGAGGAGATTGCAGCAGATTTGGCGGCACCAGTTCGGGTCCAGAGTGACCAGATGTTCCAGCCCGGTTTCTTTGGTCTCGAGTTTCAAGCCACGCTGTTCGGCTAGAGGACGGAATTCGTGAGCCAGTTCTTCGATGAATTCATCCAAATCAAAGGTGACCGGCTCTGGCTCCGCCAGGCCCGCGTCAAGGCGGGCTGCCAGGAGTAATTCATCGACCTGAGTAGAAAGTTGTCGAGTATTACGCTGCATAATATCCAGAGCTGTGAGGCTGGATTCCGGCAGTTCTCCCATTTGCTGGTCTTGCATCATCTGGAGATATCCGGCGAGAACCGTCAGGGGGGTTTTCAGTTCGTGGCTGACGTAGGCAAAGAGTTGCCTTTTCTGGTCTAATGCAGCTTGAAGTTCGCGCTGTCGAGCGGTCAATTCTTCCGCCATGTCCTGGAAGGCTTGGGCGAGTTCAGCGAGTTCGCGCTCCCGGGGGGGATGAATTGGCATGGGAAGTTGGTCTTGCCTCAGGGCTCGAATAGCCTGGAGCAATTCGGATAGAGGTTGAGTGACTCTGGCCGCCAGCAGGGTCGAGAGCATGTACAGAAGGCCGAAGCCGAAGACTAGGGCCCCTAATCCTCGGGCAGGTGGAAGGGGCAGAATGCTCCAGATGGTTTCCAGGTTTAAAGATTTGGTGCTCACCAGTCGGCGTTCCGACCCAAGAGGAATGGCTGGCCGGTCATCATCGGGGTTCACCTCTTCTACAATATCCGCTTGGTCTTCAGCGCTCAAGGGCTCCAGCGGTGCTCGCTGAGCTAGATGAAAGAGACGATTTTCTTCCTGTAGGGTGAAGATTTTTTGGCCCAGGGGGCGGCCGATGGCAGCCGTGGTGAGAAGTAACGACAAGGCGGCGGCGGCGGCCAGAAGGCACAAGGCAAGCAGCAGAAAGCGCTGTTGGAGAGTGACCGACTTGGAGTGCTCTTGGGCTCTATTGGTCATACCGATAGCCCACGCCCCAAACAGAGCGAATGGGACGAAACTCCGCCCGGACGGCCTGCATTTTCTTGCGCAAGGATTTGATATGACTGTCCACCGTACGCTCATTTCCGGGGTAATCCGAGCCCCAAACAAGGTCCAGGAGACGCTGCCTGCTGAGGTTTTCTCCGCTTCTCAGAGCCAGGTGCCAGAGCAGGCCGAATTCGATGGGGGTGAGTTCCAGAAGTTCATTGGTTAGACGGGCCTGTTTGAGTTCGCTGTTGAGGCAGAGGGGCGGGCGGTCTAAGTATTTACCTTGCTCTTTGCTTGAGTCCTTATCCCATCTTCGGCGTCTCAGGGTAGCCTGAACTCTGGCTACCAGTTCCCGAGGGTGAAAAGGCTTGGTGAGGTAGTCATCGGCCCCGAGTTCTAGCATCAGAACTTTGTCGAGACTGTCGGTGCGGGCGCTGACGGCGATGATAGGAAGCTTCGAGGTCTGCCGCACCTGTCGGCAAACCTCGAAGCCGTCGCAGCCAGGAAGGTTGAGATCCAACACTACCAGCTCCACTGGGTGCAGGGACAGGGTCTGCACGGCACTCGCTCCGTTTCCGACGCAGATCACCCGGAGTCCACTGGCTTGGAGGCAGTCTCGCATCAAGTTCTGCAGGTCGAGGTGGTCGTCGACCACCAACACCAGGGGAGTATCCGTCTGGGCCAAGACTCTGGGTCCTCCTTGTTGAGAGATGGGGCTTCTTCCTATCCGTTGAGGATTCTCATGAGATGAACTCTGAGATCCCCGGCGCGTTTTTCAACGACTGTCCGCAGAGCAGCTTCTAGTCCAGGAAGTTCCTGTTCGAGATGAACCCAGAGTCGGCCTCGCAGACCTGCGGATTCGGCCAAGAGATGCCGTCCGACTTCGGTGCCTAGGCCAGGGTCGGTTCTTTCCACGGCGAGTAGGACGATTTCAGCGGCTCCAGGGAATTCGCGCTGTAGGCTCTCAAGCGCCGCTCGCCTTTGAGCTGTGCGCCGTTCAAGCAAACGTGAAGCCAGTTCTGGTTGGGCATCTAATCGCTGCCGGAAAAGTTCGATGAGCCGTGAGCGTCGGGCGAGTATCTGCTGACCTTCTTTCTGCGATATCCCTCTAGTGCGTGCGAGCGTTAATCGCTCTCGTAGAGTCTTCACGCTCGGTGACTGGGAGAAGAGAAGATCGGACGATGGCTCGCCAAGGTGAGCTGAATGGGATTCTTGGATGATGCTCAAGAAGGGAGGAGTAAGGTGGGAGCTCAAAGCCCGGTCTAACCGGTTTTGGAAGTCCGGATAGGTGGCCTCAAGATCTTCGCGCACGGCCCTTCTCAAGTTGTCAAGACGAGGACCAAACCGTGCTCGGGTTGATTCCCAAAGAACTAGGGCTTGGCCCGGATGCTCGTCTATGGTGTTGAGAGCAGCTCGCACCAAACTCTCGGAAAAATTCGGGTAGATTTCGCTGAGGTCGGCTCGAATTTGAGGGCCGAGAGTTGTTCTTTGTTGCTCTACCATTCGCAGGGCCAACAATCGTTGTCTTGGCGAGGCCTCCACGAAGGCGTTCAGCACCGGTCGGTCGGGGGGTGTGGGGTCGGCCTCCTGGCTGAAGGCGGGGTTGACGGTAACGACTATGACCGCCATCAAGGTGGTCAGAAGCGTTTTCGGGTGAGTCATCATCATTCTCCTTTAGGTATGGAATATCTCCATCCTAATCAGGAGCTGTGAGACTTTTTGGCAAAACTGTGAAGATATTGTGAAGAAGCCCTCGGCAGGTCGCCGGAGACCGATGAAGGTCGTATGGACGCAAACAGAACTCGGTGGCCCATAAATCCGGGAGTTTCCTTGCTTGGGGACCATACTTGACGAAAAGAGGACGGCCCTTGGAGAATTTTCCAGGAGTTGTCGACCTTAAGGAGATGAAAGCCGTAGATGTGAAAGTCTTGAAACCTATCGTCAGCTTCCATGGCGATCTTCACGATGCGAACGTCGATGCGATCTGAGGTTACAGCGATGAGCGCCCAATCGATTTCTTCTGTGGAGATGGGCCACAGAGACCACTTTCGCTCGAAGCCTGGTAGGTCATTCTTATGTCGGTCTTCATCTGAAAGCATGCTTTGAGCTAGCCTCCAGTCTCGACGGTCGATGGCCCGGGCAAACCTTTCCAGAGTGTCCAAGGCCTCCACGATACTTCGGTCGGTCCCTCTGGGTAAGCATGAGGCCAGGCTGTCGCCGCTTGGGTACACTTCCCATGAGCTACCCAAGCCAGTTCGGCTGAGGGTGGCAAACTGTTGCCGGGTGATTCCAAAGCATTGTTTTTCCCCATCGATAAGAAAACAGGCCTCACGAGGGTTGTAAGAGGCCAATATTCCGGTGCTTTGGGCTTCGGTTGGCCAACTCAACCCAAGTACACCCAGGATTATCACAGCAAGTATTCTTGTGGTCAGGATTGAGCTGCGCCTCGTTCTCATTCGATTTTTTTCCAGCGGTGGGCATCCAGAACCTTCAGGCTTAACCCTTCCGACTTAATCTCCGCAGCAGATCGGCTTGAGAGAGCACCGCAGCCTGCACGACTTTGGACAACCAGGCTGAGGCCCTTGGGAGTTGCGCCTGGGAAAACAACAATGATGAAGGCGCTTCAAAGAAGGTTCGAAGAAGGGACCTGGTCTGTCCTGCGAAGTTGGCAGGATTATCTAGCGGATAGGGTGAAACCACTCTAATGAAGTATGTGAATGCTGTGCTCCTAGCCATCCTGGCAGGCTTCGGTTTTTTTCTGGGAGGGGCTTTGGATGCGAAAGTTTCAGAGCCTGAGGTGCTGCGGCTTCCGGCTTCAGATCAGGTGGTGCAGACCCTGGTCAGTCACGACGGAGAGTTGACCGCCACCATCATTTGCGACGAACAGGACCGTTGGTACTGCCAAGTATGGTCCAATGAGGGAGCGACCGTGGGTCCCCTTGTTGTTCTTGAGCCACCGATTGGAACTATTCACGCTCTTTCCTGGGGTCTTGACAGTCAGGAGTTGATGGTGGAATTGGGTGCAAAAAAGCTCATCATGCGACCTCGTGAGGGTTCGGTCGAGCCCCGCTAAAGAGCTTCATTCCATCTCTGTAGTGCTCATCAGGGCCCGTTGAAGCTCGTGTCGGGCAAAGGGAATTCTCAAGGTCTTGACCTGCTCGTCGATCTTGTCGATGGCTTTGAGGATCCTGGGGCTGAACTCTGAGACCATCACCCCTTGAGGTTGGGGGGCCTTATCGAGTTCGTAGAATCTCATCCATGACAGGCTGGTCACTCATCCGTTTCATCAGGCTACAGTTCCCATAGATCACCTGCAGAAAGTGGTGAAAATCGTGCACCACTCCAGCCAAGGTGCGACCGATAGCCTCCATCTTTTGGCTTCGGAAGACCAGAGCTCGGCTGGCCTCCAGAGCCTACTCGACCTGGGCCCGCTCTACGCAGTAGCGCAAGACTCGAAAGAGCGTCCCAGAGCCCATTTCCTCCTCGGTCAGATATTCTGAGGCTCCCTCCCGGATGGCTGCCAGGCCCACTCGATGGTTGGCATTTTTGTGAAGGAGTATGATCGGAACATTGCGAGAGAGAGCTTTCAGTTCTCCAATCTCAGAGATCTGGTCTGTCTCAAGGATGATCACGTCAAACCGGGTTGGGCCGAGTGCGTTCTTTCTGGTCTGCTGATAGTCCGCTTTGATCTGCGATCTGCTACACTGTCTTCATGGAAAATCAAGAGAAGATGAGATTGGTGCATTTCGGGCCGGCTTTTGGGGTTCCCGACCCGAGCCCATTTTGTGTTAAGGCCGAGGCCTATTTGCGTGTGACCGGAGCGAACTATTCCGCCATTCGGGGCACTCCGATGAAGTCTCCCCGGGGTCAGTTGCCGGTGCTTTTGCACCAGGGTCGGGTGGTAGCAGGAAGCGATGAGATCGTTCATTATGTCCGGGCTGTCACTCAAAGCGAAGTGGATGACTGGCTCAGCGACGAGCAGCGAACTTCAGCTTATCATTTGGTGACCTCGGTAGAAGAATACCTGTATTTTCTGCTCATCTACCAGCGCTGGGTTTTGCCGGGGAACTTTTCTGTGGTGGCCCGTGAGTTCTTTTCCGGTGTCCAGCCTTTGCTGCGCCCGTTTCTGGCCCGCTATGCGCGCCACGGAGCCCGCAAGCGCGCGATTGCTCAAGGGGTGGGCCGCCACCCGGCTTCCGAGGTGGATCGTCGGGCCCGGGAAGCGGTCAGCCACCTTTCTCAACACCTAGGTGAAAAGGACTTCTTTTTCGGTGAAAGACCCTGTTGGGTGGATTGTTCTATGTTCGGTTTCATCGGAGGGATGCTGATCGAAGGAATGCCCGAGGGTGCCTCCCTGTGGATCCGAGAATTCGACAACCTGGTGGCCTTTGAAAACAGGTTTCGAAGCCAGTATTTTCCCGAATTGAGCTAGGAAGCGCCTCACCTATCCTCTAGTCTTGCAGCCCGGCCGCTGGGGAAGTCCTTGCCGCCTTGCCTTGCAGGAGGTTTGTACTGGTTGGGGTACTCACTTTACCATGGGCGGTCTATTTCGGCGCAAGCCTTCGGCTGACGAACTTTGTCAACAGGCTGTAAACCACCTGAGTGCCGGAGACCCAGTGCAGGTTCTCGCCTGTCTCGAGGCGGCTATACAGAGCGACCCTCATCATGTAGAGGCTCGAAGTATTCGCAGTACGCTTTTCATGTCGGTGGGACATCTCCAGCAAGCAATCCCCGATCTGCAGGCGCTGGCTCAACTGGATCAGGCCAATGCTGCCACCCACTACAACAACTTGGGAAGCGCTCTGAGAGAAACGGGCTCCCACGATGCTGGGCTTGAAGCCGTAGAACGGGCTATCACTTTGGATCCCGGTTATGCTAAGCCCCACTTCAACCGGTGCCAGATTCTGCGCGACCTGGGGCGCACTGAAGAGGCCCTTGCCGCTGCGAACCGGGCCTTGCAACTCGACCCCAAGTATCTTAGAGCTTACGAAACTCGAGCTGGCCTCCATTTTTTGGAGAGGCGCTTCGAGGAGGCGGTGGCCGACTACCAGAGCTGCCTTCGCCTCGAGCCTAAGAATCCCATGTTTCGAGCTCAGTTGGGCTTAGCGTTGAGCTCTTTAGGCAAGCATCAGCAGGCGATGGGTCAGTTTTCTTTGGCCATCGAAGATGTCGAGAATGAAGACCTAACGCCGGAGGAGAAGGTTTGGATCCTGAACAACGCCGCCGTGACTTTCGGCCAAGTTGGGCGCCACGACGAAGCCTGCGGATTTCTGAGTCAAGCGATCCGGCTCGAGACAAGCGATCCCGAGCTCTATTTCAATCGCGGAAATGCCAACCTTCGTCGGGGTCGCTACGCCTTGGCTGAAACGGACTACCGGCGAGCTTTGGAGTTCAATCCCGAAATGACGGCGGCGCTGATCAACTGTGCTTCGGCTCAGCTTTTCCAGGGAAGAGGTCAAGAGGGCTTGGAGTTGCTCAATCGAGTTCTTCAGGCTCAACCGGGCACTTCGGTGGCTCTCTTCAACCGGGGAAGACTCTTACGCATGCTTGGGCGGTTTGCTGAGGCGGTTGTCGACCTTGAGCATGTTTTGTCGCTCAACCCTGAGGACCTTGAAGCTAGAGCTGAAAGGGACCGAGCTCTAAACCAGGACTCTCAAGCTCTACCACCTCTTTTGGCAGAAGACCAAGATCTCCCGGAAACTCCAGTCCCCGATCCTCCGGACCCCCCTGAGGAGACTAAGGCACTGCTTCAACGGCTTCAAGCCGGGGAGTCTCCGAATACGATCTTGTCCGAGGCCATCGCGAAGCGGTCTTTGGCGGCGGCCACCTCAGCTCTTAACGCTGGGGCCGGAATTAGGGATGAAGAATCTGACACTCCCCTTCTGGGGACTGCGATCATTACCAACCACCTAGGCCTGATTGGTTTGTTGTTAGACCGTGGCGCCTCCATCAGCGAACCCATAGCCGGGTTTTCGCCCTTGGCTTTTTGTGTCTCAGTCTGGACCCAAGATGACACCGAGCAGAGCAAGGTGCGGACAGCCGCTTTTTTGATCCATCGTGGTGCAGAGAAGAATGTCGTAAACCAGTTAGGGTTCACTCCCCTCGATGACGCTTTGATCTCTGAGAAGGTGCATTTAGCGGTCAAGCTTCGCAGTCTTGGCTGCACATCCTCGGCGTTTTTCTAGTCCTGATGTCACCGAAGGCCAGAGAGCAAAGCAGACTAGTGCTCTGTCAAGTTTAAGTTTGCGGGTTCGGTTGACGAGGCCCGGGAGGGTTGGATTTGGGAGAGAGCAGAACGGCCTTGGAGTCAGCCAGGGTGAACTCACCTTGGGAGTCTAAGTTCCTTTCCTAGGCGAGTAGGGAAGATTTTGGGAACGTCGTGAGAACAGGGTCTCCAGGTCTCTAATCAAGGTTGGAAAAGACGACGAGAGAGGATTTTTCTTGGAACACCATTCAGAGCTTGAGAGATTTCTTTCCCTGCAGCATCAGGAGGGTCGGTTGCAGTCGGAGGGGCAATTCACCCTCGCCCTAGATCAGGCACTTAAGAAGTTGGGATCTTTCCAATTGCCTTTTGCCGGCGCCTGGATCCTGAAGATGGTGCAAGCTGCTGTTCTCAGCCCGAATGCACGGGAGATCCGGATCAGTCTGACCAGTCGGGAAGCTTGGCTGGAATTCGACTTGGAAGAGCTTTCGCTAGACGAGGTGGAACAAGCATTTCTCAATCCGGACCTTCAGGTCAGTCCGTTTCTCCAGGAGTTGAGACGAGGCCTGTGGGCTGTGACCATCGGCCAGAACCGAGGGGTGCAGCTCGCACTTCCTTGGACGTCGGAGAGTTTGGTTTGGAACGGCCAGTCTCTGCAGAGGATGGCCTCTTCTCGGATTTACCCTCATCTCTACTTGGCCGTAACTCACCAGTCTTTAGACGGTGGGCTGGCAGCCCTATTTGCGCGTGGCACGTCTCATGTGAGGCAGAGTGCCGAGCTGTTGCAGATTTTGTCTCACTGCGCTCATCTTTGCCCTATTCCGATCTATTTGGATCGTCGTCTCATGAATGGATTTCCCGTGCAGTCTGAGACCATCTTTTCCATTGTCAGCGTGCCCGTGCAACTCGATTTTCTTAAGCCTTCGGCTCCCCCTTTGCTTCTTCCTGATCAACTGCTCGGGCCGAGCTTGAAGGGTGAGCCCTTGCCGCTTAAGGGAGACCCTACCGGGGCTTCGGCAGCGGTTCTTCTTCGAGCCAATCTTGAGCAATTGCAGCTTGGCAAAGAGGACCAGAAAGAGTACGCTTTCCGGTCCAGAATTCTTTGGATTCGGCACGGAGTGGTCACCCAGGTGGATCTCCTCTCGGAACCTTCCGGAATCTGTACTGTCGACGTGTTCCTCAACGCTGACGATCTCGGCACAGACCTAAGCACTATGCTTTTGACGTCCTCTTCGGCCAAGCATGAGCGCGCCACTTCGGCCCTGGAGAAGGTTTATCAGATTTACCTGGACGCCCCTGCGCCGGACCTTAGGGGATTGGAGGCCGCCGGCAAAAAACTGAATCGCGCCTTGGCCGGCGGGGCGATCGCGGCGGGGGCGGTGACCTTGCTGGTCAATCCTGCCCTCGGCCTTGGCCTGGCCGGTATTGGTGGGGCAGTCTTGGCCACTCAACGCCAAAGAGCACAACAGAATGCCAACGACTTTCTCTTGGAGTTTCGAAGCCTACGGCATCGCTTGAGGAGTGCCAAGGCCCTCGCGAGTAGGCTTGAGCTTGGTCCCTTCTGGGCCCGAATGTGAGCTGAGGGTTGAGTCGGTCTTCTAAGGGCCTGACCAGAGCTCTGGCTGATCCACCCGGCCAATCATAAAAATCGCTCGAGACTCGGAGTGGCGAAGGAGGAAGAGGAACGGGCGATCGAAGCGTAAGAGGAGGGGTTCGACTGGAGAGGGAGCGCTTCCGGCCAAGGCCACCACAGCCGTGGCTGCGGCAGCTTCGGTTCCCTTTTCGTCAACCTTGATGAAGGTTTTGTGAAGCACCTGCAGTTCCAGCAGGGGCTCTGAATTTTGGATCTCCAGCATTCCGTCGAGGTTGGGGTTTTCGACAAGGGGTCCGAGGCCGATTTTGGCCCAGGCTTCGGTCAATTCGAAGGTTTCGGTTTCAAAGCCGAACCGGGGGAGTTCGAGCTTGACCTTCACGCGTTCAGAGAATTCTGAATTGAGCAACTCTGCGGCCTGAGATTCGGACAGCAGGCTTTCTGGGGACTTTCCAGGGTTGGGAAGAAAAAGTAGACACTCGGTTTCATCGGTGTATCTCAAGCTCAGTAAGGTGCCGGTCTCGGTGGGCTGCACGGCTAAGGTGTCGGTCAAGCGCATCATTGGGACAGTGAGTTTGCTGCCGTCGTTTCGAGTGAAGGTGCCGGCCACGGTGTTTCTGGGATCGAATGTTTTGGCCCACTGGCCTTTGAAGTGAAGCACCGAGAGCAGCACGCAGCAAGTGTCTTGGGACAAGGGGGAGAGGAAGTTCTTGAGCAGCCCGGCGGTCTTTTCCTCGACCCACTCATTGATGCCTTGGACCGCCTCTTCCGGATTTTGGCGGAAGGGGACATGCTCTGTGGGCTCCTGGAATAGGGAACCAACCCGGGACTGATAGTCGGATCGCAAGGTGGTTTCCCGAGACAGATAGATCCTCTGGGCGAGGGTGAGCGAGGTCAAGGCATCCAGAGATTCCACCAGGGTGGAGACATTCTGGAGATGGGAGGAGTCTAGAACCAGATTTTTTTCGATGGCCTCTAAAGTCTCTCCCTCAGCTCCGGCGTGGAGTAGAGCCAGCAGGATGTACGACCCCAAGGGGCTGACGGCCAGGTTGTGATCTTGGCCTTTGTAGACCTGCTCGTAGAGCACTCTGCTGAAGGCATTCAGGCTTTGCACCGTTGGGGCGGCCGGGGGACCACTCGAGGAGGATGGCTTATTTTTGCGGTTTGGGGCCACCGTTTCACCTTGGGCAGCAACCTCGGTGGTTCTTCCACCAAGAAAGCCTAGGGTGACGATGAGGAGCAAGAAGAACAGGAATTTTATCATGGGCTTTTGGTCGCGACCTTCTTTCGATTATTCCCAAGCTCCCTTGAGCATTGGTCGGCCATCTGAAGCGTCCCCCCGAACATTCTAGCTCCGCCCCACCTTGGCCACCATGGCCGAGCCGATGATGACAAACAGGGCGCCGAGAATTCCGGCGGTGTTGAGGCGCTCGGGGAGCAGATAGTCGGGAAACCATTGGTGAGCTGAGGGCATGGCCAGAAGAGTCCAAATGGGGGTTAAGGGCAGCAC
>JBJHCR010000203.1:0-11813 GCA_050486105.1 Vulcanimicrobiota bacterium
CACCAACCCCTGAGTAAAGCTCTTGCTGCTGAACCTTCTCGCACCAGGTTAAGACCTGTCGGCGAAGACCGCCTTGCTTGACCTCCTTCCAGGGGCAACCGAAAACCTGCCCGAATAGAATCCAAGTGAGCAAACCGGAGCAAAGCATAGAGGACTATTTCTTCTTGCTCATCGATGCTTTGGAAGAGCACGAAGTGGACTATTTTGTCGTGGGAGGCATGGCGGTCAACCTGCACGGGCTGGTCAGAGCGACGGAGGACATCGATCTTTTCATCAAACCTAGCCCCGACAATATTGAGCGATTGCGCCGAGCTCTTCACGATGTCTGGGATGATCCTTGCATCGACGAAATCTCTGCGGACGACCTCTGCGGCGATTATCCGGTCGTAAGGTACGGTCCACCTCAGGGAGCCTTTGTCATCGATCTCATGACCCGCGTCGGAGAAAACTTCGAGTTTTCCGACCTCGAGGCCATGGTGCTGGATGTCGATTCCAAGAAAGTCCGAGTAGCGACACCGGAGGCCCTCTTCAAGATGAAAAGAAATACGGTCCGACCCCGAGATCGCAACGATGCCATAGCCCTACAGCAAAAATTCGGATTGGGAGGTGAGGAAAATGCCCCTTGAAAGATTCGAATCGTTCGAAGACGCCGAAAGAGCGCTCTGGCTGCCATCCGGTCATCCTAAATGTATCGAGAAGTGGGCCGCTCTTTTGGCCCTCACTCGTCGCATGCACCCTGACCGACAGCAACCTCGGGGAGTCCAGAAATATTCGTCGGTGTTAGAGCGATCAGACTCGAGCGGTGCTGAGAGTTCCCGGACTCGAACCCCAACCTCTGAGTAAAGCTTCGCTTGGCATACATTTTTGAAGCAGACAGGGACCCTCCTATGATGGATAGTTTCTAGAAGTCCAGAATTCCTCGATCAAACTTGACCAGTCTGACTAGACTGTCTAAAATGAAAGTGTGAGTCAAGACACTTACTCAACCTACGAGGCGAAAGCTCATCTGTCAGAACTCCTCCGCAAAGTGAGGGAGGGGAGGGTGGTCACCATCACCTATCGAGGCGAGCCTGTCGCCGAGGTGCGGCCCATCAGCCCTTCGCCAACAGACTTCGAAGACCACTTGCAAAAACTCTCTGACCAAGGCGTCTTAAAACGCGCCAAGTCGTTAGCCGGGGGTTTGAAGACCGTAGTGGATCAGCCAGGGGCCCTCGAGCGTTTCCTCCAAGATCGAGACTAAACGGAGTGCGGGTTGCCTATTTGGACACTTCGTGTTGCGTGGCCGTGGCCTTCGGGGAGCCTGGGAGCGCCGGGGTGTCCGAAAGGCTCTCGAGTTTTGACGAACTGCTCTCTTCTAATTTGCTGGAAGCTGAGCTCCGGGGAGCTTTTGCCCGAGAGCACGTTCCCTTCGATTCCGCCCTGCTCAAGGGTATCGGCTGGATCCTACCCAAACGAACCTTAGGCCCTGAGTTTGCTCTGGTCCTCAGCGCCGGCTATGTGCGAGGTGCCGATCTCTGGCACCTAGCGGTGGCCCTGTCAATCAGCCAAAAACCCAGCGACCTCTGGTTTCTGACTCTCGATGAACGGCAACGCGAGGTGGCCCGGCTGTTGGGCTTTCGTATTGAAGAGTTTTCCTGAGACCGCCTGGAATTGCCGAAAGAGGCTGGCACCAAGCAACTGTGGGCCACGCTCTCTTCCGGCAAAGTGCAGCTTAAAAGAAGGGCTTGCAAGTTCCGCTTTGGCAGGTTCCCGTGCAACTTCCAGCCACCAGCAAGGTTTTGCAGGTGCCGGTGCAGGCTCCCGCTTCGAGCGGTGGCCAGAACGACTCGTCGATCTCGCCGAACTCGGCTTTGAGCGCGTCTCGAGTTCTTTGGTAACCCTTAAGATCGGGCTCATCGCAGGGATCGTGATGGATGTAAGAGCCGTACTCCTGAGCGCAATGTTCGGTGTACTCTCGGGTGCACAAAACAAATTCGTGCCAGGCTTCGTCCACCTTGGCAGAGGGAACGAAGAATTCTCCGGGATACGCTACGCAGAGCTTAAAGAACTTCAAGCATTCTTGAAAGCACTCCGGAGCTTTCTCCACTCCACTCTGGGCTATTCGTCCTAGGACTTTCTTGATGGCTGTTTCGGTTAACATGATTTTCCTTTCTGGGTTAGGCTCGACAGAGTCGTCGAGGGGGCGCTCTTGGGCATAGGGTTAGAAGCGTTTTGAATAAGCATAGGGAATCTCCTTAAGGTTTATGAACTCGGGACAGGGACGGCCGGACCGATTGAGACTGGCCGTCAAGAAAAGGGGGGTTGCTGGTTCTTAGTGCTTTAGGGCCACTTGAGCGAGAGTCCCAGCACCCAGGCCCAAGTAGAGCGGTATGGTGATGGAGGCGTTGTTGGTCAGCTGAGCGGCAGCCAAGCAGGCACCAGGCACGAATCCTTGCACCCCGAGCACCACTTCGGCGGCCCCATGAGTTCCCATCAAAACCGAACTCGCGGAGTGGAGTCGATGAGAGCCGGTGGCCATGGCTCGAAGATCCTCGCAAACCTTGACCTTAAGCCCAGCACATGATATTGATTGATCATTATCAAGTGCTTCGGAGAGTTTTGTTTTTGGGGGGTCCGGATTTGCGAAAAGGTGAGATGGTCCGGTCTACGGGATTTGCGCTCTTTCTAGTACTGGTCAAGGTCTTTATCTTCGCTTTGATCGTCGCCGCTCTCGGAACGGTAGCCTTAAAGAATCTGAGGACGGTATCTGAAAAAAGTTGGGAAAGGCAAGCTCGATTTGCCGCCTATGCCGGAATCCAGGCCGCTCTAGCCGAGCTGGACCAGGACGTTCATTGGGAACCAAGTCTTTGGACGCTTGAACTCGGAGACAGCGGAAATCTGTACTGCACCGTCGAGGTTCACAACAACATCAGCAGCTCCGATGGTTCGGCGATCCTTGCTCCAGACAACACTTGGGTCCCACCAGGGATGGCCTGGGTTCGAGCTCGCGGCTATCTCGGGGAAGTGGGTTCCTACCAAACCGGAACCCTGATAGGATTGGTCGAGAGATTTCGCCCGACGTTTGACCATGCAATATTTGGAAATACCGGCATAAATCTCAACTCTACCGATGTCCTGTGCTACGACTCCAGCGTTGTCGATGGAGCAGTCAGCAGCCAAGGTGCGGCAAGAAGACTTGCTCACCTCGGAACCAACAGCAGCAATTCCCTTGCCATTCAAGTCCTTGGAGGCTGGGTAGATGGGAACGTTTATTCTGGACTCGGATCGAATCCCACCGGGGTAGTCTCGTTGGGCAGTGGAGCCACTTCTAGCGGACAAACTCTTTCCCTAGATAATGACAAGGAACTTTTTCGCTTTCGGACCTCACTTCCCACTTCCCCTGCCCCAACTACGGATTTGAGGATCCCTTACAGAAGCGGCGACGACTTCGTTTTCCTCTGGGAAGTTGCAGAACTGGGAGGTCACCTTCCTCTACAAAGTAGCTACAGCAATCTTGACATACGAGCTAACAATCCAGACTGGGCCAGACCGCACTGGCCTTCATCCGAAAGTCGAAACTTTAGTACGAACCTGTTCTCTGGTGAATACTACGTCTCAGGAGACCTGACGTTTCGAAGTGATCCTCACTTCTTGAACGGTCCGACCCAAATCAATGTTCACGCCAACGATGAATTCCCCGTAGTGATCTATGTCGCCGGGAATGTCGACCTAAGCAACGTTATCGTCAACGCAGGAGCCGGCGCAACGGGCGGTCCACCTAATCCTCGCCGACTCCAGATCTATACCATGAGTGATCACTCTACTTTCACTATGGTCAACAGTGAATTCCATGGAGTCGTAGCCGGCCACCGCATGAGAGTGAACATCCTGAACAGTCAACTCTTTGGGGCCTTGATCGCCGATGTGGTAAATGCAACCCAGAGTACAGTGCACTACGATGTCAACCTGAGAGGAGTTTCCCTCAATGGGCGAAGCGCCTTCACTGCCACGACCATCAAAGTCGCCAGTCACCAGGAGTCGACTCAAATCGCCGGCGATCCTGGAAAAGCCGGCCCTCCGCCCCCCGGAACAGAAGAGATTGCTCTAAACCCGGTGGACGGCACTCGACCAGCCGATGGCAGCAACCCCCAGGTGCCTACCGGGAGAGTCGTTATACCCGAAGCCGAAGTTCTGGTCGGCGGGGGGGATGATGGAGGCGGAGACGACGGCGGAGGCGGAGATGATGGCGGCGGAGACGATGGAGGCGGAGACGACGGCGGAGGAGACGATGGAGGCGGAGACGATGGAGGCGGAGACGACGGCGGCGGAGATGATGGCGGAGGAGACGACGGAGGCGGAGGAGACGATGGCGGAGGGGATGGCTTGACTTGTCCTGGCTGTGGAGGAACTTTGATAGTTTGGTGTGATGCATGTGAAGAATACTACTGCGACACCTGTGGACACATGTAGCTGTATGGTGACCCTGGCTATGAGGTCCAACCGAAAAGTCAGTCGAGAGTGTAGATTCGACTCTGGACCTCGCCTAGCCGCCTTAAAGCGGGAATTCTGGGAGTGCCCCGTTCAAATCCCAAGGGTCCAAGGTAAATGGCCCCGACCCTACAAAGCCACTCCCATGAATTTTGAATTAAGGGTTCGAGAGAGCTTTGAAAAACAAGCCGTCATGCACACCTTGGGAATGAGTCTGCAACGAGTGGCCAAAGGCGAGGTGGATATCACCTTTGACCACCGTGAGGATCTCACCCAGCAGCACGGATTTATTCATGCCGGGGTCTTGGCAACCGCTCTCGACAGCGCTTGCGGCTACGCGGCCTTTTCCACCATGTCCGAAGACGCTGCGGTGCTGTCCATTGAGTTCAAAACCAACCTACTGCGCCCCGCCAAGGGGAGCATCTACTCGGCTCGAGCCCGAGTGGTCAAAGCTGGTCGCAATATCACTTTCTGCGAAGCCTCAGCCTTCGCCCACAGCGAAGATAAAGAGGTATTAGTTGCCACCATGTCGGCAACCATGATGGCCGTACGCGGGCGAGAAGACGTGAACAATTGAACCCGACCCTGGTGGCTCACTAGGGCAAATCATGTCAAGATTGTTCAATCCCGATCTTGTGAAGTCGGCTAAACTGGGCTCATGAAACAACCGCTGATTCTTTTTGACGGCGAGCGAGCCTCCGGCTACGATGACCGCTACGCCCGCCTGGCTCCTTTCAAAGAAGCCCTGCACCTGAACACGCGCCTCGTTCTGAGCAAACTCCCCAGCCAGGCCCGAGTCTTGATTGTGGGAGCAGGAACCGGAGCAGAACTTCTTTACCTAGCCCAGTCCGCTCCCGACTGGCACTTCACTGTGGTAGAGCCGTCCAGAGCGCTTCCCCCTTCACCCTCTCGAACCAGCTTAGCACCTGTCGACGATGCTCCTCACCATAGAGTTCTACGAATCTTTTGTCCAACTTATTATTCAAGGTCTTGAGCTGCTGGATGCGCTGCTCTACGTAGGTTGGGGTGAGGGGAGTGTTGCAGAGAACCTCGATGCAGTATCTCCACTCGGAAAAGCTCTGCGGAAGTCGGAAGCCTGCCATCTGAATTCACACTCCCACCGCTACGGGCTCAGCCAATTTAGACCAGCTTTCAGGACCCTGAGCCAGCTCATCTTCTGTCAGAAGAGCCTGATCGAGCTTTGCGGTTAGAGCGGCTTGGTCCAAGTCGACCCCGATGAACACCAACTCCTGTCTTCGATCTCCGAAGGGCTCTTGCCAGCGCGCTTCAATCCAGCCCAAATGCGCTTTAGGCCAGTGTTCCCGAGGAACCGTCGCCCACCAGCGGCCCGCCCCTTCGAAAGTGATAGCCTGGCCGGCCTGAGACCAGGCCAAAGTTTCGTTGTGATGGTTGGCCTTCCAAAGGTATCCCTTGGAGCGGAGTACCCCTTTCCACTCGCTACCGCAAGCGGCCATCAACCTTTCGGGATGGAACGGTTTCCTGGCCCGATAAACGAAGCTTCCGATCCCGTACTCATCGGTTTCAGGAAGATGTTGCCCCATCAACTCTTGATACCAGCCGGGCATAGTTTTGGCTTTCTCGTAATCGAAAAGACCCGTGGCCAGAACACTATCCAAGTCGACGTTGGCGTGTTGGGTTAGATGGACCACGGCGCTGGGATTGAGCCGTCGGATGGAGGCCAAAACTTGGTGTAACTCCTCCTCCGTCACAAGATCGGTTTTGTTGACCATCACCACGTCGGCGAACTCTACCTGATCCACCAGAAGCTCGGTGATGCCTCGCTGGTCGTCCTGATGGGCCGAAGGGTCTACTAAAGGAAGGGGTTTTGAGTCCTTGCAGTGCTGCAAAAACGTGGAAGCATCCACCAGGGTGACCATGGTGTCGAGAGTGGTGAGGTCCAAAAGACAATGGCCGGTTTCTGGATCACGAAAAGCAAAAGTGGCCGCGACCGGCATGGGCTCGGAAATCCCGGTGGACTCGATCAAAAGATAGTCGAAACGCTGCTCTTGGGCCAGGCGGGTCACCTCTTTCAGGAGGTCATCCCTGAGGGTGCAGCAGATACATCCGTTGGACATTTCCACCAACTTCTCGTCCTGCCGAAGAAGCTCTACACCCGGACCATCAGTGAGTTCGGCGTCGATGTTGATCTCGGCCATGTCATTGACGATCACGGCAACCTTCATTCCTTGGCGATTGCGGAGTATACGATGAAGCAATGTGGTCTTTCCTGAACCCAAGAAGCCAGAGAGAACGGTGACGGGGAGTTTACTTGATGCCTTCATGACTTATTGATAACCTGTTATCAATAAGAAGTCAAGGGCGGAGAAGCCCTTGATTTACCTCACAAGTCCGTTAATCCGCCAGGCTAAGCCTGAAAAGATGAATACACCTCACCTACCTATCCGACGGCGAATGCCATAACATTTGAACGGCGTATTTCGAAAAATGTTCGTCCGGAGTCAAAATGCGCAAGTTGTATTCCATGGCCGTTGAGATGATGAAACGGTCCGCCGGATCGCGATGGTGCCGTGGGAGTTGAGAGGCTCGCATCGCGATAGAGTCGGTGATCGGAAGACTTCGGAGACCTCTGGCGGCGAGATTCTGCTCAAACCAGGATTTTGGATGCATGGACAGTTGAAGTCTTCCGAGAGCGTGCTTGAAGCCGATTTCGAAAGCCGAGATTGCGCTGACGTACCTTTCTGAAGGAGAAGTCTTCCGGATGACCCGAGTGACCTCGTCAGGCAGAGTGACATCAGGGTCACACAGCCAGAGTAAAGTGCAAGTATCTAAAAGGATCATTCCACCCAGGCATCCCAGGCTTCCATGCCGAGCGGAGCCAGAGCTTCGTCTCCGACTCGAACACTAAGCTCAGGAATTTCGCGACACGGGTCTTCACCCAGGACTGGACGGACAGGAACCAATTTGACCACGGGAACCCCGTCTTTGCAGATCGTGACGTCTTCTCCTTGAAGAGCCGCATTGACCAGGGCGCTCAGAGTCGCTTTGGCTTTGGTCAGGTTTTCCGATATCATGATTCCATGGTAGGACTATATCTAGACCAGGTCAAGGACTAGGTCAAGACTATTACCCCCAAGCTGTGCGCGCCAATCGATTCAAACCCAAGCAGGTGATCAGAATCAGCGTGCCGCCCAGAAGGGCCAAGAAAGTGGGGACTTCTGCGAAGAAGAGGAAGCCGAGAAGAATGTTGAAGGCGATCCCTGAGTAGCGGGCGGTGGCCACCAAACCGGCCTTTTCCAGACGGTACGCTTGGGTGAGGCAGTATTGGGCGGCAAAGGAGACCGTCCCCAGAAAGAAGACCAAAACCAAGGGAAAGCCCTGGGGTAGGCTATGCTCGCTCCAGGAAACGAAAGGAACCGGGGTGATGGTAGCTGCCAGCAGAAAGGCCAACATGATGGTTTGGTTGTTGTGGTCCTTGGAGAGTTGACGGATGGCGATAGAAGCGAACGACGCCAACAGGGCACCCAGGGTCCCTAGGGCTACGAATTTGGCTTGCAGTTGGCTGTGCCACGGAGAGGCGATCAACAGCACGCCTGCCAAGGCCACCGCCAGCAGGCCAAAGAAGGTCTTGGGCAAGCGCTCCTTAAGCAGCCAGAGTCCTAAAATCGCGGTGAAAAGCGGCGACAGATGGGCCAAGAACGAGGCGTCGGCCAGGGGGATCTCAGAGATGGCGGTAAAGGCCAGCATCAAGGAGAAAGCTCCGGCCAGACCCCGGCTGACCAGAAGAGGCCAGTTCGAAACCTTAAAGGGGATTTTTCCCACCAGCATCATCACCACCGTCAATCCCACCCCAATAGCGCCGCGATAGAAAACGATCTCTGGCACGGCCATATCACTCGAAAGTCCCTTGGCTGAGGCGTTCATCAAAGCAAAGAGAAGAGAAGCCAGAACAGCAAATCCCAGGCCGGTGAGAGAACTCTTCAAACCGCTTCCTCCAGAGTTCGAGGCAATGTCTTGAGAACGCACTTGGCACGTTGCTGTCCAGCCGCTTTGAGCTTGAAAAGCTCCTCAAGGAGCAACTGCCGGAGCTTGTCCGGGGTGCGGTGAACCACCGACAACACTTCCCGCTCGAGTCCCTGCAGCACCGGAACCTCAAGCCCCAAGCTTTGTCCAAGAGACAGTGCCGAATAGAGATTCAACAGATCTTCTCCGGGTATCCGGGGAAGCCTGAGCCGACCTTGCTCATCCAGGCTGTAGCCTTCCACCGGCACGGCAGAGAAATCAGGATAGCGCCCCTGTTGGTCGGGCTGACCAAAGGGGTCCACCAACAAACCGGTGTAGCGAAAGTACAGCAGATCCCCCTGTCTTTCAGGGGTTTGCTCCCTGAAAGTGGCGATCTCTTGAGGTGACAGATACTCAGACGGAACCGGATAGTTCTCGTGGTCGAGAAATTCCAGGAGGTTGAAGCTCTCTAAACCCAACCTATCCCAGACCTCCGACAACTCCAGAAAAAGCTGAGCATACAATCTGCTGCGTTCTCTGGTCAGCGGGCCTTCGGGGAAAAGCTTGTAGAGAAAACGAGGCTGCTGCACTAGGCCAAAAACTCGTTCCAGGGTGTAGCTCGCCAGTCCGAAAGCTCCATGAGCGTACAGGCAAATGTTGCGGATCTCGGCGGCCAAGGGATGGCGGTGCGAAGAGACCCGCACCGAAAGCCCGGAAAGCTGCTCGTTGAGAGGCTGGCATGCTTTGAGAGACTCTTCGTCGGCACCCAGATGGATGGTTCTCTTCAGGGCTTTGAGAGCGAACTGTCCGTGCAAAATCTTGGAGGCCCCAAAAAAATTGGAATAGGTAGCCACCGGCACGGTACGGCCGCAGCGGTTCTTTAGGAGAAACTGCAACTCGGCGCTCAAACCCAGCCCCGAAGAAAGCACTACCACCTGAGACACGGAGTCGTTGAGATTCCCTTGCAGGCACTCTTCCACCGCCTGCACCGCTTCAGTGTGGGGGACCGCCACCCACAAAGTGGTCTGATAGCCAAGAAACTCTGGCAGGGGCTCTCCCACCCAACTCACCGCACTGCGCAGCCTAGCATTCCAGGACTGCAAGGCGCTCAGGGAGGGCGCGACTTGCAAAGGCAGTCCCTGAGCTGTCAGTTGATCGGCCAAATGTCGGCCACGCTGAGATGAGCGAAGTCTGAACACGGTGGGGATCCCCGCCTGCTGCAGAAAGAAGGCGGTCCATACCGCCACCGGACCCCCGCCGAGAAGGACCGCTGTTCTCGATTCAGCCATAGGTCTTTGGGTTATGTTCATAGCGCAGAAGGAGGGTGTCGTGAATGTGATTAGGTTGGTTGATCCAATCCAGCACCCTCCAGGGATAGATCGGGGTGTCCGAGAGTTCGCCGTTGATCAGTCGATGCAGCCCGTTGCCGTAGCGCAACAGGAGCCTGGTTCCAGGGCTCACGCTGCGCTCGAGATTCCTTAAGACACGATGCTTACAGCAAACTAAGGAGGCCAAAATGATGTGGGTGTAGCCCCCGGCCCAAAGAGCTCTTCCGTCTTGCTGAGAGACGCTAATTTGGTTTTGCAAGCCTAGCTTGGCCACCATCATTGTCGCTAGGGCGCTGGCCTCGGCATCGGAATCCACAGCGGTGACCTGACATTTTCCCTCCAAAGCGACAGTCACGGGAGAGACGGGGACGCTGCCGCAGCCGATGAAAAGCACCCGGGATTTCGGTCCAATACGAGCAGCCAACATTTCTTCCCGGGTGAAGTCCGACACCTCTCCCAAATACCTCTTAACCTCCGCCGCAGACTGACCCAGCTTATTGGCATAAGATTTCTCTAGGCGGGAGAAGGCTCCAATGGCCTGGGTTTGGAGCTCATCAAGAAGCATTTCTCGAGGGTATGACCAACCCGTCCGGCGATAGATTTCTTGGCAGACCGGACAGCGAACCACCCCTTCCAGCTGCACCAGGAGCTCTTCGAGACTGCCCAGGTCCTCATGCTCTGCAAGTTGGCGAAAACTCTCGGTCAAGTTTTCCAGTTTTTCTAGAAGTCTTTCCATCAGGATCATAACCGTCGGTCCAGACCGCGAAGGGAGAGCCCGAAAAAGGCCGTAAGGAGAAAGGCCAGAGCGAGAAACTCCAACATTTCCCGGCTGCCAAGGAGCTGGTACCTTTCAGGAGTGAACCTCACCACTTCCAGCTGTTCAGGCAGTTCGAGCAGGTCTGTCAGACTGAGCTTGTCTTCTTGGAAAACCCGGGGCAGAAACTGCTTGCGGAAGTTCTCCCTCCCCTCAACGACCGCTTGATAATAGTCCAGATGACTCCGAAGGTCGGTGCCGGCACTGCGGTCCAAGAGCAGCTGAAAGCGAACCGGGGGCAGCACCAAACTGCGGCCAAGAGCCAGTTGGTCCCGCTTCTGAAGATCTCGGAAGTAGTCCTGAGCTCGAGACTCTACCGAATGATCCCCGGCATCGTGCATAGCGTAATACCAAGACCAGGTGAAACGCTCTTCCACCACCGGAGCCTCCCCATAGGAAGGGTCGAAAGCCAGAGCCTTCTCCAGGGTTTGTTCTTTAGGAAGATCCCAACCGGCGTTGACATTCTGCCGAGCCTCGATGGCGATCTCACTCCCGCTGACGGCGGCGTTTCGAGGCAAACTCAAATTCATAACGGTGGGTCCCAATAGGGCAAGCGCGGTCCAAAGGCCGAGCAAGACCGTGGCATTCTGAGAGGTGGACCAGTTTCGAGAGATCACCAAGCCGCACAAAGACATCCAAGTCAGCAAGTAGACTTGACTGCCAACCGTCCAGAATACGAGTTCACCCAAGGAGGCCCCGACCATGCTTGCGCTTGTCGCCACCAAAAAGAGCACCAGACCTGCTAGAAAAATCAGGCGAACTCCTAGCTTCAAAAGCACCAGCGTGGTGACCCGAGTTGATGAGCTTCTCAACAAAGGCAAAACTCGCAAGTCCGCTTGCCGCGACAAAAGGTCGTAGGTGGCCGCGCAGACCAGCAGAGGCAAAAGAAAGACCAGGACAAAAGCCAAGTCGAAATGCCCGACAGCCGAGCGAGTGGGGTTCTCGAAGTTCGAGTCAAAAAGATTGGCGTAGAGCGTGCGCAGTCGCACTTCCAGGTGATACGAATGAAGATCCCTCTGTCCTAAAGACAAGGCTGCCTCAGGACGAGGTAGGTGGATAGTGGGCAGGGTCAGATAGTAACAGGCCCTACCGATGTCTTCCTCCTCCCCAAATCGCGCTTCGAAGTAGGCTCGGTCGCTGTCTGCCAGCAGAACAGGAAGCTTAGCCATCACCTGGTTCTGGCGAGTGATCTGGGTTTGGCCGTAGACCGTGGCCAGCAATCC
>JBJHCR010000204.1:0-11811 GCA_050486105.1 Vulcanimicrobiota bacterium
GCCCTGTCGCCGCTGAGTCTGGGGGTCTATTTCCCAGTCATCGCTGGACTGATGCTAGGCACTGCTAATCTCAAGGCTCGCTGCCCTTGGTATGAATCCCAGGGGGCTCCCCGTTTTGCCATTCTCTGGCGCCTCGGTTTGCTGGGAGCTGTGGGTCTTGTCATTCTCATTCAAATAGCTGGCGTGGCCTTTCCGAGTGAAGAGCAGGGCACTTGGATTCGAGAGAAGAGAGTTGAGTTCGAGAGTCGTCCCTATCGCCAGCTCCCGGCAGAAAGTCCTTCGAACTATTGGCAAAGTGAGTTAGACAGATTCCATAGTCTTATGGAGGAAATGGATCCTGACATCTCTCCCGACTTCAAGCCAACTGACGAACAACTCGACCAAGTGGCTTCCGAGATTGGATTGGCCAGCCTCAAAGACAATGAGCCAACCTCCAAGAAAGAGCTTGAGATGGCCGGTTCCTATTTCTTCAGGCACCTGGGTTATGGAGCTCTTCCCCTACCCGATCCGGCTTTGAGTCTGATGAAGATTCATATCCAACAGCGTCCGACTGGCCATAAACTTAACACCGAATTCGTCTTGAGAAGGGTGCTCATTGCCCT
This sequence comes from Vulcanimicrobiota bacterium, assembly GCA_050486105.1. Taxonomy (GTDB): domain Bacteria; phylum Vulcanimicrobiota; class Xenobia; order Xenobiales; family JADMJV01; genus JAEXNA01. The sequence continues at coordinate 603 of JBJHCR010000204.1, forward strand.
CGTTACAGAGGCATCCAGTGAGCAACAGCTCAGATCTTGGCTGGAAAGCCTTGAAGATCTTGAAGCACTTCTGTTCACTCGAGAGCAAGAACTCGACATGGCAGCGGCTCGATTTTTTTGGGGCGATGGATTATACACAGTTGAAGAACTCGGCTGGGATTCCCCCGAGGAGAGTTATTCCTGGAAGCCCGAAAGGAAGGTAGGTTGGGAATATAGAGCGGTTACCTCTCCCCAGGACCTCAACATTCTCGGGCTGAGTTTCTCGAACTCGCCCACTCGATTGATGCAACTCTACCAGAAGCGACGCCTGCTGCGCGCCTGGGTTGAGCTAAGGGAAACTTTGTTGACTGAGGAACTCAATGGGCAACTCCGCATTCTGGGTACACTGAGAGATTCGAACATGCCCGGCACCACGGAGCATCAATTCTGGAATGAGCTTTACCGCCAAGACAATGTGAGCAAAGAGAAATCTCTTTTGCTGACCGCTAAAGTTCTCGTCTGCCTTAGGCTGTTTCAGGCGGAGAATGATCGCTTGCCGGCAACTCTCTTCGAACTCGGACTCGATCTCGAGCTTGAGGGCGAATCGCACTTCCAGTGGAACAAGGTGGGACAAGAAGCAGTGCTCACAGACACCAGAACCCAAGCGGAATACCGTTTCGTTATGGAGGGAGAATAGCATGCTTGCCCTCACCCTGCCCCCTGAATCAGCGAAGGTCGAACTCGAGGCAGAGCGGAGAACGAACGAAGAGCGAGACGTCCTGATACAAATTGTCCGTCAAGCTCAAGGTGGGGACCGAGCCGCTTTTGAGGAATTGGTGAGCCGTACCGAAAAGATGGCCAGGAAGATCGCTTTTTCTACTGTGGGCCCAGAGCAGGTCGACGACGCCTTTCAAGAGAGCTACCTGTTGGTCTTGAGAAAAATTGGACAACTCAAAACACCAGAGGCCTTCATTTCTTGGTTCAGTCGCATAGTACTCCATGTCTGTTTCGACCTTCGCAAGACAAAGCACCAAGAAGTGGACTGGTCCGAGCACCGTTCCTCTCCAGACCACGCCAACAGAGTGTCAGACAATGTTTCCGTCCACCGAGCGCTGGGTCAGCCTCAACGCCAGGACCGCGAACTTTTGGTCCTCAGGGAACTCCTGGAACTGAGCTATGAAGAGATCGCAGGAGCACTTCGACTGCCTTTGGGCACGGTAAAATCTAGGCTGAACAAGGCCCGGCAGCGATTGGCTGATCGGCTTGGCAATCCATAAACCGAACTTTTGCAAGTGGACCACACCATGATGGGACTATGCCGAGCTCTCCTCGCTTGTCCACGGGCCTTTCAGTCCGGCCTCAAGAACGGAAGAAATACTTCAAATTACAACCATGTCTTCTGGAACTTTCCGGCATTTGTCTTGCGTCCTATTCGATAGGAGGCATAATGAGAAATCTGAACCTACTTCTTATCGCCCTACTTTTTATCGGCTGTGGAGAGGTGCAACCTGGCCCTGGAGGTGTGGCCTCAGGAACAAACAGTAATTCTGCCCAAGCGCAGAACAGCCCAAGTTATCTGGCCCGGGGACTCAGTGCCGCCGAGGCCCCTACCGGTCCCTCCAACTTCCTGGGAAACCCCGTCCAACCACGGGTCACCGAAAATTTCCAAGGTCCGATTCCTACTAACGACTGGTGGACCTCTTTGCTCTGGCCGTTCTATCCCGGCAACGAACACGGTGAGAACCTGTTCGCTCACCCTAAGGTTCTGAAATCGTTTCCCAACGGCCTAGCCCTGGGTTATCCCACCGAACCCCAACTCACCGAAGACGGGGTGCACTACCTCTACCACTTTCGTGAAGACTTGAGAGTAGGTTTATCTGGACTGAACGCCCATGAAGTGCGTGTTGACGACCATTCCGATTGGACAGTGACCGCTCGTTGGCAAGGCGGACCCACCATGTGGGCCACCACCGGTCACGGCCTGCCGTTCACCTACTTCACCGGAGTTGGGGCCGGATTCCAAGTTCAAACGGTGGGTGCCTTGGAGGTCTTTCACCAGCAGAACAATGTCCTGGGTTTGACGGTCAACGGAGCCCACTACGCTCTCTTTGGACCCACGGGCACGGCCTGGACCGGCCATGGCACCTTCAGCAATCCAGGCCCTTACCTGTCGGTGGCCTTGTTACCCGAGCGGAGTGCCTTGCCCCTGTTCACGAAGTACGCCTATTCCTTCATCACCGACACCAAGGCCGAGTACCACTACGACCGCAACACCGGCCTAGTGACCACCGACTTTCAGGTGACTACCGAAGCCAAGGAAGGCACCGAAACCGGTACTTTGCTGGCCCTTTACCGACACCAATGGTTGAACACCTCAACCCCCACCACACCTTACTCGTACTGGTCACCCCGAGGCGAAATGAAGCTCGTCGAAGGGGCAGGCTTCACCACCGAGCATCGCTACACCGGAGTTCTTCCCGCCCCTCCCGACGTGGGCGGCCACGATCGGCAGCGTCTAAGGTCCTATGTGCTGGAGGTGGCTCAAGAGGGCCCACTTCCCCCTAAAGACACTTATTTTGGAGGGAAAGACCTGGGTCGTTTGGCCGCGGTCATTCCCATTGCCGAAGAACTCGGTGAGACCCAGGCCCGGGACGCCATGCTGGACAAGATCCGTCATCGCCTCGATGACTACTTCGACGGGGAAGAGCCCTTTATGCTGGCCTATAATTCCACCTGGAACGCCCTGTTGGCTTATCCGGCCGCCTTCGAATCAGACCGGCAGCTCAACGACCACCATTTCCACTATGCCTACCTGATTATGGGAGCGGCCACGGTAGCGCGCTATGATCAGGCCTGGGCCGAAGCCAATCTAGAAGCGGTAGAAGAGCTGATCGCCAACGTGGCCAACTTCGATCGAGAGTGCACCCGCTATCCCTACCTACGCAACTTCGATCCCTACGCCGGCCACTCTTGGGCCTCCGGTCCCCAAATGTTCGCCGGCGGGAACAATCAAGAGTCCTCGTCCGAGGCCATCAACTTTGCCACCGCCGTTCTGCTGTGGGCGGCCGAAACGAACCATCAGGACCTCGAAGCCCTGGGAGCTTACCTTTACGCTACCGAAACGACAGCCATCGAGCAGTACTGGTTCGACGTGGACCAGGCGGTCTTCCCGGAAGGATTCGCTCATCCCGTTCTAGGTATGGTCTGGGGTGCCGGCGGAGCCTACACCACCTGGTGGACCAACAATCCCGAAGAGATCCACGGGATCAACTATTTGCCCATCACCGGTGGCTCTTTTTATCTGGGTCGAGACCCAGATAAGGTCCGAGGGCAGGTTCAACACCTGGAGACGCAAAACGGCGGACCGGCCCAGGAGTGGCGAGACATTATTTGGTCTTATCTAGCCTTTGCCGAGAACACTGTTTTGAACCGCTTTTACGCCGATCCCGACTACCCCGTGGAAGGGGGAGAAAGCCGGGCTCACACCTACCATTGGCTCGGAAATCTGTCGCACTTGGGCCAACAAGACCCGACGGTGAGCGCCGATCTGTCGACCTTTGCCGTCTTCTTAAGGGACGGTCTGCGAACCTACGTCGCCTACAACCCCCAAAACACCCCACGGACGGTGACCTTCAGCGATGGAACCACCTTAGACGTCCCCCCTAAGTCCACCAGGTGGCGGACTGGTTCGGCGGACTCTTCTCCGTCCCCAGACCCCCAACCAAGCCCCGAGCCTACCCCGACACCGGAACCCGAGTTAGGGGCCTTCACCGGAACCCTGTACCTCAAGGGAAGCCAATTGGCCACGGAATCTCCCAGTCTGGACTCCAAGGTGATTCTGCCCTCGGCCACAGGCTTGAACTTCGACGGCCGACCGGAACAAACCGAGACCCTCACCATCAGCGGTCTGACCGCAGACTACTCGGGTGGGGGAACGGAGTTCGAATTTTTGTGTGACGCCGGACATACGGTGGGAGCAGCGGTGCAAGCGCGCCTGCTGTACGACTTCGACGGAGACGGGGTGGTCGACCGAACCGAAACCTACCACTACTTCCCTACCAACGATCTCCCCGGCTGGGAGCTTTATTGTCACACCCGAGGCCTACTCGAAACCCATGGAGCTTTCCAGAACTTTCGGAACGGCAGCCTGACCCTACAGTTGTGGTCGGCCATCGGCAATGGACCCACAGTGGTTGGGACCGGACCGGCTTCGGAATCCCAATTGGTCCTTCCCTACGGGAGTGGTACCGCCGACTCTGGCAACCCAACTCCGAGCCCGGACCCCGAGCCCCCAGAACCACCGGCCGACCCAACACCAGACCCCCCCCCGGCCCAGGACCCGCCTCCACAAAGCCCAGAGCTGCAGATCCCCGAGGCCGTCCTGCCTTCCCCCAATGGGGTCAACCACGATGGGCGACCCTTTCAGCCCCTGGTGCTAACTTTTCAGGGCCTGAATGGGCCAGGGGGGCTAGAGTTTGAGATTCCGGTGGACGCCGGCTCAAAGGTGGGTGCAGCAGTGCAACTTCGGGCCTCCTACGACTATAACGGAGATGGTACGGTGGATCGGGTGGAGACATACCGCTACTTCGCCACCAACGACATTCCCAACTGGGAAATCTACCATCAGGGTGCCGGGCTATTGAGGTCCACAGGTTCGATAGGCTCGTTTGCCCAAGGCCGGCTGACATTGGAACTCTGGGTTCCCATAGGTTCGGCCGAGGTGACTGTTGGACCACACTCTTCAATCCGGCTTCGGTGAAGAAACTTGGCGGTGACTTGTCAGAAGCAAGCGATGAGTCGAGGCTACTGGCAGGTCGCCGCTTTCTTATCCTACAAGAACCAAGGATCCCCGGATTCCTTGGGGAATCGGAAGAGCTTGAAGCAGGAAAATTTTGAAGAGGTCTATGAGGAGCACGCAGATTATGCCTATGGCTTGGCGCGTCATCTCTCTTCATCTGCGTCTGAGGCTGACGACGTTTTCCAGGAAACCTTCCTAAAGGTCTACCGCTTTCTGGACAAGTTTCAAGGAGGCTCCATGCGAGCCTGGGTCAGAAAGATTACCGTGAACTCATTCTATAGCTTAGTAAGAAAAAAGAAGCAGGAGGTACCTTTAGAGCAGGTGGCCGAGGCTCCATCTCAAGCCAAGGATGACCCGGCGGAAAACTTGGCCGCTTGCGGCCTCAGTGCCAACATAGAACAAGCGTTAGCTAGCCTACCGGAAAATCACCGGACCATTCTCATTCTGAGAGAGTTCGAAGACCTCAACTACGAAGAGATCGCCGATCTCCTGGAGATTGCGGTGGGAACGGTTCGCTCCCGGCTGGCCCGAGCCAGAGCCGGCCTAAAGCAAGCCTTGGAAGAGCTGGAATCTTCCCAACAGGTGCAAGCATGATTCCCAAAGAGCAGTTGGAAAACTTGATATCCGCAGAACTCGACGGAGCTTTGAGCTCGGACGAACAGCAAATTCTCGAGCAAGCCTTAAGGGAATCAGAAGAAGCCAGGGCTCTAAAATTCGCCTTCCGCCAAAATCGAGAACTTCTGAAAAACCTACCCCGGGCCAAAGTCCCTCACCTTACCGGTGAACGATTTCAGAAGGCTTTGCTAGTCGAGAAACAAAGAGTTCAAACTCCCAAGCCCCAAGCGTCAGGGAGTCAAGGAATCTGGCCAAGTCTTCTTGCCGCCGGCTTGTTCCTAGCTTTAGGACTGGGGTTCTATCTCTGGACTCATACCCAAACCCGCGGCTCTATCCTCTACCTCGTTCCCGATGCTCTGGCCGACAGCCATGCTGTCCGTGAGCAAGTCCTGGCCTTACACGAAACCTCAGAACCCGCGCTCACCCTCTACTCCCCACCCTTATACGGCCGCTATACCGGAGGCAAGACCCGGTTCGCTTTGAAGGTTGATTCGGGAGCCATCCCCAGCGCAGCCCAAGTCCGAATCAGCTACGACCTGCAGAACAATGGGACCTATGACCGCGTGGAGATCTACCGCCCTTTCCCCACCGACGATCAGGACGGCTGGCAGTTGTACACCGATAGTTGGGGTAAACAGGAAGCCCAGGGAGAGCTCCAAGACCTCCAGGGGGGTCGAGTGAAGCTAGAGGTCTGGATGCCTGAAGGGTACCAAGTCTTAGCCCTGCGCATGGGTGCCTCGCATGATAGCTCTTTCTTGAGGCTCCCCCATCGCAACGTTCGCCTGGCCGAGGAAGCAGTAGCCAAACTCCATGACTTTTGGTTTTTTGAGAAACTCACTGCACGCCGCTCTGAGCGCCCACCAAGCTAAGGGTAACGGAAAATGGGTCGATAACTGGCCGCGTCTTCGAAGGTAATGACCGGCTCAGGACCGCTGTCCCATTGCTGCCAGGAGGCATTTTCATCTAACCGATGGGGAGCTCGCATGGACTCCAAGCTCAGAGCCAGACCAGCCACATCCCTAGCCTGGTAAACAGTGAGAGTCCGTGCGGGATCTCGCCCTTGAGAGCGATAGCGACGGCACCCCGTCCAGGTGGGAACATCAGACAGGTTGCATGGCAAATACACCCCCTCGTACCAGGCGTTGAAGCGCTCCTCCTCCTCGGCCCGGACCTCCACGCTGACCATGAAGAACGGTCCTAAGCCAAAGGGTCCAGCCGAGCACTTTCGAGGGTGGACATATCGCGGGTGATACACGGTGGCTGCTTCGTGGAAGTGGAATTCGGCCTTCCACTGTTCCCATTCGGCCCGCTCACTTTCAGGTCCGGGTCGTAGAGTGATGAAGTCGAGGAGCTCCTCCCCGGAGACACCGGATCTTGCCTGATAGATGGTCAGCTCTTTCTTACTATAGTAGCGCAGCGAACCGTCTACGTTGTGCTCGGTGTAGCGCCAGGCCGATTCGATTTCCGGGATGGACTGCAGCAACTTGGGCAGGTAGCGATGATGATAGAAGGCGTTGAACTCTGCCTCTTTAGTGTGATCTACCCCAACCCAGACCAGCACCAAAGGGGAAGCTTTGGTGAAACTCATCGGCCTCCATTCTGGACCACAGAGGATCGACCTGTCTTTCGAATAGCTACAATCATCGACATCCGAATGCCGAGCTGATCGGAAAATTTCCCCAGCTCAATCCACAAGGTGCTCCTGAGCTAGAGATCAGGTTCACCAACTTTTTTTGACCATGGTCTTAGACCATGATAGATTTTTGACATGGAAGAGATAGCAATTTCCAAGTTTAAGGCAACCTGCTTAGAGGTGGTCCGCAGGGTCCAGGCCACCGGCATGCCAGTGCTCATCACCCTTCGCGGTGAGCCGGTCGCTCAGGTGACAGCGCCCCCGCCCCCGCCGCGCCGCGCAAGTTGGTTGGGTTGCGGAAAAGATTCGATGGAGATACTGGGGGATATAGTCGCTCCGTGCAGCTCAGAAGATTGGGAAATCATGAGTGGGTTATCTTCTTGACACTCACATTCTGCTTTGGAGCCTTCGGGAACCGGAACGACTGAGTCGGGAGACCCGAGAGCTTTTCGAAAGTCCCCAGAGTGAACTGTGGCTATCCCCAATCAGTCTCTGGGAGTGCCTTATTCTGGCTCAAAAAGGCCGATTGATACTGAAGCCAGACCCAAGAACTTGGGCCAGAGAAACTCTGAAAAGCCTTCCCCTGAGAGAGGCAAAACTCAACTTCGAGGTCGCTCTTCAAAGTCGCGAAGTCACCCTCGTGCACGAAGACCCTGCAGACCGATTCTTGGCGGCGACGGCAGCCGTATACGGCCTGGTCCTGATTACAGCCGACCTTCGACTTCTTGAGGGAACGGGGTTTCAAACACTCTCGAATTGAGACCCGGGAGGCTTCTCAGCCAAGAGAGCAGGCCACAGCCGGGATAGAATTGCTCCCTCCGCAAAAAAAGAGAGGCCCGCAACCCCAAGGTTGGGGGCCTCTCTTTGTGTTGGTATCTGCCTAACGAACCGGAGCGAAAGCGTTCTTGACAGCGTCGTACATGGGCGTTCGCTTAGTTAGAATGTCGGGTTTGTTGTTGGCCGTAGCCGCATTGCGATCGAAGGGGTCGAAAACGTTGCCGGCCGTGCGTCCGTTCAAGGCTATGCTGTGAAGCCCAAAGCCTTCTTCATCGTTGTACCCGTTAGGGAAAGCTCCTCCGGGCATCCCGCCTTCTTGCCTGTCTATCTGGGTAGTAAAGCAGCCATCAGCCCCTTCCTGTTTCCACCATTCGTCGTTCCATTCGAAGTACATCATGCCCGCGACGATGGGAGTTTGCATCGCTATGGGAATGATGAACTGCAGAGCGTTTGCCGTAGCCTCGATCGAAGCCGGCGTGGTGATGATGGAGTTAACGCTGGCTTGGGTTGGAGTCGGCCCAGCACAGGTAGAGGTGTCGGTGCGGGTGGTGGCAGCCAGTCCAAATTCGGTGAAAAGCACCGGCTTAGCAGCTGAACCCATGGCCATGTACGGCTCCAGAGTATCTTTCACCGTAGTGCTTTGGAACGAGTTCAACCCGTAGAAGTCGAGGGAGCCACCGAACTGCTGGGGCAGGCCGACTTCGACGGCCTTGGCCACGGCAGAGGGATTGTCGAACCAAGCGAAGCCCACCAGTTTGTCGGGAGCGATAGATTTCGCTTGCTCGGAGAATCTCTTAATCTGCCCCCAGTAGAACTGGCTTCTCTGTTCATTAGTACCCCACTCGGAAACATCACCTTGCTCGTTAAAAATGGTGAAACCCATGACCGCAGGGTGATTGCCCAAAGAGGTTACAGTGTGGCCAAAGTTTGCTTCCCAGAACTCCTTTTCTGGATTACCATCGAATCCGGGCAGCATAACGGTGCCGGGAAGGGGAATTCCGACCAGAACAAAGACCGGATCCTTACCGTTGTTCCAGCACTCATCCAAGAACTTATGGTGAGTGAACAGGTGAGCATTGGCGAAGCCTTCCTGGATAGCATTGGTCTGATAAGCGATCATGCAATAGGTTCTCAGGGAATTGAAGTCCTTGCGAATATTTCCGAGATCGCGTTTCCAAACTCTGTCCCAGTCCAAAATGGTCCGGCCATCAGGAATCTTAAAGCTATCCCAGAAGTAGTCCCCAACATTAGGGCCGAACTTATTGCTGCCTCCAATCGAGGCAGGAGAATAGCAGACTCCCTTAACCGTAAACTCGGCTAGCGACGACAGTCCGGTGTCTCGTCCGGGGTTCCCCTGGGTGGCCACAAAGAATTTTCCGTTGCCATCCACCACAGAACTTGTCCAAACGCTGCGACTGGGTCCTGCCGCTTGCAAGGTGGGGTCGACCACGGCCGCCCCCACCCCTCGAGCATTCACTCCAGTGAAGTCTTGAAACTCGAGTTCGTTAACGGACTCGAATAAGGCCAGTCCGCCATTTTGGAGGTAGTCGATTTCCACTTGAGTGGCCGAGGTCGGAACCCCTTCGGTGATGGTGGAGTTGGAATTCAAGTCGTGCTCGACGGGTCCGAATACGATCGCTCCACTGGCGTCTCTAAAGACCTTTTGGATCGAGTCTACCTCCTCGGGAGGCTCGGTGTTCAGGAACACCAAGTCGACGAATCCGGTTGTGATGGGGTCGGGTTGGGGTTGGCCCTGCTGGGCCTGACTCTGTTGCCCAGACACTTGGGCGAGTTGGTTGTTCGTCCCACAGCCCACTACGGCCAGCAAGGTGACCAGGGTCGATGCAACCAAAAAGTTTAGCTTAGTCATGTCTTGTTCCTTTCGAGGATGTGGGACAAGTCCGGGCTTTATACCTAGAAGTCTCCCTGAGAGTAGGAACCTTATGACTCTCACTCCCGTACTAGGAGACGCGTCTTCGACTCAATAAAGTTCCATTCTTTCTCCAATCCGTAAGAATATGGCAAGAAACAACTGTTCGCCTTCAAAGGAATCGAGGATGCTAGAGAGAGCTTCGCCTAGGTGAATCCCCTCTACAGACTTGGCTTAATCGGTAAGTCCTCCTGAGATTTGTACAAGAATCACAACTGGAAACTTCGGCTCTCAACTCCATAAGACTTGAGCCCAGCCTCCTAGGTCGTGCCTGCCGAAACTCGAAAAGCGTTGAATGTGCGTGACGGAGACACCGCCTATTGGGAAATCGTCGATAGTGAAGCTCGGCTAAAGACCTGGTTATCTCTTCGGTTATGGAGTTAAATTTTGATCCAGCGATTTGCCTCCAATGAGCCGGGAATTTCCGTCTTCGGGGAACCCATCGCGGATCGAAGGCAAGAGAAAGGGAGGTTCTAATCGCCCTCTAAGGAGTCGAGGTTGTACGAGAAAGCTTCCACTGGGTCCGTTTCGAGCTCCCCAAGAGGCCACAAGGCCTCTCCTGGAAGGTTGCTTAAAACCAAGGGCGAGTGAGTAGACAGAAGAAACTGACAGCGAGGGAAGGTCTGCTCCAATCTTTCTACCACGGTGCGCTGCCAGCTGGGATGAAGGTGCAGTTCCACCTCGTCAATGATCACTACTCCACAGCCCAGCAGAGGATTGGCCGTCTTAGGATTGGCCAGAGCCAAGCGACGGGCCAAGTCCCCAACCATTGCAAACAGCACCTTTTCTCCCACCGAAAGTTGCTCGATCCCGAGTTCTCCTCCTTTCTTGTTGGCCACCATCCGCAATTGAGGGCTGCGTCGAATGCGCAAGTCCTGAAGCCCGACAAAACTCTCGATAGCACGGCGAACGGCTTCGAGCTGAGGATCGCGATAAACTCGACCGCGGTCCCGAATCCCTTCGTTCTCGAGATTCTCCCGGTCGCGAAACCAGTCGAAAAAATGTCGAAAATCTCGGGTTTCGGATACGATAGCGTCGAGGTAAGCATCGAAAGGGTGAAATTTCTGTTTCTTTCGGCCAGCCTTTGAGGTCACACTGGCCGCCCGCTGCACAGGATAGTTCACTATTACCGGCAACTGGAGGCTTTCTTCCGGACTTCGCAGTTCCAAGGCATAGTTGTCCAGCATCAACTTCAGACTCGAAAGATCCGAAGACTCCTTGCTGGCGCTGCCTTTCTCTTTCTCCACCAAAGTCCAAGAAATCGGCCAGTCATAGTGCCCCACTCGCGCGGAAATCTTGCAGTGGTCGACCTGATTGCGGATGTCACTCTTTGAGGGTCGCTGACCTTGGGCCCTGCGATTCTCTATACGCTTGACCAGCCAGGACAAAGACAAGGCCACCGCGTCGAGAATGGACGATTTGCCTACGCCGTTATCTCCGGTCAAGACCGTTGCTCCTTGCTTGCGGGGAACAAAGT
>JBJHCR010000205.1:0-11744 GCA_050486105.1 Vulcanimicrobiota bacterium
GACTCCGGCGGTGCTCAGCCTGCTCGAGCAAAACCAGAGAGTCAAGAGGCTGTTCGGTAAGAACCGGCCGGGCTGGCCGAAACTTCATCCGCTTCTGAAGCTCAAGACCTGTATTTATCCGTTGATGGCCCTGTCCGAGCCCAAGGTTCCCTCCAACCTGGAACTGAACCCCATGGGGGATGAGAACCTGGTTGGTTTTGCCGCTCAACAAAGTGAGAACTTCGACCTGATTCCGGACTTGCAGGACGGCCAGACCCCGGGGCTCCTTCCTCCCGGAGAGCGTGTGCTGGCCCTTCGAAATCGTGAAAATGGGGAGACTCTGGGTTGCGCAGGTCTGTGGGATACCTCGGATTCCCGCCAAGTTTTGGTGAACGCTTACGGAGGAGGTTTTCAGACCGCCTACCAAGCTAGCCGAGCCCTTGGGCGCCCGGTCTTGCCGGAGCCGGGTTCTCCGGTGAAGCTGGTCTATGCTTCGTGTTTTTGGTGCCCAGACCCTAAGCTGCGCCTTCTTTTGTTGCAGCACCTGATGTGGAGGGCAAAGCAGGAGGGCTTCACTTTTTTGGTGACCCTGGTGGACAACCCCACCACCAGCGGGCTGGGCCTTCACCGCTGGGTGCGCTTTTCTTTCGACAGCACTCTGTATCAACTGATTTGGCAGGAGGGCACCGAATTGCCCGTCTGCACCCAAATGCCTGGGCTCGAGGTGGCTTGGCTGTGAGCTTGAGGCATCGAGTGAATGCGGTGAGCGCCCTCCGCGACACGGACATCTCGGCCTTGAACACCCTCTTTTGCCAGGCTTTTGAAGCCGATTCGAGAGGGTTTCGCTCAGATTTGAAGGACAAAGATTACGTTCTGCGCCTCTGGGACGGGGCTGAGGTGGTGGCCTTCTCCACCCTCAAACTCATGGTCCCCGAGCCCGGAGTTCGCCTCCTCTTCTCAGGAGACACCTACGCCGACCCCGCCGCCCGCTGGGGGCACAGCCTGCCTTTGGTGTGGGCCGAGTTTGTCTTCCGCCAACTCCCGGCAGAGCCGGGCTGTCGAGACTACTGGCTACTGTTCTGCTCGGGCTTTCGCACCTACCGCATTCTCCCCACTTTTTTCAAGCGCTACGTTCCCGGTCCGGGGACGGGCACTGATGCTCTCAGCAGGCGTCGAGACCGATGGGCTCAGCAGCTTTTTGGGGAAAGCTACGCTCAAGGAACGGTGGTGCCCCGCTTTGCCACCCCGTTGAAGGATCCCGAGCCCCCAAAACGCTTGGAAAACGACCCCCATGTGCGCTTCTTTTTCGAGCAGAATCCCCACAGCAGCCAAGGCCACGAGTTGGTTTGCTTGACGGCGCTGACTGAGGAGAACTTGAAGCCCGCCGGCTTAAGGTTGGCTCGAGGAGGTTCAAGGGTGCTGGCTGCCGCGGAACAATGACGGGAGCGTTCGGTGGGGGCAGGTTGGCCCCGGTGGTCAACCGCCTATGGCAGCTTTGCTGCTGGCCTGGGGCCTTGAGCTTTTCCTGGCATCTCGACCAACTCCAGCAGGTGCAGACCGACCTGCTGCGGCTTACTTTGAGCAGAACTGCTCCCACCCTGTACGAGCAAAATCACCATCTATCGGGCATTTCCACCTACCAGCAATTTCGAGAGCGGGTGCCGGTGGCTACCTATGGAGACTTGGAGCCTTATCTTTCGGTGGCCCAGGGGATCCTAGCTCAGCCTGCCCACACCTGGGAGCCCACCAGCGGAAGCAGCGGAGCCAGCAAATGGATTCCCTGGACCCGGGGTCTGCAGCAGCAATTTGGGCGAGGGGTCTCGGTGTGGATCTGGGATCTTTTTCGAACCTATCCTGGAATGCGAGACGGGCGCAGCTACTGGCAATTGACTCCCAAGACTTCGCTTATCTCTGCTCCATCCTGGCTTCAGGGTCAGCAGTTGGGCTTTGCCTCCGACGGAGAGTATCTGGGCCCCTGGGGTCGAGCTACAGAGCGAGCCGTCCTCGTTGCCCCTCCGTTGAGCCAAGAGCGGTTTTGGGAGACGACCATAAGGAGCCTGATTCAGGCCAAAGACCTGCGCAGCCTATCCTGCTGGAGCCCCAGCTTCTTGACCCTGCTGCAGCAGAAAACCCTGGATCTCTTGGGCTGCTGGCAGCCCCGAGCCTGGTGGCCAAAATTGCAACTCATCAGCTGCTGGCTGCACGCGGCCTCGGCTCCTTACCGGCAGAATCTAGAAGAGCTGTTCCCGGGAGTGGCTCTTCAAGCTAAGGGCCTGCTGTCCACTGAAGCCCTGACCACCATCCCCTACCAAGGTCGCTACCCGCTGGCCTACCAGAGCCATTTTTTTGAGTTTCGAGATCACCGGGGTGAGGTTTTTCCCAGTTGGGAGCTTGAGTTCGGGCAGAGCTACAGCGTGATCCAAACCACCTTAGGGGGGCTGATCCGCTACGACTCCGGCGATCGGGTCTTGGTCACCGGGTTTTTGGGGAGCGTCCCTTGCCTAGAGTTCTTGGGCCGGGACGGGGTCAGCGACCATCGAGGCGAAAAACTGTCGCTGGCTCTCCTCGAGGAGCTTCTAGAACCCCTGGAGGGGTTTGTCATGCTGGCCTTCGAAGACGACGGCTACGTGCTCTTTTGTGATTCAGCCGTCCCTCTGGGTCAGCGGCAGAGGCAGGTTCAACACCTCGAAACCGAACTTCAAAAGAACTACTGCTACGCCGACGCCCGGCACCTGGACCAACTGCGAGCTCTACGAGGTTTCCTCATCCCAGAGCGGGCCGAATTGCAGTGGGCTCGCATAGCCGAAGCCCATCTAGGGGCCCGCCCAGGATCAGCAAAGCCCCAGCGATTCCATCCCTGGATTCACTGGGGCCGCCATTTCGAAGGCCGGTTTTTTACCGCACAGCCTCCTTAGTGGTGATGACCGCCGGGTCCGTGCACGTGGCCGTGGGCCAGTTCTTCGGGCTCGGCTTTGCGGATATCTACAATGGTCACTTCAAAGTTCAGGTTCTCCCCCGCCAAGGGGTGATTGGCATCGAGGATCACCTCTTTCTCGGTGAACTCGGCGACCCGAGCCACAAAGGTCTGCCCGTTGGGGTTCTGCAGCTGCACCAGGCTGTCCACCGGCGGAGGCTGATCCCCGATTCTGTCTTTAGGGATGGCAAACTTCAGCTGAGGGTCGTACTCCCCGTAGCCGTCAGCCGGGCTCACTTTAGCTCTTTTTGATTCCCCAACGGCCAAACCGTCCAAGGCTCTTTCCAAGCCAGGCACGATATTGCGATGCCCGTGTAGGTAAACCAGTGGCTGTTCCCCTGATTGATCAATGATGGTTCCTTCGTCGTTCTTGAGAACGTAACCCATGGAAACCACCATATCTTGAGTAATGGTCATGTCAAACTCCTTATGGGCCTTTGTTGCCCGCATACTTCCAGAGACCTCCTTTTCGCTCACCGATACCAAGAAAAAAGACGGAGCCGAAACTCCTTCCTTTCTTGCCTGGGTGCTGCTGTCAGGCCTGACAAGACTTGGGCCCTAAAGACATCTACTCAGGGCCGTTGTCCCCGTTTGGGACCAGGATTTCGCATTCGTCCACGATCCCGGGAAGCGGAGAATTCGAGGTCTCACCGAGGCGCAAAGCGGTGAAATTCCCCTGGGTGAGTAAAGTCTCAGGGCACTCCTGGCAGCTCTGGCAATACCTCAAACTGACCTCGTCTCCAGCTTCGAGACTGGCCACCACTTGAACTCTCATGGCGTCGGTTTGAAGTAGCTGGGTCAGGGGAGACTCGGCGCTCTCTCTTCTTCTGGTCTGAGTGGAGGTCCAAGACTGGGAGACCACCTCATCATTCACCAGGACTAGAAATCTCGATTGACCGGAGTCAGCCTGGGCGTTCACCTCAGACGGGAGCAAAATGAAATCATTGAATACCAAGTCCAGAGAGTAGGTCAGCAGATAGTCCCCGTCTTCTGCCACACTGTAGACCCCGGCCTGATCGCGGGTCACCCCTACACTTGCCTTAATTTCTGGAAAGTCCACCAATTGCCCGGGCTCTAACGGATCGCCCACCAAGCCCTGGGTGATCACGTCGACTTCGATGAGCTGCTCGGAAGTGAATGTGAACGAACCGTAGGCAATATCCAAACCACCTTCGGAGCCGGGAGGACCTTCAGGCCCCGGCCCTCCGAAATCCTCACCGATAAGGCCCGGAAACTTGAAGACCGGGTTGGTGATCGGGAAGGTCTCTTCAGGGGCGATGTCCACCGTCAAGGACGTTCCTCCCATCACCAGGATGTCCACCAGCAATTCTACTCTAAGGTTCACCACCTCCACCGGCACTTCGCTCAACAGAACGCTGGCGTTCTTGGTCCGCAACACCGGACCATAAACCAGAGTTCCGTCGGCGTTGAAGCCGGTGAAACGGTAATGAGTTACGAACACCGGAACCTGAGCGCTTTCGAACAGCACCGGCGCGGTTTGCTGCACGGTCTCATCGGTAGCCAGGACGGTGTTGAACTGCACCTGGCCAAATTGGCCTGAAATCGGCGGTGGTCCGGGCAGAGTTCCAGTGTTTGCCGTGGTGACGTTGATTTCTCTGGTCTCGCCACAGCCCAGGGCCAGGAGTCCGGCCATCAAAATTGTGAGAAGCAGAAGTGATCTTTTCATAGCCGCCTGAGTTGGACGTCGACCCGGAAAGTCCTAGGGCCAACAACGGTTTGCGGTTTTTTGAAGCGGGATTACATCTCCTACTGGTCCGGGTCCGAGCAATCATCGTCGAGGTCCGGCAACGGAGAGTTGGAAGACTCTCCGATACGTATGATACTGAGGGTTCCCTGAGCAAATCCCTGCTCACACTGCACACAATCTGGCTGACAAAATTGCAGAGTAAGCGGCTCGCCGCCCTCCAAGCTGAGGATCGATTGGATGGTAAGCTTCACGGGTTGAAAAGTCTCATCGTTGAAAATCACTCTATCGGACACGGCACCGCCGACCCTCAACAGCAGACGTGCTTGATTCTCGATCTCCCCTTGAGCCAGCAGCCTGCCAACACCTGCCATAGATGCCAACTCAATCTGGTAGGTCACCAGATAGTCTCCAGCCTGCTCCACGGAATAGACCCCGAAGCTGCTGCGTTCTACTCCTCCGACACTGGCCAAAACCGTGGGCAGGTCCAAGAGGTCCCCGTTGGAGAGTTCCACTCCGGTCAAGGGGCCTCCCCCACTGAATTGTTGGTCGCTGAGAAAAGTGAAAGAGCCATAAGCGGTGCTCCCATCGACCGGTGGGCCCGGAGGTCCGGGAGGGCCGGGCTCCCCGGGTTCCCCACTGTCAATGCCGGGAAACAAGAAGGTGGGGTTGGTTATGATAGTGGTCTGGTTGGCCTGGAGGGAGACGGGCAGAGCTACCCCTCCGACAACCAGGCTGCCCACCAACAGCTCCACCCGGAGGTTCACCACCTCTATCGGCATTTCATTGAGCAAGACTGAAGCGCTCTTGGCGCGGACCAAGGGCCCGAAAATCAGGCGGCCTTCAGAGTTGAAACCCGAAAAACGGAAATCGGTGACCTGGACGGGGACAGTCTGATCTTCCAGCAAAACCGGGGTTTGCCCCTGAGTCTGTACCTGTGGGGCCAACAAGGTATTGAACTGGACATCCGTGGTCTGACCACTGAGGTCCGGCGGCGGGATCAGTTGTTGGACATTGGCCGAAGAGGAGACGTTAAATTCCTGCGAGGTTCCGCAGCCGAAAGCGAAAAGGCCGATCAGCAGCACGGAACAAGTGAGAACTGTTCTGGTCATAGCGGGCAGAGTTGGACGTCGAGAATAAAACTCCTCGAGCCGGAGATCGAGGATGAGGTATCCTGGCCTTCGAACCAGGGTGAGGTTCAGACCTTATGGGGGCAGTTGATTGCTAGGTTCCGGGCATTCGTCCTCGATCTCGGGCAGGACAGCTCCAGAGCTTGCTCCTAGGCGGGCGATGGTGAAGGTACCACGATTGAGCTCGAGTAAGCCGAAGAGACTGAATTCGTTGGCACAAAACTGCAACGAGATCTCATCGCCAGGTTCCAGGCTGACGATGGCTTGAAGGTTGACCGTCTGCTCGCCAAACCCTGCACCCAAGAGAACCTGGTTCGCGATGGCATCGTTGATCTTGAGATTTAAGCGCTCGAACTCGTCCACCCCTTCTTGCGTCAGCAGACCTTCGGCATCTTCTCGACCTTGCATGTTGAAAATCCTTCGAAGATCCAGAGAGTAGGTGAACAGATAATCCCCGGCCTGTTCCACGGAATAAACCCCATTTTGCCCGCTGTCGGCTGTCACCCCACCCACGGCCACCAATTCGGTGGGAAAATTCAGAAGATCTTGAGGGAAGACGTCCAAGGGTTCGTCGTCGTTGTTAAGTCGGTCGAAAGTGAACATTCCGTAAGCTGTGGAGATGGGAACCGGGGCGCCGGGGGGGCCCGGAGGTCCGGGGGGGCCAGGCTCATCGCTGGCAATACCGGGAAAGAGAAAGGCGGGATTATTGAGAAGGAAGGTTTCCCCCTCAACGATGGTAACCGCCGTGGACAACCCTCCCACCACTAGGTTGTCGGCCAGTAGCTCGATTCTCAGGTTCACGGTTTCCACCGGAACCTCGGACAGCAGGATGGAAGCGTTCTTCAAGCGCTGCACGGCGTAGATCAGACGACCATCAGCATCGAATCCGGTGATTCGATAATGGGTGACAAAGACTGGCACCACTTGATCTTCGATGAGAGCAACGCTCTGGTTGAGAACCTGATTTGTCGAAGCCAGAATGGTGTTAAGCTGGACCTCGCCGACCTGTCCACTGGCCGGAGGGAGCTCCACTTCCTGAAACTGGTTAGAGACTTCAGTGATATTGAACTTTTCGGTGTCTCCGCAACCGAAAGCCAGAATTCCCAGCAAGAGGACCAGACAAATATGCACGCATCGTTTCATAGCGGGCACAGTTGGACGTTGAAGGAGAAACTCCTAGTACCTTCCACTTAGGGAAGAAGCGAAGAAGCGAATACTGTTCTCAAACAAGAGAAGTCACGGATGCCAAAACTCCGCAATGCTGAATCACTGTCCTAAGTAGGCAGCCTTGGTCTTGAGCAGCACACCGCAGTTGATTCTTGGACGCTTACCGATGGGGCCCCCAACGAAGATGCTCCAGATTCGGTTCAGGCGAGCTTCTGAAAGCCCTGACTCCCAAGGAGAATGCTGATTTAGGCATTCTTCTAGGGTCTGTTCCGGGGGCGCCCTCGACCTCGTTTCTTGGTGGGCGCCTTACCATCGAGAGTTTCTCTCACTAAATCCAGCAAGGTCTTGGCAATCTGCTCTGGCTCTCCTGGCAGAAACTGCTCCAAGGCTTGAGCGGTGCTTTTGGGTCTCACCATGGCTTTGGCCGTGTCGTCTATCGGGCTGTTCCGAGGTGGGGCGCAGATCGCCGTGGTGGTCTCCCTCACCATGTTCCTTGTGGTCATTTTGGGCAGCATGATCGGCATGTCGATGCCCTTCTTACTCAGCAAGCTCAATTTCGACCCGGCCACCGCCAGCGCCCCCCTGATCACCTCTTTGGCTGATGCCCTTGGGGTTCTGATCTACTTTTCCATCGCCACGGCGATCCTATTCGGCTAAAAAAATTCGGAGAAAATCGCCATGAATGGCATCACTCGGGTAGCGCTCCTGGGCGCCTTACTTTGCCTTTGGCCTCTGGCCCAACTTAGAGCCGAGCCGGAGTTCGAACTCCAGCCTGCCAACCTCTTCACCAACGATGCCGAGCTCTTGGGAACCGGGGTCACCGGGTTCGTTCCCAACTACACCTGGACCAAGTCTCGACAGAGTTTCGGTTCCAGGGGGGGCTGGGAAACCGGGCCCGACGGGTTCGACGACTTTCGCCTGCAATTGCAGTTCCTTTTTGGAGTGCACGACGATCTCGATCTGATCGTCACCGGAGGTGGGGCGACCACCTCGGTGGTCTCTGGCTTCACAGGTAAAGGCTGGACCGATGGAGGGATTGGAGTGCGCTGGAGATTCCACGAGGGAGAAAGCCACAATCTGGCCTACCTTTCCGGCTTCACCTTCCCTATGGGGAACGCGGAGATCGGACCCTTGATCGGGCCGGATCAAGGCATGTTTAGCTGGAACCAAAGCCTGGTCAGCACCTGGGAGATCGACCGCTGGGTGGTCAGTGGCGAACTAGGCCTGGCCACGGCGCTAGGCCGAGGCAGCCCCATCGACGTGCGAAATGTGGCAGAGATCAACCTGGCTGCCGGCTACCACATTACTGCCAAGCTTAAGCCCCTGGTGGAGTGTCATTTGCTGCACGAAGTGCGAGAAGGCAGTCCACCAGGCACGGTCTTCGACGTCACCGTCGGGGGTCTGATCCTCTTCGACGAAGACTCCTTCATGGGCCTTGGGGTTCGCTGCAGCCTGTTCGGTCGAGACATGCCGGCTCTCACCCAGTATGTTTTTACCTTTACGGCAAGTTTCTGAAGTCGCAGATGTTCCCACTGGACAACTTCGACCCCCGTCCTCCAAAGCAACATTCTCAGAGGGCCGTACCTCTCTCAGAAACGACGTTTCAAGCCTGAACGGGAAAGAGGTAGTTTCCTAAAGTGCACAGAAGCAAGATGGAAGCATACTTGATAGTACCTAATCTGTCAGGCGAGGTGGTGCCACGTGTTTCCAAAATTCAAATTGATAGCCGACGAAGAAACTCCCTTTGGTCGCTTCATTAACGCCGTTGTCTACTCATTCTTGTTCGCCGCATTCTTCTCGATCTCAGCAGTGCTGGCCATAGATGTTGAAACAGGTCTTGGGTTAGGTTTCTTTGTTTGGTTTTTCTCATTTGTGTTACTCCTCTTCAAATGGAACCCACGCTACACTCGTGGTTTCATCACCACTTGGGCAGATAGGCAGATGCGTGACGTTCCGATCACGCAAAGAGACAAAGTGATCGTCTGTGCGCTCTTGCTGGCCGTGTCCATTCCGTTCTTGATCGGCTTGGGTTATATGGATCGGGTCCTTAGACCATCTAAAAAAGAGCATCGAGCGCATGTGGATGCACTTCTTGAGCGAAGCGCCCAATCGGAGAGCCAGAGGGAGCAGAAGACGAGTACGTTCATACCTCTTCCCGAGAGCCCACTGGTTCACTTTCGGCACGAGCGTTCTCGAGTCCGTATCTTGGACGAAATATCCGAGGGAACTTTCGATATCAACGGTACCTATCCCGTTTATGAAAGACAAGACGAAGAGGTCGTTGTTTCCTCAGAAATGACGCTCTTGATGTCTGCCTGCCGGGATCAGGACCCTAGTCGCGTAAAATTGCTTCTTGAGGCCGGAGCTCGAATGGATGTCGCCGACAGTTATGGAAAGCCCGGAGACTATCTTTGGGAACGGTTTTGGGATGAATTCAGGAAACAAGGGCGTACCACGAGTGGGTTGGGCCGGTGCTTAGTGCTTTTTCTACAGCACGGATACACCAGAGAGCCTGAACTCTATGAAGAAGGTGAAAACGTACTTCACCTCATCGCGGCCAAGGCCCGAGACTCTGGGGGTCAGGATATTTCGGAACTCCTCCTCAAAGACCCAAACTGGAAGGTCAACGCTCCCGATAAGTACGGCTGGACACCTCTCTTTTACGCTGCCCTCAAGCAAAATTACTATGATCGCAAGCGCGGGCCTAGCGAAGAAAGCGTAGCGATGACCAAGTTTCTCCTAGAGCACGGAGCAGACCCGCATCTTCGTTCCACTCAAGAAGTGAAGCTTCCGTCGGCTCTATTGCGGAAAGACCAGCCGCAATCTTACCCGGCGGGCTCGACAGTCTTGGACTGCTTGGAATTAGACGGCCGTGGCTCCTGGGAAACGGCGGAAATGATCCGAGCCAAGTGAGAACAACTCCGAGACGAACGGCCTTTCTTTTAACCCACTTGATGCGTAGGAGGGCCGAAGATGTCCGGACTTCGTAACACCTACGGCTTGAGGAACGCCTTCGGCTTTCGTGTTCTCAGCACCCAGAGGGTACCCGCCGAGTGCAAGGCCGGGTACCCGGCGAAGCTGGGTGATAGTTGGACCTATTTGAGCACCGCACCCAGAGGGTACCCGGTGATCACGACGTAGCAATCGGCGGGTACCCGCCGAAGGTGGGTGATGAGGACGCGAGACGAGGTTCTCCTACGCTTCAAGTGGGTTTATAGTTCGCCTTCTATCGTGATACCTATAGATGTATGAAGACAACCGTCGAGCTTCCTGAAGCCCTCTTATCCGAAGCCAAGCGGGTCGCTGCGGAAGAGAAAACCTCGGTCAAGGCGCTCATTCAGGAGGGGCTTCAGCGCGTCCTGGAACTGCGGACCCAGGCGAGAAAGCAGTTTCGACTGAGAAAAGCGAGCGTCTCCGGTAAAGAACCTCGAGATCAGTTTGCCGAGGGAGGATGGGAAGCCATCCGGTCCCAATCCTAGTCTCCTGATCTGGTCGATAAAGCCAGGTTTTAGAGCAGAACGGTCGAAGAATCCTTTATGAAGGAAACTCCCGAGGAACGACTATGCTTGGCGTTCGACCTGTTCGAGTTTGGCCTAGATCTGCAGCAGTGCAAACTGGCGAGACTTCACCCGAACAAGTCTCTACAGGAGCTTGAAGAACTCCTTGTCCAGTGGCTTCAATCCCCGTCCACGGCTCCGCACGGAGATTGCGAAGGTCGCCTCCTTTCGCCAACACATTTTCAAGGGTGAATGACCTCTACGAAGCACTCAGGCTCACCACTTCGCAACTTGCTGGGGCGCGCTATGCCTTGGTAGGCGGACTGGCCATCTCAGCCCGAACAGAGCCAAGGTTCACCAGAGACGTAGACCTGGCCATCGCAGTACGAACAGTCTCTGAAGCCGAAGGAATCGCTGGTCGTCTCATCCGAAGTGGGTATACTGTACTTGCGGGAATCGAACAGACCGCTCGCTCGCGACTGGCAACCGTGCGGCTGGTTCCCCCAGACTCCAAAATCATCGTGGACTTACTGTTCGCATCCACTGGGATCGAACCGGAGATTGCCGGTGATGCGGAAAACTTGAGAATTGCTACCGGTATCGACATCCCCGTTGCTTGCATTTGGCACCTAATGGCCATGAAAACGCTCTCCTATACCACGGCTCGAAAGAAAGACCTTCTGGATCTTGAACAACTCTTCTCGGTAGCCACACCCGAGGACCTGGAAAGAGCACGAGACTCACTTCACTTAATAGAAGAACGAGGATACGCCAGGGGCAAAGCATTACTCCAAGAGTTTGAAACTCACCTTAAGAATTGGAGCCGAAGCATTGAGGATTAGGCCCCTTGCTGATTGTAACAAGAACTGCGGCCATATCAGCCCGCCAGCCTAAACAACCCAGCCCAATCCCAGTCTCTTGATCTGGTCGATAAAGCCAGGTTTTAGAGCAGCTTGATCAGTCTTTCTTCGCGCAGATCCTGTACAATGTGCGGTGCCGCTCTTCACGATCCGGCGTCTCTTCAGGAAATCCTGCCGGTTTCAAAACGAATTTTGGCCTGACATGCATCGCTTACACAGCAGAGGTTTCGAAGCTCTTCTTTCAACTAGATGGATGGATACGAATGCGAATTCGCTCATTCCGCCTGAAACGTCGAATTAGGAACGAAAACAAACGGCTGCCTAACCGAAAGTTGAAGAAATGGGGCTTGCTCTCTCTGCACGAATGCAGACCAGCAGCTCGAATTTCCTATGTGCGTGCGTAGCTTTAGAGAGCAGCAAGACTCCTTGCAA
>JBJHCR010000206.1:0-11715 GCA_050486105.1 Vulcanimicrobiota bacterium
CTTTTGGCAACATGAGAACCACGGCAGTCAGTCGACAGGTTCGCAGTCGAGACCGCTGAAGCTAAGAGCATGGAAGCGCAAAGCGATCTCCGGGTAGAACTCTCCGCCACTTTAGTCAGTGTGTACCACGGGCAGCCACGCCTTTACCTTGACCACCCCGAACCGGCGACCCTACCTGCAGGTCCGCTCACCGGAGAGGACCTCACTCTGGAGCTCGCCGTTCGTCGCCTCCTCGGTCAAATGGTGGAACAACCGGTGGGATACATTGAGCAACTCTACACTTTCGGAGATCGAGATCGATCGAGCCCGTCGGCCGATAGACCTCGAACCCTCTCCATCGCCTATCTGGCATTGGTGCCCACTCTCCCTCCGGAACGCACCATCTCATTTTACGAACTCTTTCCTTGGGAGGATACCAGAAAATCCTGGACTGACAAATGTCAGCGCATGGTGGACGAACTCGAAACCCGATGTCGCGGTGACGAAGAGAAATCCTGGCGATTTCGAGTTTGCTTTGGTCTCCATGGGAGCCCCTGGAACCCTGAAAGAGTATTGGAACGGTACGAACTCCTCTTTGGAGCAGGCTTGGTTCAAGAAGCAGGCTTGGGAGTAGAATCCGGCACCAAGCTCTGGGGAGACCATAGACGAATCGCCGCCACGGCCTTAACCCGAGTCCGAGGAAAACTCGCTTATCGGCCGCTTATTTTCGAGCTTTTGCCAGAGAACTTCACGCTCACGGAACTTCAAGAAGCAGTGGAGGCGCTCTCTGGTGGCCTACTCCACAAACAGAATTTTCGCCGCATGGTTGAGAACGCGGGACTGGTTGAGCCTAGCGGGGGATATCGAAGCGAAGGTCGGGGGCGTCCCGCTCGACTTTATCGATTCAGGGCCGAGGTCACCGCCGAACGTCCGGCACCGGGGATCGCCACGCGCTCCTACCACACACCCAAGTAGCCCGCGCAGAAAAATCGCTCAAAGTTCTCGAAGGAAGCCTTGACATTATTTATGCTCCAATGTAGCATAAATAAAAATGCTCAATAAGAGTATAAATGGAGGTGCCACGATGACCTTGATCGACCATATCGGTGAAAAACTCCGCCCAACGATGCCCCCCTTCGAGTGGGACCTGAGGCGACCCCTGATCGAAAGAATACTCTCGCTGAAGAATGAGAAGAAGGTGGTGGTTTTGGCCCACAACTACCAAGTTCCCGAGATCTACTACGGCATCGCCGATGAAACCGGTGATAGCTTGGCTTTAGCTCGAAAGTCGGCCACCATGGACCACGCTGAGGCGATCCTATTCTGTGGGGTCCACTTCATGGGAGAAACGGCCAAGCTTTTCAATCCCAATAAGCCGGTCCTCATCGCGGATCTCTCGGCGGGCTGTTCGCTGGCCGAGTCCATCACCGCAGACCAAGTGCGGTTCCTCAAGAGGCAATACCCCGGGGTTCCTGTGGTCACCTATGTCAATTCTTCGGCAGAGGTCAAAGCCGAAAGCGATATATGCTGTACCTCAGGCAATGCCGTGGCCATCGTTGAATCCCTAGGAACCGACCGAGTGATCTTCTTGCCCGATGGCTACCTGGCCAGTTTTGTGGCTCAGCAGACGGAAGTAGAGATCATCGGCTGGGCTGGAACCTGCGTGGTCCACGAAGTTTTCACCGCAGACCAAGTCGAGGCCTACCGACAGCAGTATCCAGGGCTCAAAGTTTTGGCTCATCCCGAGTGTTCCCCGGAGGTTCAAAGAGCAGCGGACCTAGTGGGCTCAACGGCCCAAATGAGCCAGTTTGTGAAGGACCAAGCTGCAGGAAGCCAATTGGCTTTGATCACTGAGTGCTCCATGTCTGACAACCTGGCCATCGAGCATCCCCAGGTGGATTTCGTCCGACCCTGCTCGGTCTGTCCCTATATGAAAAAGATCACACTCGAGAAGATCCTGGTCTGTCTAGAGACCTTCCAGCCACAGATCCATGTCCCCGATGCTATCGCCGGAGCAGCTCGACGTGCGGTCGAGCGTATGCTGGAAATCTCCGCCCCTAGTCGAGTAGTCAAGGTTTCCTAACCTCATCTGAAAGGAGCACCAGAGGATATGAGATGTACTTACGACATGGTGGTTGTCGGAGCCGGGATCGCCGGGTTGGCTTGCCTATTGGCCTGCCCTCCTGGCTTGAAGGTGGCGGTCGTCAGCCCGGGAACCCCAACGACCTTTGGAAGCTCTTGGCGTGCTCAAGGCGGGGTCGCCGTGGCCTTGAACCGGGGCGATAGTCCCGCCAAACACGCCGTGGATACCATCGCTGCGGCCCGCAATCTGGCAGAGACCGAGGCGGTGAAGGTGCTCACTCAAGAAGGCGTCCTGAGAATTCAAGAATTGATCACAGCGGGCATCGCCTTCGATCGATCACCGGGGGGGAGTCTCGAGTTCGGGTTGGAAGCCGCCCACAGCCATCCCCGGGTACTGCACCAACAGGATCGAACTGGAGCTCAGATCATGGAGCACCTGTGGAGCAGTGCCCGCAAGAGGAGAGCGACCGCCTTCTTCGACGATCGGGCCTCAACCCTGGTGGTTGGAGAGTCCGGGATCTGCGGCCTCGGCTTGGAGCGGGGACTCACTCTAAGGTCCGGTCGCGTGGTCCTGGCCACCGGAGGTTTCGCCGGCTTGTATTGGTCCACCACCACTGGGGCGGAGGTCAGGGGGGATGGCCTTATTCTCGCGGTTCGAGCCGGGGCCCAACTTCGAGACCTGGAGTTCGTGCAATTTCACCCCACCGCGCTAGACCTGGAAACGAACACGGGCGCCCCCCTCCCACTGCTCACCGAAGCCTTGCGCGGGGCAGGGGCCCGGCTGTTGGATGGCGAGGGTTTGCGTTTCGTTGACGAACTGGCCCCCCGGGATGAGGTGGCTCGGGCGATCGCTCGGCAGCGAGAGTTCGGACCGGTCTATCTCGACCTGAGTCCAGTGAGAGATCTCGAGCGCAGGTATCCCGGAGCTCACCTCCATGTTCAGAGGCTCGGCACCAAAAAGGGTTGGCTCCCGGTTAGACCTGCAGCCCATTTCACTATTGGTGGAGTCAAGACCAATCTTGAAGGAGAGACCGAGGTCCCTGGACTCTACGCCTGCGGTGAGGTGGCCTCGGTGGGAATTCACGGAGCCAACCGCCTGGCCTCGAACTCCCTCTTGGAAGGGTTGGTGTTTGGTCACCGAACTGCCCTTAAGGCCGCCAACGACGAGAGTCGATGCCTTGGCCGATCGGTTAGCAGGACCCAGCCCCTGGCCAGCTTGCAGGGATCCGGTCTGAGAGAGTTGCAGCAGAGATTCGAACGGGCTGTGGGTGTGGTTCGAGAGGCCTCAACCTTAGAAGATTTTCTCACTTGGAGTCGACCTCAAGCCCAATCGACGGAGCTGGAGCTTTCGGTCAGAGTAGCCCAAGCGGCCCTAGCCCGCTCCCAGAGCGTAGGGGCCCATTGCCGCCGAGACGATCTGCTCACTGCCGGTTGTTCCCATTAAAGGTGGACCTCAAGGATTTTATCGCGAAAGGACGATTCTATGTTCCAACTTCTTTATCGGGACGTTTTGCTCAGGTTTCTCCAAGAGGACCTCGGCGTAGAAGGAGACGTCACCACCGCTCTCTTGGAAACCGAGGATCGTCCGGTCAGCGCTGTTGTTGCGGCACGGCAAGCCGGGGTGGCCTGTGGACTCCCCTTTGTTGAGCCTCTGTTTCAGCTCCTCGATCCTAACTTTCGTGTGGAGCAGCTCATAGAGGAGGGGGCAAGTTTTCCCACTGCTCGGGCCCTCCTCAGACTGAGCGGTACTCCCTCGGCCATGCTGGCCGGGGAGCGGACCGCTCTGAATCTGCTTTCAAGGCTGTGCGGGATAGCAACTCAGACTCGACGGTGCGTGGATCTCTTGGCGGGCACCTCAACCCGACTGCTAGGGACCCGAAAAACCCTCCCAGGATTACGGTTTTTCGACAAATATGCTCTCTCCGTGGGGGGAGCAGATCGGCATCGCTACGGTTTGAACGACGCCGTGATGATCAAGGACAACCACCTCGCCCTCGGTGGGGGAATAGAGGAGGTCCTCGGCAGAGCTCGATCCAAAGTTGGACCTATGTTGGTCATCGAGCTCGAGTGTGACACCTTGGACCAAGTCCGCCAAGCGCTGCAAATCGACCTAGAATTGCAGCGAGTAGGGCTCAAACAAGGCGCCTTTGATGTCCTACTTCTCGACAATATGAAGCCAAGTTTGCTCGCGGAAGCGGTGAAACTGGTCAGAGCCCATCCTCGGCTCATATTGACCGAAGCTTCGGGAGGGATCGGGGAGAAGGATCTCCTTTCGGTAGCAGAAGCCGGAGTCGATTACGTCAGTCTCGGAGCCCTGACTCACACGGTGGTGCCCATAGACCTCGGGCTCGATGTGGTTGCAAACTGACAAGAACGAGACCATTGTCAACAAAGCACTAGAAGGCTGGCCGACTTTTGAGAGGGCGGATCGGCAACCGCTTTAGAATTTTCTCCTTGGCAGGCTTCCGAGGCTCCCTCTAGAGGGAGTGGTTGTAAAACAAGCTGACCTTGTTCCCTTGGCCTAACCGGACCTTAGTGACACCTAAGCGTTCAGGAGAATTCGGACCCGGAAGACCTCCGAAAATGTAGTCTCCGGATCCATCTTGTTCGGCCCGATACTGCGTCAGCCACTTGCGTGACTCTTCAGGATCGGCCTCAAATCCCACATAGAAATTTACCCCTAGCCCTTGTTTTCCACCTTTCACCACGATGTTTGTGGCGCCCTCGGGAAGATTCCGGGCATCGCTATGGTGGAAGACATCCTTCAAGGTCGGAGGGCGGGTTGCCCGATAGGTGATGAAGATGGCAAGTATGAGGCAAATCGACAGAACCACGGTTCTGACTCGAAGTTTGGGTTTCATAAAGTCACCACCATCTACCCTTTCTCTCCTCGACCTTTGAGCAGCTCTTCGATCAGCTCAAGTTCAGACCGGGCCTCTTCTAAGAGAGTTTCCAGAGCGCAGCCGCCTGATCTGAGTTGGTTGAAGTTCTGTTGCAATTCCCGGACTTGGTCCTGAGCCCGACGGAGTTCGGCCTTGAGGGCATAACTGGGCAAGTCTCTCAGGCGGGAAAGCATCTCGACACGCTCTTCCTCGCTCATTCTTTCGCATTCCCGTTGCCCTTAGGATCTGGTCCGGAATAACTTTCTATTTTCGGTTGTCGAGGCGCCGGGGACCCGCGTCCCCGTGGGTGTGGCAAGGCGGTTCGAGCGACTAGTATCGAGAATACTTAAGTGAGAACCAACGCTGCCAGGGGGGATGCATCGGCGGCCCAAACCAGATCCTTAAGCGGCGGGGAAGAGGAAACGCAGGGCGTAGGGGAGACGCCGACTCCATGCCTGTTCGTTGTGCTCATCCATCCGTCCGATTCCGTGGTGCAGGTCCTGACCGAGTTCGAAACCGATCTGCTCAAGGATCTCTCGAACCTTGCTGGTTTGACCCACACAATCCGAGGCCACTCCCGAATCTCCGGAGTCGAGGTAAACGGTTAGAGGGCGTTTTTTCTGTCGAGCCAAAGAGTCGCGGAAACCCTGCAGCCACCAGGATCCAGACATCGAGCCCACCCTCCCGAAACGATGAAAGTACTTCCAGCCAGTGTAGAGACTGAACACTCCACCCAAGGAGGAGCCGATGATTCCGGTGTTTTCTCTGCTGGCCTTGGTTCGATAGACGGAGTCGATGTATGGCTTGAGTTCTTCGGCCAAAAAGCTGGCAAAGCGGTCGGCCTGCCCACCATCTTCAGGTGGGATGTAATCTTCTTGACGACTGGAGCCACTGTCGACAGCCACCACAATGATCTCGGCGATCTGTCCTCGAGCGATCAGTCGATCCAGACACTCCTTGGCTTGCCACGAACCATAGCCGCTGTTTTCGAAAATGTTTTGACCATCCAACATGTACAGGACCGGATAGCGCCGACTTGGTTGGTGTCGATATCCCCGGGGGAGGTAAACTCGATAGTTCACACTTCGCTGAAGATTATTGGATTGGAAAGATGGCAAGGAGGACGGATTGTAAGCTTTCTCTGAAGGAGCAACCCTGCTGCCGTCGACCTGAGGAAGGTAATCAAAAAGTTGTCCGTCGACCACACAAGTGAAAACGAAGGTCGATTCATAGTACCGGCGCCTAGGGTCTCGAACCTGGCCGTCGGTGACGTAGAATTGCACCGGAGCCCCATCAGGACAAGGGAAAGCGGCTCGCCATAGTCGCTCTCCAGGAGCCCGGCCCTCACCGCAGTCCTCCATCGCCACTGTCTCGAAGGCGCCGGCGCCAATACGAAAGGAGAGGATGGGAGAGGTGAAGCCGCTGTAATATTTGATAACTCTGTCCATATCCGTTCTCTACCTTGAGTATAACGGACAGGGTTTGAAAAATATCTGAAAGAGTGTAAACATTCGGTGACAAGGGTGAGTCTCAAGGGTCGAGTGTCTCAGAAACAAGCAGGGCCCCGGAAAAGGTTCCGAAGCCCTGATTCGAAGAGATGGTGAGTTTACTGAGCCCCGCCGCCTCCGCCTGAGTTGCCGTTGGAGTCTCCACCGCCGGATGCTCCAGAACCTCCACTGCCACCCCCGGAGGAGGATCCCTCGGCTCCACCCGGAGAGGTACCGGCTGAAGAGGAGTCGCTGGAAGAGTTGCTGCCGGAGGTGCTCGAGGAGTCACTACTGCTGGAACTGCTGGCACTGCTAGAGCTACTGGAACTCGAACTTGAACTGGAACTGGCCGTTGAGCTCGAACTGCTGCTGGAGATTCCCAGAGCTTCCCCTATGGAGCTTGCCACCGAGCCTAAAGCCCCGCCGATGGCACCCACAGCCGAGCCGATTCCGTCGGCCAGACCGCTCAGGCCTTGACCTATGGCAGCGCCGATTCCGCTCCCTTGGCCTCCACCGAGAAAGCCACCCGCTATGCCCGCCAGAGCACCAAAAGGAGTGGCTCCGAGGGCGGCCTGCATAGCCGTTCCGGCCAGATTGCCGAAATTCGGAGATCCCGTAGAGAAGGCTCCCGCAGGATTGGAGAGTGCACCAACGAGATCGCCAACCTGATTGCCCATGACGGCTGTAGCCAGAGCCTGCATGGCCTCGGCAGGACTCGATTGGCCGACGGCAGAGGAGGTCGTCGGAGTTCCACTTAGGGCTTGTCCTATAAAACTGTTGGCTATTGAGCCTATATCCATGTTTTCTCCTTAGAATTCTTCTTGGGTCCAAGCTAACAGGAACAGTTCGAGATAACTAGCGAAAAATGGACTAGAGTATGAACTCCAGGTTACAAGTTTATTACCGAATCTGATTGCAGCCAGAAGAAGATCTCAGTCAACAGCGACTTCGAGCCCTTCAGTGAGCAAAGGAGAAGGGTTGTCTACGACCCTATCGCCATCGGAGAGTTCTCCTTCAAGAATCTCCCAGTACCGGTCGCCCTTGGTACCGACCACCACCTGGATGGAGCGGAGCTTGGAATCGCTGGTCACCTTCCAAACAGAGTAGTCGGCGTCCCGTCTGATGAAGGCCGAGGTCGGCAGCGACAGGGCGGTCTTCTGAGCTAGAACAAACCGAGCCCAAAGCTCATACCCGGCCCCTAACTCTGGAGGAGGATCCAGGAGGCCGATCCACACTCGAACGCGCTGCTGTTCTACCCCCAAACTTGAGCGTTTGGTGAATCCCTGGGGCTCCTTGAGTCGGACCTCACCTTTCAAGGGACTCGGAAAGGCCGTGCCCGGGTCCAGCACCACCGGAGTTCCCCTCTGCAACCTCAAGGCATCTTGGGACAAAACATCGCAGACCACCTCTAGGTCCTCTAATCGACCCAGGGTGAGCAACACCGTTCCCGCTACCAGTTCCTGAGGCCCTCGCAGGTGCCGCTCTAGAATTGTGCCATTGATTGGGGAGAGGATCTCGCTCTGGGCCTTCCTATAGCGGTCAAGGTCCCTTTGGCTCTCAAGTTCGGAAAGAGTGAGCCGAGCGATGTCCGAATCTCGACTCCTTTGGTCCAGGCGCGCTCGAGCGTTGGTCAACATCACCTCCACTTCGGCGATGCGGGCTTCCAAGGCGGCCTTTTCCGCCAGTCTGGCTTCGAGGAGCGCTGAGCTCTCCTGAACAACCGATTCGGCTCTTTCCAGCTCTCGAGTAGGTAAGGCTCCCTCTCCCACTAGAACTGTCACTCTCTGCAGTTCTCGTTGACTGTTGGCCAGGACGAGCCTGGCGGCAGAGATGGCCGGTTCGGAACGTCGATACTCAGCCCGAAGGGCCTCGACTCTCTGCCGAGCGGCTTGAACCTCTCCTTCTTCGAGTCTCAGGTCTGAAGCCAGCGCTTGCTGAATTTGTTGGGATTCTAGGCGTGCAGCCTGAGCATCCAAGCCGAGATCCAAAGGTACCGAATCGAAAGAGACCAATTTCTCACCAATCCGAACCGAATCTCCAGGCTCCCAGTCGATCCGTTCAACCCGGCCACTGACTGGAAGGGAAACTGGATAGTCTCGCCGGAGCACCGTCTCTGCCCGCTCAGAAAAGCTGACTTCTATGCGGCGACTCTCCACCGAAACAGCCGTCACTCGGGTGGGCTGCTGGCACCCGGCTAGCAGCAAGAGGGTGCAAAGGAGACTCACGGCCATCAAAGGGCTACATCTCCGTCCCCACGATTGTCTTGTTCTTCTCAGCATGAGCCTACCCACTATTCCCTAATCTTGAGAACTTCAAGCCAGTTCATACTCTTGATCAGGCGTCCCAGAATGAGCTGAGATGCCAACAGAAAGGCTGATATAATGGCTGTGGCTTGAAGTACGATCTCAAAAGACATGACGAAAGGAAAACGAAAAATTTCGGTGTCGTAGGCTCGTGTGATGGCATAGGTCAGCGCCGCCCCTCCACCCCAACCGGCGACCACCCCTAGAAAATTTAAAAGGAGGCTTTCTCCGCTGAAGATGGCCGTCACTCCCCCAGGAGTGTAACCGAGAACTCGCAGTGTGCCAATCTCCCGCTCCCGTTCGGCCACAGCTACAAGAGCGGTGTTCAGCACCGCACCAAAGCCCAAGAACCCACAGAAAATGATGATCACAAAAAGCATGGTCCCCATGTTTTGCTCCAGCAGTTCCTCCATTTGTCTCAAGGAATCCGAACGCCAGGTGAGGTTCAAGACTTCGGGTCGCTCAGACAGGGTTTTCACCAGCCCTTCCCGCTGCTCGAGGTCCACCATGAGGAGAACCGTATTCCAAACCTGGGTCTCTCCGATCAGACGTGAAAGCGCTTCGGCTCGGGCGTACACTCCGAGACCCAAGGAGGTTTCTACCAACCCAAGGACGGGCAGTTCAACCGTGCGACGAGTCCCCGAACGCAGTTCTACTTGCAATAGTGATCCCTCGGAAACCCCCAGAACTTCGGCGAGCTTCCGCGAGAGAAAGAGGCCGTCGCCCGATTCGGCAAAGCGCTCTACGTGCTCTGGGGACAGCCGCAGGGGATTCTCCATGGTGGGATGGTCCTCGAAGCCTCGAATGACTACCTCACGTTTGGGATTCTGTGAGTTTCCGGACACTCTCATAGAGGCGGGTACGCTCAGTTGACCTTCCACTTCTCTGACCCCAGGAAGAAGCTCAAGCTCCCGTTGGAGCTCGAACACCGAAAGAGGCTCTCGAAGTGAGATGCTGGCGTCGAATCGCTGGGCGACACGGAACTCTTTATCGATCAGAACGGTCACCGCCTGACCTAGAGCTAGAGACTCAACCATGATCGCTGTGGCTACGAAAGACGAACCCAGAGTGACCAGGCTTCGAAACGGATTCCGAAAGATGGCTCGTAGGATCAGCTTGGCTGAAAATGGTAAACGGCGCCAGATCAGGGCCATGGGTCCTCTCTCTAGGATTATTCGACCGCCCTTCTCTGGAGGCGGAGGTCGCATGGCCGAAGCCGGAGACAAACGGGTGGCGGAAACCACTCCGAACACCGTACCCAATAGGGCAAATCCCAAGGAGAGCCCCACCGAAACGAAGACCAGGTCCGGGTAGAAGCGCGACTCATAGATGGGAAGCTCGTACACCGTGCGATAGAGCCCCAGGAGGTTTTCTTGCAGCCAGCGACCCAATGCAACCCCCAGAACGGCCGCAGCTAGACCCACCGCGATGCCAAAGCCGAGATAGTGAAAGGTGATGGCCCCGGTGGGATAGCCCAGGGCCTTGAGGGTCCCGATAACCGTCCTCTGACCGGCCACGATTCGTCCGATGACCACGTTCAAGACTACCGCCACGATGATCAGGCAAAGGCTGGGCATAACCCAGGCGCTGACCCGGAGGCCCACGATGTCGCTCTCCAGGAAGTTTACGCTCAAGAATTGGTCCTGCTCCACGGAATCGAACACTCCGTAGACGTGCAGCCGCTCCTTGAGCCGCTCCAAGACCGCTTTGCGAGCCTCGGGGTGCCCCCTGACCTCGGAACTGAAGCTCCCCAGGATCTGATTGTAAGAATTCTCCAGTTCTCCAGCCTCTTGAAGCTGTCGCATAGGTACAAAGAGAACCGCTGATCTCAAGGGGTCGGGTGCCAAGCTCCCTCCCGGTGCCAAGACGTAGACCCACTCTGGTGACTGGACCGCCCCGATGAGCCGAAGCCGCTCGCGCTGACCCAGGATCACCGTATTCACAGTGTCTCCCGAAGCGAAGCCGTGCTCGGCAAAGAAGGCCGAAGAAGCGTAGGCCTCATTGGTTCGCAAAGTTTCAAGACCCTCACCCAAAACCGGCTTGAGTTTGTTAAAGCGCTTGCCATCGATAGGGATCCCGATCATGGTGGCCTGGATCGGGTCTGGGAAATCCTCCACTTCGACCCGAGCCTCCAAGGCGACTGACCCTTCTAGGGATTCGATTCCCGGCTCTTCGGCCAGTTGGGCTATCAGGTTCTCCGGTACCGCTTTGACGGTGATGCGAAATTCCGCTAAGGAATATTCCGAATAAAAACTGTCCCGAGCGTCCCGCAGGTCGAAATAGACTCCAAACATGGCCACCAAAAACGAGATCCCAAGCACTCCGATGAAGGTCAGAGCACCAAGGGAGGTCTTGCGAGCCCAGAGATCGCGGAGGAGCTTCTTGAGAAGCTGGAGATTCATTCCGAGCCCAGGCCACCCGCAGTCATGGAAACGATCTTGCCATCGGCGATCACCGCCACCCGATCGGCGTGCTCGGTGGATTCCTGATTGTGGGTGATGACCACCACCGTTCGGCCAAACTCTTTATTCACCCGATTCAAGAGATCGAGCACCTGAACTCCCGTCTCCGAATCGAGATTGCCGGTCGGCTCGTCGCACAGCAAGAGTTCAGGGTTGGAGGCCAAGGCCCGAGCGATGGCCACCCTTTGCTGTTGTCCTCCCGACAGCTGAGACGGGAAATGATCCCCTCGATCTTGCAAGCCCACCAATTCGAGAGCCACCCAGGCGTTGAAAGGACCGGGTCGTTGGTTGAGAGCGGTGGCCACCTGAACGTTCTCCAGGGCTGTGAGAGTCGGGATCAGATTGAAGAATTGAAAGACGAAACCCACATAGTTGCGACGGAACTTGGTCAACATGGAGTCTTTAGCTCGGGCCAAGGACCAGATCGGTCGGCCATCGGGTGGGGGATAGAAGTCGACCTCGCCGTGACTCGGGCGGTCCATGCCGCCCAAGATATTCAGCAGAGTACTCTTGCCTGAGC
>JBJHCR010000207.1:0-11668 GCA_050486105.1 Vulcanimicrobiota bacterium
CTGCCAAAGCTCATCGAAAGGCAGGTCCCAGGCGATCCAAGGAGACCATAAACGCCAATGGAGATCGAGCCGCATCTGGTTCTGTTTTCCGACAAAGTTCATGGCTTTCCCAAATCGTAATAAGGCTCGGTTTTGGGAATCCGAGAAGCCCTTGGGATAACCTAGCTCCAAGGAGAAATCCAGTAGGATTTTTTGCACTCCCAAGACATCTTCTGGGCGGACCAAGAGATCCAGGTCGCCAAATGGGCGGCCGGTGAGCCGGCCGTAGAGAAGCTGCGAGAGAACGGGTCCCTTGAAGGTTAAGGCTGGGATCCCTTGTCTCTCGAGTTCGTCGAACACCTCCCGCAGGAAGCCCGAAC
Organism: Vulcanimicrobiota bacterium; assembly: GCA_050486105.1. Taxonomy (GTDB): domain Bacteria; phylum Vulcanimicrobiota; class Xenobia; order Xenobiales; family JADMJV01; genus JAEXNA01. The sequence continues at coordinate 360 of JBJHCR010000207.1, forward strand.
TGTGAAGGGCATAGCTGCTGCTTTTCAGGACATACTCTTGAGCTTGGGCGTAGTCTGGGGAGGCTGCCCCCTTGGGGAACAGGAGTGCCTGAAGCTCGGGTTCCTGAAAACATTGGGTGAGGACCCCTTGGCGTCCCAGAAACTCCACCATGCCAAGTGGCTCTTGGCTGGTGCCTACTTCCACCCTGAGACGCTCGGCCAGATCCAACAGCAAGTTCTCTTTAGGGTGGGGCCTCATGCTCAGGAAAGGATTAGCTCCGAGTTGGGCTTCAACCTGCCCCACGGTGTTGTCTCATTTGCGCCTGGCCGTGGAAGCTCAACGACGCCGAGATGAGATGAGGAGGACAGGATCCTGATTTCCGGAAAAGATCTCCCTCTTGAAAGTCTCTTGGTACGCCCCTGATCTCCAATCCTATTGGTCGCCGCAGACCGCCTTGAAGCATTATGGAATCACCTTGGAGCCCTTTACCCCCTTAAAGGACCTGTCTGAAGGCTCTCTTTTGCTGTTGTCGGGCTCAGCCCTAGATCCAAATTTCTCTCAGCAGATCGAAGAGGCTATAGAAAGAGGAGTGGAGGTGGCCGTCTGGGGAGCTTGGTTGGGGTCAGAAGTGCCAGCTTGGCTCCCGAGGGCCAGACTGGTGGGCCTTCACGCCTCCAAGCTTGGTCCAGCCTGGGTCAAGCTTCCTTGCCCCAGTTGTCTGCACTCCTCTTTCGATCACGTTCCTGGACCCAGCCGTCCTCTGGTGGCTTTAGGTGAGTTCAGGCCCACCGAACTGGGAACCGATGTTCCGACCTTGGACAGCGAGAACTGTTCCCTCGAGGAAATCTTGGCCTTTCTGGCCTCTGGGGAGGCGGTGGTCACCAACCGGGTCTGGGGGGCTTACTGGGCTGCCTTGATGCTTCGACGGGTGGTCCTGGCAGCAGATGTTCAAACTTGTCCCTCCCCTTTTGCTCTGGCCCGAGTCTCACCGTCGAATTGGCGGACCGTCTTAGGGAGTGCGCCAATTCTTGTAGGAGCGCTCGATGAGGCACGGAGAGCTAACCATGGTTTTCTGAAGTCTTTAGTCCAACGCTTGGGGCAACATTCAGAAGAAAAAACTCGCTTGGAGCTTCATAGCCGCATGCTCAGGCGGGCAGCCGCAGTTTCTCCCAGAGACGATATCCACCAACAAATCGCGGCCAGCTTGCTGGGACACAGCAGCCCCGGCGCCTTGCTGTCCACCCTGGGTCAGGCCGAAGATGAGCAGAGCCGGCGAGAACACCGGGCGGTTTCTATCAAAATTGCCGAGTCTTATTCCCAGAAAAACCGAGCCTGCTGTGCCATCCCCCATCTCACTCGCGCCCAGAGCCTCAATGCTACGGACTGGCCTACTCGTAGAGCCTTGGCTTTGGTTCTCCAGCAGAACAGCCAAGTTCAAGCCGCCGAAAAGCTCCTTTTGAACCAACACCAGGATCCCAACGACCCCATGGTCTGGGAGATTCGGGCTCGCGCCAGCCTAGAGCGCTGCGAATGGAGTCAGGCGGAAAGCTTCCTGGAGGTTCTGCTGCAGTTGAGTCCGGAGAGCCTGGAAGGACGCTCCTTGTTGGGGATGGCTTTGACCATGCAAGGTCGTTTCGAGGTAGCCCTGCAGCACTTAACCTCGGTGCTCCAAGCCCATCCCAACCACGCGCTAACCCGACTGCGCCGAGCCTTCGTGCTTCTTTGGCTGGGTCGCTATGAGGAGGGTTGGCAGGAATATGAATGGCGCCTTCTAGGTGATAGATTTTCTCCCGCTCTTCTGCAGCCGGAGTGGCAAGGAAAGCCGTTTCCAGGGCAGACCTTGCTGGTGAGGACCGAGCAAGGTGTGGGAGACAGCCTGCAGTTTGCCCGCTTTCTGCCCCGAGCCAAGGCCCTGGGTGGAACCGTCTTGCTGGCTGGACCTTGCAGCGTCACCGGGCTTTTGGAGTGCTGCCCGGGGGTGGACGCCGCCATCGAACTCAAGCCCGGCGCCGTCCCCGAAGAGCCCTTCGACCTCCGAGTGAATCTGCTGAGCCTACCGGCCCGGTTGGGGCTCTGTGAAGCTGAGATCGGCATGGCCGACCCGTATCTCTTTCCCCGTGAGCACTCGAGGAGAGCTTTCGCCCGTCGTTTGGAGGAGTATCCTGGTCTCAAGGTTGGGCTGGCCTGGGCGGGCAGCGCTGGAAACTCTTCAAACACCCGGCGTAGCTTCACTCTGAGTGCCCTGGCCCCCTTAGCCCAGGTGGAAGGGATCCTATTCGTGAGTCTTCAGAAGGGAGAAGCGGCTTTGCAAGCCTGCTTTCCTCCCTCCAAGATGGAGTTGCTCGATTGGACCGAAGAGTTGTTCGATTTTGCCGAAACCGCCGCTCTGGTTCAGAATCTGGATCTGGTGATCACCCCGTGCACCGCTATTGCCCACCTTGCTGGAGGCTTGGGGGTCAAGACCTGGACTCTGCTGTCTTATGAGGGCGATTGGCGCTGGCAGAGGGAGCGCAGCGACACCCCTTGGTATCCGAGCATGCGGCTCTTTCGCCAGCCAAAGCCTCGAGATTGGAATGGCCTAATGGAGATGGTCGAGAGAGAGTTGAAGCTCTTTACTCTAGAGATCGAGTCAGCGCTCGATGTTTCCAACCACACTTAGGGCGTGTTGACATTCAACCTTCTATCGCTACACTCGCGGATTTCCGCGCTCCGGCAGCAAAATTTCTCTTAAGTACGCCCGGTACTAGGCGATAAATTCTACTACCGGAGCACAAAAATCTTCTTCGTGTAGCTCGGAACGCCGAATGTCAACACGCCCTAGGTAAAACAAGAGCAACAAGTTCCTAAAGGAATTCTTGGAACCCACTCTCCCATGTCTTTTTGGAAGGGGGTCGGGCAGTCACCTACATAGGGCGCGAATGGCAAACAGCAGGCAGGCCTCCACTCCACTTTGCTGCCTATGCCGTCGGTCCAATCCACAATCCAATTGCAGTTGTTACCTTCGCAACATGGCTCTCCATTATTGGTATAACTTGGTTGTTGACAGGGGTCTGAAGTTGTCGGTTTTATTCCGCCATCCCCACATTGGGACTGAGGCACACAGGTGCTGGCTTGACTCGGAGTGGGGATCAAAACGCTTGCCACCACCGGAAGGGCGACCAGCCCACTCAAACTCTTAAGAAAAGTTCGACGCCCCACGGTGGGAGAAACAGACTCGGGTTCCAGAAGCTGTGCCTCGGCCAGCAGTTCTAGAGTGGCCTGGACGTACTGCCGAGCGTCGTTTGAGGCTAGGGTGTCCAGCAAAGGTTGGGCTAGATCTTCTACCGTATGAGCCCCATCGCAAAGTTCAAAGATCGCCGCCGCCGATGCGTTCAGGTGATGGACCTTCAGGTCGATAGGATCCAGGAGCACCAACTCATCGCTGACTTGCTCAGAAATTAAGTCTTGTCGTTTTATCGGTTTCATTCTCGAACCACTCTTTGGGACAATTAAGTAGCCGAGAAGCTAACCCTAACCGGCCTCAAGGATCTACCGAGGCAAGTATATACAACGTTAACGGTGCCCTGTAGAGTGATTTGACTCTAAAGCCAAAAAAAGGGATTGTTCGAGGAAATGACTGGTCAGGATTTGGTCCGAAGCTTCACCTTATCCGGGGAAAAAAATATGAAGAGAAAGTTCGTTGGATTCAGGCAGCCAAGAAAGCTCGTTCAGGCTCAGGTACTCTAGCAGCTGCAGCAAGTGCCATCAGCGAAGTTGTTCGCATTTGCGCCGTGGCAAGGCATAATTGACGAACAGCAAGCGGGAGTCCACTTTCGAAAGGTTTTGGCTCCAGCAGTCTTCCAGGTCGCGACCTTCCAGTTACAATCGCTCGCTGTGTCGCAGCAAGGTACTCCTTGGTTGAGATTTCCAAGGCCGGCACATGGGTCATCGACCAGAGTTTGGGCATTTTCACACTCACCTTGCGGAACACAGGTGCTGGCTTGGCTGGGAGTAGGGATCAAAACACTGGCTACCACCGGAAGCGCTGCAAACTTAGCCATGCCTTTCAGAAAGCTCCTGCGTCCCAGGCCGGAGTAGGCGGTGTTAACTTCCGGCTCGAGGAGGTTGGCTTCGGCTAGAAGTTCTAAGGTGGCTTCCAGGTACCGCCGGGCCTCAGTCTCAGGTACGGTGGGCGGTACAGTTGAGACCAACTCCACCAAACTCTTGTGGCCGTCGCAGCGCTCAAAGACCATGGCCGCCGAAGCGTTCAGGTGGTGAACCTTTAAGTCCACGGGATCAAGGACCACCAACTCCTCACCAACCCATTCTGAGATAAGATCGTTTCGTCTACTCGGCTTCATGCAAGCGATCCCAGTCCTGCCCCCACACCTCTGATTAGAGTGTTTATACTCATTAATATGGGTTATACCCCATCTAGAGGGAAAATGCTCCATAAGAATGGCCGATCCGGGAAAATTCCCAAAACAGATTAGCTCTGGCAAGACCGTCTGGATGTTGGCACAGGACTTGAGCCGAGGATACCCAATCGAGCTTGAAGGGTTCGCAACACCTGAAGTTTCAGCAGAATGAGGACTTGGATGGTCAGCAGCTATAGCTTGAGCCACTACGGAGAAATGATCCAAGACAAGCCTAGGGTCGAAGCTTTCTTGGAAGCTATAAAACGGCATGCTCCAGGGAAAACGGTGCTCGAAATTGGCACTGGGCCAGGATTCTTCGCTCTAGCCGCCTGTCGGTTCGGGGCCAACAAGGTGTACGCCCTCGAACCGTCTCCCTACATTGAGGTCGGCCGCCGCTGCGCCAAGGCCAATGGAATGGACGACCGCATCGAATTCATCCAAGACATTTCCACTCGGTTCGCCTTGACCGAGAAAGTGGACTTGCTGATTTCCGATATGCGGGGGATCCTGCCCTTCTTGGACGAGCACATTCCCTCGGTCATGGACGCCAGGAGTCGACTCCTGAAGCCCGATGGCGTGCTGCTCGGGCAGAGGGACATTCTCTGGGCTATGCCGGTGGAGTGCCCCGGCCAATGGAGCCGCCATCATCAGCCCTGGGGTGAGCCGTTTCATGACTTGGGTCTCGACCTCTCGGCTGGATTGGCCTTTAGTCTCAACAGTTCAGAGCGTTTTCGCTGTCGAACCCGAGAGCATCTCTTGGAGACTCCGGCCAAGTTGGGAGAGGTGGACTATACCACAGTTCAAAGCCCGGATTTCAGCGGAGAGGTAAGCTGGTTTGCCAGCCGTGAGGCCACCGTTCATGGGTTCATCGTCTGGTTCGACTGCGAGGTGGACGAGGGCGTCGGGTTCAGCAACTCACCCCTGGAAGAATCGATTCCGAACTCCTACGGCCAGAATTTTTTTCCCTTGAAGGAACCCTTGACAGTACATGCGGATGAGCCCATCCGCCTGAAGTTCGAAGCCCGTCTCACCGAAGCCAGCTACCTCTATCAGTGGGCCGGTTCCGTAGGATCGAAAAACTTTGGGCAGAGCAGCCTGTTCGCCCAGCCCGACTTGCAGAAGCGCCTGCAGCGACAGCGCAAAGAGTTCGCTTCGAGCTTAGGAACTCAAGGCAAGATCACCCTCAAAGTGCTGAGCCTTATTGAGGTGGGTGAAACTCTGGAGGCCATCGCCGCTCAGTTGCTTAAGGACTTTCGGTTCAGCAACGAGGACCACGCTTTGCGAGTGGTGCAGGACATCGCCTCTCACTTTGGAGCGTAGGCTAGACAAATCCTACCCTCGGAGAGGATGACGATCGGCAGCGAGGAACGGCCGTCATCACGATGCTTCCGAAACTCTCCTATCAGAACACCTGACAAGCTAAGGTGGACCGCCTAGGTTGGGCGGCGGGTCGAACGGTGGCTCCTTTAGGGACGCCGATCGGGATCCGAGTAGCTCGGGAAGAGGACCTTGCCGAGGTTGATGCCGTATTGTCCCGACGCCGCTGGAAGACCCTGGAACTGGAGACCGTGTCCTTTCTCTACTCCCTCAAACTCGGTGGAGAGCGGGGTCGGGGTAGGCGAGATTTCAGTTTGCTCTATCTCAACGCCGCCCGTCTGGAGCGCACCCTGGACCGGGAAGAGTTGCTCTCAAAATTCCAGGAGAGCTTGGAGCAGTTCGCTCTCTACTCAGCCAGTCAGACCGTGGCCCTTTCGGGTGCTCTGGTTTCAGTGAATTCAAGGCTAGTTCTCTTCCCAACCCTGGGAGGTTCCGGTCTCACGACACTCCTTGCGGGACTCGGTCAGATTGCCTCGCTTGAGGTCTTGGCCGAGCACTATCTTTGCCTTCACCAAGACGGCTCGGTGCAAGGGTTTCCCATCCAAGGAGAAGCCGTGGGTCCCGAGGTGGTGGTCCTCACCGAGTACAGTCCAAAAGTGAAGGCCTTCAGACCCAAGCGACTCAGCCCAGGCTCGACGGCCCTTAATTTGTTCAGCTTCAGCGTCAATGCCAGTCGAGATCCCGAGCTTGCCCTAAAACGATTGACCAATCTGGCGCAAAACTGCCTTTGCTACCAAGGGCGCAGAGGGGATGTCAAGCTCGCTGCACCAAAACTTTTGGATCTCCTGAAGAAAAGCCGACCAAGCCGAGTTTGATAGGGGATGGCCCTCTATTCTTAAAGGGAGAGGTTCTCAACCGAATATCACAGAAAGTGTCTCTTATGCGGGAAGTCCTATGAGGCTTGCCGTGGGCATGTTTTTGGAGGCCGACCACAATGTCAAAGAGTCCGCCGGTTCGGGTTAAGAGCGCACCCACCGAAGGAGAACTGAACTCACCACTGCAGTTTGAGTACGGAACTATTTTGGTGGTGGACGACGACGAGAAGGTCAGGACTTTGCTCAAGACTTGTCTTGAGCGCAAGGGTTTCACTGTCGAGGTGGCCAGCGATGGAGTGCGCGCCTTGGAAGTGGTCAACGAAAGCGACTTCGATTTGGTCATCTTGGACGTCATGCTTCCCAAAATCGATGGTCTCGCGGTCTGCGCAGAAATGCGAAGAAGTCGCACGTTACCCATTCTCATGTTAAGTGGCCTCACCGATTCTGTGGACAAGGTTCTCGGCCTAGAGGTGGGAGCCGACGATTATCTGACGAAGCCCTTTTGCCCTAACGAGCTTGTCGCCAGGGTGCGCGCTCTCTTACGCCGAGCCTATCGCTTTTCCAATCCCATCAAAACTCCCGAGCAGCTTCCTGCCTCACAGCAAGGCTTAGCCCTCGACTCTGACGCCTTAAAGATTTCGATAGATGGCGAGACCCAAACCCTGACCTCCATCGAGTATCGATTAGTGGAAGCGCTGGTCCGCTGTCGCGGACAAGTCGTTGCCCGCCATGATCTTATCAGCAGCGTGTGGGGAGCAGAATCTCAGACCGACGAACGCGTAGTAGATAGTCATATTCGAAATATCCGTCGCAAATTAGGGGGCAAGGGTCGTCTCATTGAGTCCGTCCGTGGAGTCGGCTACCGAATCGCTGATTGAGTTCGGGGAGCTTGGGCCTCAGCAAGAGGACCGGCTAGCAAGCTGGAACCAGGGCAGGCTCCATTGCTCTCAGACGGAATGAACCATTATGCAGTTTCTCGAGACTCCCATTCCCGGGGCGTACCTGATCGAACTTGAACCCAAGTGGGATGAGAGAGGTTTTTTTGCCCGCATGTTCTGCCAGGATGAATTTGCGGAAATGGGATTGGCCTTCACCCTGGTGCAGTGCAACACTTCACTCAGTCGACACCCAGGGACCCTTAGAGGACTTCACTATCAGCTGGCCCAGGCGGCTGAAACCAAATTGATCCGCTGCCTTCGGGGTGTCTTATGGGACTGTGTGCTGGACCTGCGGCCGGACTCGCCGACCTTTGGAAAACATTTTGGAGCCCAACTCGATGCTGAAAACCGCTCGATGATGCTGGTGCCCAAAGGTTGTGCTCACGGATTCTTGACCCTCGAAGAGGACACCGAGATCATCTATTTTGTAGACCACCCCTACTCGCCCGAACTCGAACGGGGAGTTCGGTGGGATGATCCCAAGTTTGCCATCACCTGGCCAAGCACCCCAAGGGTGATCTCCGAACGTGACAGTTCGCACCTTGATTTCAGTCCTTCCTACCATCTGGAAGGCAACCAAAAGAGTCGACCTCGATGAAGATCCTGCTCAGCGGAGCAAGTTCGTTCACCGGCTTTTGGTTCGCCCGGGAGTTGAGGCGTCAAGGTCATCAGGTCACCTGCCTCTTTCGCGCTCCGTCGGTGGATCAGTACGGCGGGGTTCGAGGTCGAAGGGTTCGCCAGTTGCGGGATCAGGGCGAAGCTCTGTTTGGGCTCATTTTTGGGAGCCCAGAGTTCCTGGACCTGGTGCAGAATCGCTCCTGGGACCTCTACGCCCATCACGCCGCCGAGGTGGCCAACTATAAAAGCCCGGACTTTGATTACCTGAAAGTCCTGCAGAGCAACACCTTGAACCTACGCCCAGTGCTAGAACACCTCAAGGGGCAAGGCTGCAGCAAGTTGGTGCTCACCGGCTCCATCTTCGAAGGGGGTGAGGGCGTCGGCAGCGACGGTTTGCCCCATATCTCTCCCTATGGATTGAGCAAAACCCTGACCTCTGAGGTTTTTGCTTTTGAGTCTCGGCGAGCTCAGGTTTCCCTGGGGAAGTTTGTCATTCCTAACCCTTTTGGCCCTTATGAAGAGCCCCGCTTTGTCCACCACTTGATGAGCTGTTGGCACCAAGGTCAAGCTGCAACTGTGGCCACACCGGGCTATGTCCGAGACAACATCCCGGTGGATCTCCTGGCCCGAGACTACGCTCATTTTCTGGAGACCCTACCGGAAGAGCCTGGCTTCTACCACTGTACCCCAAGTGGCATGGTGGGTGAGCAAGGGTTTTTTGCCCAAGTGATCGCCCAGGAGATGAGGTCACGCTTGGAATGGCCATGCCTGGTGAACTTTGCCCAGCAGTCCGAGTTCCTGGAACCTCGCGTGCGCATTAACACGGACAGCGCCCAAGTCCGTCATCCGGACTGGAATGAATCCGAATTTTGGGATCGCTTGGCCGAGTACTACCTTGACCTCCTGGAATAGGCTTTTTGTCGGCAGGTTTCAACGACGCTGGTAGTCCACCCTGAGGGCCAAATGATCCGAGCCAACTGCGAAACGTTTGTGACTCACTGGGCGCCAATCAGGCGAGGATAAGAGGTAGTCGATGCGCCAAATCGGCAACCAACTGGGGAAGGTGTAGCCAAATCCTCGGCCTGCGTGCTCGAAGCTGTCCTGAAGGTCTTGCTTGAGACTCCGCATCATGGGGGTGGCAGAAGTGGCATTGAAATCGCCTCCGAGGACCACCGAGGCTCCCTTGAGAGGCACAGTAGCCCGGAGCTCGCTGAGTTGTCGCTGTTGGAGGGTCAAGGTGGTGGAAAAATACGACGGAGTGAGACCTAGTTTCTTGTCGCCATGGAGACTGACAAACCAAACCGGACCCCAATCGGAGAGCAAATGCAGAGCGACCCCAAGGTGGAAGTGCTCTTCTGCCAACAGCTGCCAAGATTCCGGGTAGGCCAGAAAGACTCCTTGGAGCAAGTAGGGGTCGAAAGCTTCGTCTCCTCCGGTCGAAAATCGATGATTGGGCAGCGCCTCCTTCAAGGCTTGAAGTTGCTCTTGCAGAAAAATTTCTTGAAAACAGACAACCTGGGGTGCTTGTGTTCCTAAGGCTTCGATGGCGACATCGAATTCGCCATGGTAGCCATCGATGTTCATGGTCACGACTCGCATCTCTGGCACCCCGGCCTGAGGAGCAATGAGGGAGAGCCTCCAACCCATCAATCCAACCGCCGCCAGGACGGTGGAGATCACGGCCAGGGTGGCTTCTATGCGGGTGGCTTTGCGTTGGAGGGGCAAATGAGCCAGCAACAGAGCAACCAACAAAATCCCAAACAAGCCTCCAGGCAAATAAACCAGGTAAGCGAAGACCAAGGGCTTGGTCAAGGAGCCAAACCTCACCAACAGGCAGAAGATTAGGATAAACCACAAGGCGGTCTGTACTGTAGGCCGCAAGCGTGAGGTTTGCTCGTGAAGTTCGGGCATGGACTGGAGATTCAAGCTTAGTGGGCTCTGGCCTCTCAAATCTTGTCCCGTAACCTAGGTGCGATCTATTCTGGGTTGGTCGGGAGATTCTAAGGGTTGAGCCAAGCTGAATGGGCGCAGGGGGATGCGTAGAGTGGAGCGCGACTCTGAACCTTTTGGAACCAACGCTGGTGTGTGAGTTAAGACCGAGAAGCGACACTAAGCCCAGCGGTCTCGGGCGATTGCAGCGGTTAATCGAACACTTTGGGGGTCTCCTTGTTAACGGTGTAACAGATTTATTGCCAACATGTTAACCTTCGTGCAGCGGCCTGTGCACAACCGGTGGAGAAGGGTTCAGGATGGCTTAGTGGTAGGCTTCGTGGGCTGTATAACCCTGTTGATAACGTCCTTGACAGCAGGGTTGATAGGGAGTAGTCTGCCTTTACTCCAGTCACGGAGTCGCCCCGCCAAGCGAGAGAGGCGGGAGGGTCTATCACCCCTTACGGGCAACGGTTCAAGGGATAGAGGTTGGACGCACCCCTTCGTGGTCGCTGAAACCGAAGCAGCTCTGTCGGCAACGACAGATGGGTTACGGAAACAGCGCATCAGCAAGCGTCCCCAGCGTCTCGGATGGAAAACCCGAGTCAAGGCTCATCGGAGCGTACTGGACCTGGCGACAGGGAAAGGGCAGCCAAGGCAACTTGGAAAGGCCGCCAGAAAACCCAGATGAGAGGTCGGAATTGGCAACTCAGACAGCGGAACGTTCGAAACCCTCGGTGAAAGCTGAAGGAAGTGGCCGCGCCGGCTCACACCGGCAGACGAGAACGAGGTTGGCATCACACCTAGAGATGCTCGAAACGACCTGGAGCGAAAATTCAGGCGAACCTGGTGACTGAGGTTCAAACGGGAGCTGCGCAAGTATCTTCTGAGAACGGGTTGGCCTTCGGGCTAAATAGGGTCTCAGCGGAGTCAAGCCCCAAAGACGATCGGTAGGTCGTGGAAAAAGAGCGCAGGGTAGTAACGGAAACCAGACCGTTGCACAGCGTCTCGCCTGAAATTGTGAGACCGGGCCCACAGCCTGACCTGGAACTGCGAGGTTAAAGGGTGGATTCAAAGGAGACTTTGAAGAAGCTGCCAGGAGCAGGAGAGACAGTGGGGGCTCTAGCGGTAGGAGGTAAGTCTTCGGACAAGCCGTGGCAGCTAGAGAAGCGGAGTCGAGAACTGCCGCCCTAAAGCGAAAGCTTCAGGACAAAGACTCGAGGGTTGCGAACAGACCTGAGTGAAACCTCTGTCT
>JBJHCR010000208.1:0-2500 GCA_050486105.1 Vulcanimicrobiota bacterium
CCGTCTCCTAAGAGACAACCTGCCCTCTTCACAACTGAAGAGCCTTCAAGGACCTTCGGTACGCCACCGCAGTATCTGCATTCGGGCGCCCGCTTAGGGGACCTTGAAGGGGATAGACACAGAGAGTAAGAGCAATCGGCTCGCAAAGAGCGCTCTATTCTAGCTCACAGACCAAATCACGAAGTCTTCTCCCCCGCTCTTAATCCGGTGAGGGTCAAGCCAGAAGAAGCAGGATAAATCCTACTTCTGAGTCTTGACCGCCAACGCGGGCTCGCACTGCGGCGTTAGGCAGCGCAACGAAGGAGAAACGTTAATGAAGTCGCTCGACCGATTAGTGCTGGTTTGCTCAATACATTACTGTACTTACACATCCAACCTATCAACCTTGTAGTCTACAAGGGGTCTTAGCCACTTACGTGGCGGGAAACCTCATCTTGAAGTGGGCTTCACGCTTAGATGCTTTCAGCGTTTATCCCATCCGAACATAGCTACCCGGCTTTGCTCTTGGCAGAACAACCGGTTCACAAGAGGTTCGTCCATCCCGGTCCTCTCGTACTAGGGACAGAGCTTCTCAAGTTTCCAACGCCCACAGCAGATAGGGACCGAACTGTCTCACGACGTTCTGAACCCAGCTCACGTACCGCTTTAATGGGCGAACAGCCCAACCCTTGGGACCAACTTCAGCCCCAGGATGCGATGAGCCGACATCGAGGTGCCAAACCGCGCCGTCGATATGAGCTCTTGGGCGCGATAAGCCTGTTATCCCCGGGGTAGCTTTTATCCGATAAGCGACGGCCCTTCCATTCGGTACCGCCGGATCACTAGGTCCGTGTTTCCACTCTGCTCGACATGTACGTCTCGCAGTCAAGCCACCTTATGCCCTTGCACTCTACGCCTGATTCCCGACCAGGCTGAGGTGACCTTTGAACGCCTCCGTTACTCTTTAGGAGGCAACCGCCCCAGTCAAACTGCCTACCAGACGCTGTCCTCGTAATGGATAACATCACGAGTTAGAATTCCAGCAAGACCAGCGAGGTATCCCAACAACGGCTCCGACATAACTTGCGTCACGCCATCAAAGCCTCCCTCGTATCCTGTACAGATCTGACCAAAATCCAACATCAAGCTACAGTAAAGCTCCACGGGGTCTTTCCGTCTAGCTGCGGGTAATGAGCATCTTCACTCATAATGCAATTTCGCCGGGATCCCTCTCGAGACAGTGCCCAAGTCGTTACGCCATTCGTGCGGGTCGGAACTTACCCGACAAGGAATTTCGCTACCTTAGGACCGTTATAGTTACGGCCGCCGTTTACTGGCGCTTCGATTCAAACCTTCGCTAATGCTAAGCTCTCCTCTTAACGTTCCAGCACCGGGCAGGCGTCAGCCCCTATACATCGCCTTGCGGCTTCGCAGAGACCTGTGTTTTTGATAAACAGTCGCTTGGGCCCTTTCACTGCGACCCCCCTCGGCTTCGTCAGAAATTAACTACACCTAACGGGGGCACCCCTTCTCCCGAAGTTACGGGGCTAATTTGCCGAGTTCCTTAAGAGAGATTATCCCGCCGCCTTAGTATTCTCAACCTACCCACCAGTGTCGGTTTACGGTACGGGCACGAAAGTGCCAGATAGAAGCTTTTCTAGGCAGTGTAGGATCAACCACTCGTGATCATAATGACCACTGCTGTCACCTCTCAGGCTTAAACACCGAGGGATTTGCCTCCCGGTGAACCCTACAGGCTTAGCGCCGGACAACCAACGCCGGCTAGGCCTACCTTACTGCGTCACTCCATACTGAATACACACCTCCGCGGGGCCGGAATATTAACCGGCTGTCCATCGCCTACGGCTTTCGCCCTCGGCTTAGGTCCCGCCTTACCCTGGGAGGACAACCCTTGCCCAGGAAACCTTGGGTTTTCGGCGGAGAAGATTCTCACTTCTCTTTACGCTACTCATACCGACATTCGCACTTCCGATATCTCCACGGCTCCTCACGATGCCGCTTCACAGACCTACGGAACGCTCCCCTACCACTCTAGAGTAAACTCTAGAATCCGACGCTTCGGTACTCAGCTTGAGCCCCGTTACATTTTCGGCGCACGACAACTCGACCAGTGAGCTATTACGCACTCTTTTAAGGGTGGCTGCTTCTAAGCCAACCTCCTGGCTGTCTCGGAAGTCGTACTTCCTTTACCACTTAGCTGAGATTTTGGGACCTTAGCGGTCGGTCTGGGCTGTTTCCCTCTTGACTATGAAGCTTATCCCACATAGTCTGACTGCCGGATAATACACCACGGTATTCGGAGTTTGATGGAGTTCAGTAACCTGTCAGGGCCCCTAGCTCTGTCAGTGCTCTACCCCCGTGGTTTAACGTCCGACGCTAGCCCTAAAGCTATTTCGGGGAGAACCAGCTATCACCAAGTTCGATTGGCATTTCACCGCTATCCACAGCTCATCCAAGTCTTTTGCAACAGACCCTGGTTCGGGCCTCCACGCACGGTTAA
>JBJHCR010000208.1:7500-11660 GCA_050486105.1 Vulcanimicrobiota bacterium
GTTCTTCCAAAGATCCGGTGATGGCATCCCAGAGCCCCTCGAACTCAAGCATCTCCTTCAGAGCGAAGTCGCCTTTTTCTATCCTTTGGGCGAGATCGATTTCTTCTTCAGGAGAGAGGAGGTCGACCCTACCAATCTCCTTGAGATACATCCTAACGGGGTCGTCAAGGGAGGCGCTTACAGCGGCCTCTTTCTTTTTCTTTTTCTTCTTTTTAGCCGCCGCCGCTTTAGCAGTCTTCTTGGCTTTTGCCGGGGCCTTAGAGTCCTCTTCGCGAACGTCGACGATCTCTATGCCTTCGCTGGCCATTTTCTCGAGCACCAAGTCCACTTGCTCAGGACCAATATCCTCACGCTGGTACAGCAATTCCGAAACATCCTCATAGGTCAGAGAACCGTTCTTCTTCCCCTGGGCCAACAGCTTACTCACAGCCTTCTCCAGGCTGACCTCTTTGCTTTCTGACTTCTTAGTCTTACTACTCATTCTTACCTTGAACCTTTTACCCGCTGTTGGAGATCGAGATACTCCTGATAGAGGGGCGAACTGTGGTCGATCGTGCCCTTGTCTAAGCCGGCCCTGACCTCGTGACTGAGGGCTTCCAGCCTCGGCTTCAGACCGTTTCGTTTGATATCTCGGATAAGCCTTTCCATTTCTTCCTGCGTCGAGTCCGGCACATCTGCTGCCATTAGGCGTGCCCAAAGAGACTGCCGTTCGGGGTCGAGGTCAGGAAGGTCTGACCAGGCCACGGGTCTTTCATTACTCCGTAATTGGAAAAGAACCTCCAGACAAGGACGAAGGTCCTCCCGAGTTAAGTCATCGGGTCGGATTTGGTCGGCCACCGTTCTCCACCAATCTGGCTTCCGCAGCACCGATGCAAGCAGCCTCTCTTCCGCGTGCAGCGCGGCCCGAGTACTCGAGCGAAGCTGAACAACTCCTTGCCTGACGCCCTGCGAAGGGAATCGATTCTCTCTATGGGTTGCCTGATTTGCTCCCTTCCCACGACCGGGGCGCAACCGTTCTTCCAGGGCCACTTCGGATAGAGCCAAGGACGTCGCCAATCTCCTCACATAGTCTGAACGAACTACTCCGCTCCTGATCTTGGCGATCGACGGGAGGATCGCATCCAGGTAAAACTCTTTTCCCTGCCGTGTTGCCAAATCGAACTCCTGAGCCTTTCGCTCTAAGAGGTAGTCCACTACCCCTACAGTGGAATCCTTGACTTTCTGAAAAGCCTCAACTCCCTTCTCTCGAAGCAAAGAATCCGGGTCCTGTCCAGGTTGCAAGAGTGCGACCTGAACCAAGAGCCCGGTCTTCTCAAATAGCTCGATAGCCTTCTCGGTGGCATTTCTCCCGGCTCGGTCAGCATCATAAAAGAGATGCACCGTGCGAGCGTAGCGAGCCAGGAGGCGGCACTGTTCCTCGGTGAGCGCTGTCCCCAAAGAGGCCACGGCCAAAGGTATTCCGGCCTGGCCTACTGCTAAAACATCGAGGTAGCCTTCCATGACCAAAGCTTCTTTGGCACGCGAAATTCCACCGCGATGAAATGACAGCCCATAAAGTTGCTCACGCTTCTGATACACTTCCGTCTCAGGAGTATTGAGGTACTTCGGAACCTTTCCTGATTCTGGAACCTCGAGCACGCGGCCTCCGAAAGCTAAGACCTTGCCTTGAGGGTCAGTGATCGGAAACACCAGTCTCTCTCTGAGCAAGTCGACATGGCGGCCACTCCGTTCCCTTAGTAAACCTGCAGCCACTCCATCCTCGAGTTGGTACCCAGCCTGACTAAGCTTTTGCTGCAAACCCTTGCCTCCGGCTGGGGCCCATCCCAATCGATAAGTCTTAGCGGTTTCCAAGGAAAAACCGCGCTCTTCAAGATAACTTCGAGCCTCACTTGCCAGGGGCGATCTATGAAGCAGTTCCGCATAATACAAAGCCGTTCGTTCGAGGATTTCAAGAAGGAGCTTGCGACGCTGTTCGCGCGGGTCGTCAGTTTCTTCCACCGAAATTTCAACTCCGACCTCTTCGGCAAGGCGCCTGACTGCCTGGGGAAACGACAATCCTTCAATGCGCATCAGAAAATTGAAGACCGAGCCGCCCTCCGAGCAACCAAAACAGTACCAAAGCCCTCGCTCGTGGTCCACGGAAAACGAGGGAGTCCTCTCTCCGTGAAAGGGGCACAAGCCCAGAGAGCGACGGCCCCGCGTTTTGAGAGCCACATAGCGTCCCACCACCTCTTCGATCCGCACCTTGGAAGCGACAAGGTCTACGGTGTCTTTGGGAATACGGCTCATGGACATACCGCAGACTCTTCCCACGGCGACCGATATCCACCCCTCCACCTCCTAGGCAAGAGATAGGGCAGCAAGTCGAAATTGGTCACCAAAAGTCTCAGAAGTATACCAGCGACCTCAAAAGAACGCCTCAGCTGCAAGAACTCAAGAGAGTGCCTCAATTGTCATCCTCCTGGGCCACCTTGGCCCGCAAAGCCCTCATTTCGGCCTCAGTCAGGTCTCGGTGCTCGCCTCTGACGAGCCCGCGCAAATTCAATCCAGCAAACTCGAGTCGCTCCAAATAAAGGCAGCGGAGCCCGACCGCCTCCAACATTCGACGAACTTGACGCTTGCGACCCTCCTTGATAATGAGGTGCAACCAACCGTGCTTGAACCACACTTTTACGGGCGGCGAGGTCGGCCCGTCCCCGAGTTCTGGCCCTCGACGTAATTCTTGCATGGGCTCCTCCAAGTCCGCCGCTCCGGAAACCTTGGCGCGATATTCCTTCTCGACTTCGGCCGATGGATGAAGAAGCCGATAGGCTAAATCTCCGTCGTTGGTGAAGAGCAACAGACCCTCCGTATCCCGATCCAGCCGCCCAACTGGAAAAAGGCGCTGAGGTCCTCGAACAACTTCAGGGGGAAGTAGGTCCATGACGGTTTTTCGTCCCTGAGGATCGCTCACGGTGGTCACATAACCTGACGGCTTGTTCAAGAGCACGATTCTTGGACTTCTAGGCTGGACCAAGGCCTGACCGTCCACGGACAACTGAGCGACCTCGGAATCTTCAACGACAGTTCCAAGAGTCACAACTTCTCCATTGATATGGACTCGTTCAGCCCGAACCAACTCTTCGCAAAAGCGTCGAGAGCCAAATCCCGCCCTTGCTAGCAACTTTTGGATCCGAGTACCCATAAACTTCATTCCTCTATGCCTTGAGCCGACCAACAAAACTGGGTAAGGAGGCACCACGCTACTCACGGAGGAGCGACCGCTCAATACTTGCGGTATTTGAGCGAGGTCCGACGAAGCCAGCACCCGGAGGGCATCCGAGGCATCCTCGGCCAGAATATGGTCGGTTCACGGCATGAGGTATAGTTGCACTCTTTCGGTTCCACCTCCTATCCCGCTTCTCGAAAAATCGCCAAGGCCAAGCGAGTCTTGACCCACCAACGTTCTTTTACTGAGGTTTGTTCACACTGGGGGATCTTCTGGGCAGGAGCGTTGGTAATCGTATAAGAACAGTAGACAAACAGCACGTTAGAGAGAGGTTTCACTTTGAGCGACAAAAGTGCCTTAATGAGCAAGAAAGTTGTCTACGACGGGGATGACTACTCCCGCGACAACCTAGAGGTCATGGTCAAGGAGTACCAGTCCAAGCACGAGAACCGAATCGGTGAACTGGAAGAACTCAAGAAGACTCACGACCAGATCAGTCGTGACATGACCGACGACCTGGCTGAACAGAAATCGGTTTGGGAGTGCATCAAGGACATGGGAACCGGGGAAGTGTCGGCCAATGTTCGTCTGCTCCTCGAGCGGATCCCGGTTCTTAGGGACAGACTTCCAGACCGGCCGCTTTCCGAACTGCTCCAGCAGAAGATTCACATCACCGAGACTCGTATCAGAGAGGTCGGGGGCTTCTTGGACCGCATGGAGTCCGAAGTCGAGAACGTTCGCCAAGACATTGTTCGGCTCAATAAGAAGATGATTGTGGCCGCCCAGAACGAGGAGCGCGCAGCTGAATATATCCTGCAGCTGAAAGAGCTGGAGAATCAGGCTCAGGCCGAGCTCGATGCCCTGGGCAAGGATGAAATCACCGTTGAGCACCGCAAGAAACAGTCCGAGATCGATGAAATCAAGCGACTGATCTGGACCCACGGTGGTAAAC
>JBJHCR010000209.1:0-11640 GCA_050486105.1 Vulcanimicrobiota bacterium
CCTCCTGTGCCTGTGCTGAGAGACGAAAAGTCCTCTAGAAAGAAGGGTTCTAAGTCTTCCGAGGCTCTCAGGGAACTGCAGCCGGAGTTGCAACCGTCGTCGGACGCCGACTCGGAACCAACCTGAGAGACTGGCCTTGAAGGTTGGTGATGCGAAGTTCCAGGCTTTGCACTTGTTTGTTGTCCTTGAGCAGGCGCTCTTGCCACTCGATGATCGCTCGGTTGGTCAGAGGGCTGGGGGTAGTGACGGAGGCGTGCAGGACGTAGTTCCCCTCCCCTGCCCCTTTGGAGAGTCTTGGGACCGAACTCAACTCAGCGTTCGGGGTCGCCTCAATAAGGCGCTCGAACTCCGAGATGAGCTCAGGGGTGGAAGCCGATTCGTCAGAGGAACCT
Source organism: Vulcanimicrobiota bacterium (assembly GCA_050486105.1). Lineage (GTDB taxonomy): Bacteria > Vulcanimicrobiota > Xenobia > Xenobiales > JADMJV01 > JAEXNA01. The sequence goes on from JBJHCR010000209.1 coordinate 393, forward strand.
ATCTCTACTGAAGTGGCTGGGCCGATGAAAACTTCGCTTCCAAGCGTGGTAATCACGTCGAGGTGTAAAGATAGGTTGCGATCTGTGGCGCTCGAATAGAGCATTTCAACCCGAGTTCTAACATTTTGCATTTGAATTGCCGGGACCAGATGATCGCTGAGGAGTTCTACCTTGGCGAGATACCGATCCGTTTCCTCGGTGGCCACGATTTGTGCCTGCGGTTGGCTGGACTCCGCCAGTGTGGGAGTGGGTGTGGCCGCACCTGCTGGGGCACTCTCGGGGGGAATGGGGATCGGGGTCGGAGATGGCTGAGGCTGAGGAGTCCCGGGGGCCATAACCGGTGACAGATGCAGGCCGGTGACCGAGACCTGAAGTTCTCGATCGAGTTCTTTTTCCAACAGAGCCAGTAGCAGTTCTTCACGCTGTCGCGCCGATTGTCCCTCATCGCTCCTCGACTGAGGGGCCTCCAGAGTCAGGTACTCACTGTTGTCTGCGGTCTTCACCAAGACAGTTCGAACCCGCAGTCGATAAGTTCGACCCTCGAACACCTCAATTTTCGCCAACTCTTCTGAGAGCCTGCCCTCCAGGGCCCTGACTCTCCTTGGGGAAAATTCATAAGGTGAAGATAAGGTCAAGAGTACGGGATAGATCGAGTTTTCCTCATCTTCGTTTTGAGACTCTTCAGGGAGCACCCGAAAATCTTCTAGACTCACACCGGGAAAGTTGGAGAGCACTCTGCGCAGAGTCGCATCGAGCCCTTGCTGTCGCTGTTGGTCAGGAGTGATGGTCTGAGCGCGGGGTTCGTAGAGAAAGCCTTCCGAAGAGGCGTAGGTTGAGGTCACGGTGCGGACGATGAGCTTGACTCCCACCTCTCCGAGGTTTTCCCTAAGGGCCCGATGCAGGGCCGCTTCAAACTGGGCCACCAGGGGGGGATCGATCTGGGATCGGGAGCCGATGACCGCGTGCACCGTAAGTTTTGAGCGATCCAATTCGGCTTTCAGGTCATCGAGATCGGCCCCTGGAATATCAGCCAGTAAGGTGGAGAGCACGGTCCTCGAAGTGGTGAGTCCGATTCGCTCTCTCACCAACCGGTGAAGTTGGTTGGTTAAGAAGACGGCGGTCATCAAGAGCAAGACCAGCTTGAGGGCTAGAGAGCGCTGGAACTCTTTAGCCTGGCGAAATTCCCGACTCGGTCGAAACCCTGTCAAATAGAACAGGCCCATAGAGGCGAATTCGATAGTCAAGAAGTTGGCAAAAAAGAGCATGAAAGAGCCGAAAACAGGGGCAAATCCCAGTTGGCCCCCGAGCCAGCCGGCACAAGTGATCCCGGTTACGGCTAAGGGAGGGACCAAGGCCACAGCGATGGCCACACCGGCGATGCTGGCTTGCAGACCGGGATGCACCAAGCAGTAGGCCCCTGCCAACCCTGCAGAAAAGCCAATGGCCAGATCATATAAGGTAGGACGAGTTCGCCCGGCGATCTCTGAACCCAAGAAATCGATCTGTCCTACCCCCGCGAGTTTTGCCACCATGATCCCGGTGGCGATCACCAGAATCACTCCGATGACTTCGGCCACCAGGCTTCGACGGAACATACGAAAATCCGTGCGAGCCGTGCCCATAGCCAAGCCCAGGATGGGACCCATGAGCGGGGCCACGATCATCGCCCCGATCACCGTTGCCGTGGAGTTGGCCAGCAGGCCGTACGAGGCGATCAGGGTGCTGAGAATGATGAGGATAAAGTACGAAGGCCCGGGTGAGGCACCATCATCAACTCGTCGCAGGCAATCTGCCCGCTGTTCGGTCGTGAGGGCGAGGGACCACCAGCCAACCTGCCAAGGTTTCGTGTTTTGAGACTCGCTCATGCTATTCCAGCCCCCTACCGTCTGGTGGCGCGATTTACGACATAGACCCTGCGGACTCCTCGCTTAGGATCTGGCCAGATCCTTAGACCAAAGTCTTGGAAGTGGACTTTTTCTTGGTGGCTTTAGCTTTCTTTCGCTTGGCAGCAACTTTCGTTTTTCTGACGGCTTTAGCGGCCGACTTTTTCTTGGCCGCGGTTTTTCTCTTGGCTGAGGTCTTCTTACTGCTCGCTTTGCTTGATTTGGCAGAGCCCTTCTTGGCGCCGGCTTTCTTCGGCTCTCTGGGGGCGAATTCGAAGCCGTGCTTGCCGTTGTCCTTGAGGACCAACTTAGCCTTAAATGGACGGCCGAAGCGGGAGGTGAAGTCGTCGAATTCGTCGGTGAGGCCCTCGTCAAAGAACTTTTTCGCTTCGGTTCTCGACATGAAGCGTTTGCAGACGATCTTAGGCAGGATGGCGGTGGCCCTAATTTTTGGGTGGGCTTCCTTGCAAGAATCGTTGCAGTCGCATTGGTAGGTGGCTTCCGTTTCGAAGATATTGGCATCTTTGCCAAAAGGGCAAACGGTGAGCACTTCGCTGTCCTCGGTGATCTCCACCACACTGCCGCTGCCGATGGGCATGCCGTCCTCGCTGAGCATGAGGAGCTCACCCTTTTCGTTTATAGTCAATTTGGCGGAATAACCTTGCCCTTGAGGTGAAAGGAATCCATCCAAGATCGGGGTCTCACCGTTTCTTAGTAACTCTTTGATGGTGGTGCGGTCCAAATAGCGGCCGTTGCGTTCCTTCCAGATAATGAATCCCACCCCGCTGTCGTTCTTGCCCTGGTTGTCCTCAGAACAATAGAATCGGCTGCGTTCCACCACTTTGAGCTCCGGTGCGGTGGGGCAGGTTCCCAGGGGATCGTCCTCTTGGTACAAGGCATCGTATTGAAAGCTCTTGGCTTTTTCCACGATCTCTTCGGTGTACTCGACGACCTCTTTGGTGTAATCTTGCCGACTTCGCAAGCCCTGCTCAACCTCTTGAAGTCTCATTTCCATCTCTCCGGTGAGAATGGGAGAGGCCAGGCGATCGGCACGTATTCGTCTCAGCAGATCGATGAGCAAGATGCCCTTGGGTGTTGCCCTGATGACCCGTTCGGCCTTGCGCGCATACTGCTTACTCACCAAATTTTCGATGATGTCTGCGCGTGTGGCTGGGGTCCCCAAACCTTTTCCGCGAAGGACTTCGGTGATCTCTTCGTCGTCCACCTGTCGACCGGCATGCTCCATCAAAGAGAGCAATCGGGCTTCGTTGTAGCGGGGCGGGGGCTTGGTTTGGTCGGACTGACTCTCGGTCTCCAAGGTTTTCACTTGGTGCCCGCTGCTCGACCCTTCGGGCTTCCCGCTCAGAGAGGGGATTTGAGCTTCCTCTTCGGCGGCTTCTCGACCGTACACCTCATACCATCCCGGGTCGGTGAGGAAGCGGGATCTGCTGCGAAAGTGGTGCCCGACTACCACTGTTTCTCGCTCCACTCGAGTCCACTCTGCCGGAGGATAAAAGGCGGCCAAGAAACGCTTTACCACCAGATCATAAATCTTCTCATCGTCACCAGAGAGACTTTTCGGTACCTTCCCTCCGGTAGGGATGATAGCGAAGTGGTCGTTGACTTTACTGTCATCGAAGATTCGACCGGTGTTCTTCAAACCGGTTCTCTTGAGTCGTCGGGCGAACTCGGCGTAGGGGCTCCCTTGGCTGAATCCCTCGACCACCTGGTCTACGTGGTTGCGATAATCTGAGGGGAGGCATTTGCTGTCGGTTCGTGGGTAGGTCAAAAGCTTGTGGCTTTCATAGAGCTTTTGAGCTGCTTGCAGGGTGCGCCGAGCCGAATAACCGAAGCGACTATTGGCTTCTCTCTGCAGGGAGGTCAGATCGAAAAGGGGTCTAGCCGCTTCCTTCTGCGGCTTTCTGCTTTCGCTGGCTAGACCGGTTTGTCCGGAGATGTCTTTGGCGATGCGCTCAACTTGTTCTTGGGATGACAGCCAGTCATCTTTTTCCGGTCGATCGGGATCGCCTTTGAACTTGGGATTGAACCAGGTTCCCCGATACCTGTGATCGGCTGCTTGGAACTCCGCGTGGAGGCGCCAAAATGGAGTTGGTCGATGGTTTAGGTTCTCCAACTCTCGGTCCACGAGCAGAGCCAAGGTTGGGGTTTGCACTCGACCGGCCGACCAAGCCGTCTTTTCGGTTCTGAGCTTCATTCGCTTGGTTAGAGCGCGAGTGGCATTGATTCCGATTAGCCAATCAGCCTCAGATCGGCAGACCGCGGCGTCGGATAGGCCGTCGAAAAGCGTTCCGTTCTGGAGATGTTCGAAGCCTTCGCGAATGGCTTCCTTGGTCATGGATTGCAACCATAAACGTAACATCTTGCGTGGTGCGGGAGAGTTTTTGAAACTGTGAAAGTACCAGATCAGCTCTCGAAAGATGAGTTCTCCTTCGCGACCAGCGTCGCAGGCGTTGATCACTTCGCTGACGTCGGCTCGAGCGTACAATTTCTTTAAAGTTCTGAGCCGCTCGCTCTGCCCGGATTTCGGAGCGTATTGGAAAGAGTTGGGGATGATGGGAAGGTCTTCGAGGACCCAGCGCTTGTATTTCGGGTCGATCTGTTCGGGAGCGACGAACTCCAACAAATGCCCAACGGCCCAACTGACCACAAAGCGGTCGCTCTCGAAGTACTGATCATCGCGATTCTCAAAACCCGATAGGGCTCCGGCGATGTCTCTGGCCACACTTGGCTTCTCGGTAATAATCAGACCTTTACTCATTCACATTCCACTCTGTTGCTCTCCGTATCGGAGGTTCCCGACGGGTCCGGTGATGCTTCTGTCGGGCATCAGTCCAGGGCCGTGCTACGTCACCCATGCCGAGCTTCCTTTCTAGAAGTTTTCTCTCGATGGGTTGGGGGTAGACTAGCAACAGTTCCAAGAAGGCGCAACTCTAGGCACAAAAGAAGAACCCAACAAGGGTCTCTAGAGCTAGGTTTGTTCTACAGTGAGCTTTGATAATTTCTTCGGGACTCATCAAAAATCAACGGGGGATGCCCCTCAATCAAGAAAGAGGAATGAATTTGTCTGCAACCGCTACTCAATCCATGAACTATGAAAAGTTGCTCGGCGCTGAGGCCGAGAGTCTGCTTGGCCACACCTGCAAGACTCTTCCGAGTTCGTCACTGCACGCGCCGGGACCGGACTTCATCGACCGAGTTTGGTCGGTGTCCGACCGGCCCATCCCAGTACTTCGTTCGTTGGCTGCACTCTTCGGCAATGGCCGTCTGTCCAACACCGGGTATCTCTCAATTCTTCCCGTTGATCAGGGGATCGAGCACACTGCGGGCGCATCTTTTGCCCCGAACCCCATTTATTTCGATCCGGAGAAGATCGTGGAACTTGCTATCGAGGGAGGGTGCAACGCCGTGGCCTCAACCTATGGGGTGCTCGGAGCGGTGGCTCGCAAATATGCCCACAAGATCCCCTTTGTGGTAAAGATCAATCATAACGAGTTGATGACTTATCCGAACAGTTATGACCAAGTCATGTTCGGAACCGTGGAGAAAGCCTTTGAAATGGGCGCCGTTGCGGTGGGAGCCACCATCTATTTCGGGTCTGAAGAATCCCGACGTCAGATCGTGGAAATCGCGGAAGCCTTCGCCCATGCTCATGACCTCGGTATGGCGACCATTCTTTGGTGCTACGCTCGCAATAGTGCCTTCGTCAAGGACGGCAAGGATTACCATGTGGCTGCCGACCTGACTTCCCAGGCCAACCACCTCGGGGTGACCATTCAAGCCGACATCATTAAGCAAAAGCTGCCCGAAAACAACGGAGGCTTCAAGGCCGTCGGTTTTGCCAAGTCGCACAAGAAAATGTATGACGAACTGAGCAGCGAGCATCCCATCGACATGACTCGATACCAGGTGGCGAACTGCTATATGGGCCGAGCTGGGTTGATCAACTCCGGAGGCGCTTCCGGAGACAACGACTTGGCCGATGCGGTGAAAACCGCCATCATCAACAAGCGCGCTGGTGGAATGGGTCTGATTTCCGGAAGGAAAGCCTTCCAGAAGCCCATGAAGGAAGGTGTGGCCTTGCTCAATGCCATCCAGGACGTCTATCTCGACAGTTCTGTAACCCTGGCTTAGCCCGAGGTGGGTTCCGCCGTTTCGCTCACGGGGGTCACTAAAAGCTTCTCCGAAGGGAATGGGGATCGACTCGTCCTTCAGAATTTGGAGTTGCAAGTTGCCCGGGGCGAAACGGTGGCTCTTCTCGGCTCGTCAGGGTCGGGAAAGAGCACTCTGCTCAATCTCCTTGCTGGCCTCGTGGTTCCGGACAGCGGTCAGGTGGAGGTAGATGGCACGGACCTCGTGGGTTTGGACGACCACCAGAGAACCCTGTTTCGCCGTCGATCCATCGGCTTCATTTTTCAATTCTTTCATCTCATTCCCACCCTCACTGTGGCCGAGAATGTCTTGCTTCCCCTGCAGTTGCTCGAACTCGATGGGGACAGCGAGGCCATCGCTCGGGTTGGCTTTCTGCTGGAGCGCGTGGGCTTGAGGGAACGACGAGACACCCTCCCTGACCGTCTCTCGGGTGGCGAGCAACAGCGAGTTGCAGTGGCCAGGGCTCTAGTACACTCCCCCTCGGTGGTTTTGGCTGACGAGCCTACCGGGAACCTAGATCGGGCTACGGCGGAGGTCATTCTTCAATTGATTCTCGAGCTTTGTCGAGAATCCCATTCGACCCTGATGCTGGTCACCCACTCTCGCACGATAGCTCAGCAATGCCAAGTCCTATATCAGCTCGCAGAAGGTGTGCTGTCCCGTGTTGATCTCTAACGGCAATTGGCGGTGGCTCTTCCCGAGTTTGCTCGGACTCTTGGCGGTGATTGGGGCGCTCCATAGTTTGAGAACAAGTGCTCCACCTCCCCTAAAGGCTGGTATCGATCTTTTTGATGTCATGGTCGATTCTGCGGGAGAATTCGCTGAGGTAGTGCCAGGTCGTGCCTTTGAGTTTCCCAGAGATCACGGGGAGCATCCTGAGTTCAAGACGGAATGGTGGTATTTCACCGGTCACCTAGCCTGTGCTGAGAGCGGGCGGGAATTCGGTTACCAGTTCACCATCTTTCAGTCGGGTCTTAGTGGAGAACAGCGCTCTGCCTCTCCCAGCGCTTGGGCCGCGGATCAGCGAGGGATGGGCCATTTCGCCCTTTCGGATCTCAAGACCGAACGCTTCATGTCCTTTGAGCGATATTCTCGCCGAGCTTTGGGTTTGGCCGGGGTTGAAGGGACTCGTATTTGGCTGGAAGATTGGTCGGCCGAGCGAGCGGGCGGGGCAGAGTTCGGGACTTGGCGGGTGCGAGCTCAGGGGCAGCAAGAGGGGATTGGTCCGGTGGCCGTAGACCTGGAGTTGGTGGAGGTAAAGCCTCCTGTTTTGCAAGGCCAAGAGGGGTATTCTCAGAAAGGTCCGGAGCCTCAACACGCCTCTTATTATGTGGCTTTGACCCGCCTGGCGACCTCCGGCGAGGTTGGCCTTGGAGCTGAACGATTCTCGGTCTCGGGGAGCAGTTGGTACGACCACGAGTGGTCCAGTGAAGCCATGGCCTCGGGGATAGTGGGTTGGGATTGGTTTTCCTTGCAGCTCGACGATCAGCGCGAACTGATGCTGTACTTGCTTCGCCGGGAAGATGGGACCATAGAGCCGGCTTCTTCGGGAAGTTGGATCGAGGCAGACGGCAGCAAAACCCATTTGAGCCTGGAGGATTTTTCTTTGGAAGTCCTATCCACACGAAGTGCTCCCTCGAGTCGGGTTTATCCCAGCCGATGGCGGATTGCTGTTCCGAGTTTGGGCCTCGAGCTCCAGGTGGAGCCTCGACTCGATGACCAAGAAATGAGCACCGGAGTGGTGTATTGGGAGGGGGCAGTGCAGGTGGTAGGAAGCTCCCCTCAGGGGTCGATTTCAGGCCTCGGCTTTGTGGAAATGACTGGCTATTGAGGTCCAATTTGATAGAATTCGTGAATCTTCGAGGGTGACCAAGAGACAACGGCATACTTCCGCACCCACCACGGTTGAGCGGCGTAAGGAAAGTCGGGGTCCCTTGGGATTTCTCAGTCCCGCAGCCAGGATCGCCGGGCTCTATTTCCTGTTCGCTGGAATCTGGATCAAAGTCTCAGATCGACTTCTGGGATTTTTTATTGAAGAGCCAGAATCTCTGGTGTGGCTTAGTATCCTTAAAGGATTGGCCTTTGTTACGGTGACCACGCTGCTTCTGTACTTCCTGGTGAGGCGATCTTTTCGGGCTCTGCAGGACACCAATCACTCCTTGAGGCTTGCCGAAGATTTGGCTAGGGGAAAACGACAAATTTTGGAGATGGTGGCTACCGAAGCTGAAGCAGCCGAGACCTTGAAGGCGCTGGTTGGACTGTTGAATCGGCAAGTTTCTGGTGCCCAGAGTCTCATTCTCTTGCCGAGTACCACCCTGGAGTCTATCTGCCCGGACGAGAAGGCCGAGGGAAATTCCGTGGTGGATGTCTCTGGACTTAGGTTGGTTTCAGAGCCGGAAATCTCGGGATTTGCAAAGGCTTTCAAAGAACCTTTGGTGCTCGAAGATCTCACTGAGGCCGGGGAGCTAGAGGATTTCCAAAACTCCGCACTACCCAAAGGGTCGAGGGCCTTCTGGTCAGTACCTATTTTTGGAACCAGTGAAGTGGATGTTCTAGGGGGTGTCGCTGTTTGCACCCCACAGGCAGGACGACCGGACCCAAGCCACCTTAGACTGTTAGACATGGCCGCGCATATCGCCGCTGTGGCCTTAGAGCAAGAGCGATCAAGGGTTACCATTATTAGGGCCAATCGTGAACTTGAAGCCAAAGTGGAAGCCCGAACGCATCAGCTTAAAGTGGCCTTGGAGCGGGCCGAAGCGGCCGATAAGATCAAGAGCGCCTTTCTGGCTACTATGTCTCACGAGCTTCGCACCCCTCTGAACTCGATCATTGGCTTTAGCGGCATCTTGCTTCAGGGACTGGCCGGGCCGCTGAACGTCGAGCAAGAGAAGCAACTGAGCATGGTTGCCAGCAGCTCCCGTCACCTTTTGGCCCTGATCAATGATGTTCTGGATATTTCCAAAATTGAGGCGGGACAGCTTACAGTCGGCAGCAGAAAGTTTAACCTGAAAGATTCAATAGGGAAGGTTTTTCAGACCACCAAGCCCCTTGCTGAGCAGAAAGGATTGGACTATCGTTTGCACGTTCCTGATGAATTGGGCGAATTCCAATCAGACTCGAGGCGTTTCGAGCAAATCTTGCTGAACCTATTGAGCAATGCCATCAAGTTCACCGAGGAGGGTGAAGTTGTCCTTCGGGTCGAGATTAAGCAGCCTGAACCTGATGTTAGAGACAATCAGGAACTTGAGATCTCGGTGGTCGACACCGGCATTGGAATTCGGCCTGAAGATCAGGTTCATCTCTTTCGGGCCTTCACTCAGATCGACACCGGACTCACTCGATTGCACGAAGGAACCGGATTGGGGCTGGCCATCTGCGATCGACTCATTAAGCTGATGGGTGGTCGAATTGAGATGAGTAGCGCCTACGGAAAAGGGAGCACTTTCACTGTCATCTTCCCCTATCCGGCCACTTCAACCGGGGTTGAGGACCCCTTGATTGACGACCACAAAGCTTAAAGGGCCAAGCGGAAACTCTCGCAATATCTTGTGCAATCATCGCCCAAATGGCACCCAACCTTCTTCGTTTTGGGCACCTTCGGTGAACCCGTCGCTTGCGGAGCGCCGAGGGTCAACAGACTTTGGTATTTGGTCGAAGTAATATCATTTAAGTTTGAGAAGGCTTGAACGTCAAGATGACCGAAATCCTGTGCTGGGAGAGGGCGGTTTGCGGGTGTTGACATGGTGTGTGATGGGGTTGCTTGTGGGGATAAGACGGTATTGTTGATCGAAGACAACGAACAGAACCGCTACTTGGTCACCTTTTTGCTGGAGCGCGACGGATTCCGAGTGGTCTCTGCCTTGACCGGGAGGCAGGGCTTAAAGTTGGCCGAGGCTCTTGTTCCTACTACCATCTTGCTGGACATCCAGTTGCCCGGTATGGACGGCTATGAAGTGGCGCGGTGTTTACGGCAATTGCCGAGTTTAGACAAGGTTCCCATCATTGCCGTTACCTCCTACGCGATGGTTGGTGATCGCGAGCGAGCCTTAGAGGCCGGGTGTAGCGGATACATCGAGAAGCCTATCAATCCGGCAACTTTTGTCGAAGAATTGAAGACTTACCTTAGGAACCCCTGTTAGGTCATGCCACAGCGTGTGTTGGTTGTTGATGACCACGAACCCAATCGATACTATCTTCAGGTGCTCTTGGAGAGTAACGGATATGAGGTCGGACTAGCCAGCAACGGTCGAGAAGCTCTGGAAAAGGCTCGAGAAGTCCCCTTCGATCTGGTCGTTTCGGATCTGCTCATGCCGGAGATGGATGGCTACACTTTGCTGGGTAAATGGGTGGATGATCCGGTTCTACGGAGGACCCCCTTTGTGGTCTACACCGGGACCTACACCGAGAGTTCGGACCAGGCTTTGGCTTTTAAGCTCGGGGCTCAAGACTACTTGTTGAAACCCCTTGAACATCAGGAACTCTTGCGGGCTCTGAAGGCTGCTATGGCTAGTTTTGCTCCCGAGCAGTTGCCGAAGCCCCTGAGTGGCCCAGAGAAGCTTGAGACCTCGGAACTGCACAGTGAAGCTCTGGTTCGAAAACTGTCAGCCAGAAATCGGGAACTCGAGCTTCAACAGCAGCGTCTGCTTGACGAGATTCAGCAGAGAGAAGCCCTCCTGGATGCCATGTCCGCCCGGGTGGCCGTGATCGACTCCGAGGGAGTGATCGTCGAGGTAAACAAGGCTTGGAAGGATTTTGCGGACTGCGCGGGCCTGAATACCCCGAACTGGGGGATTGGAATCAGTTATATAGATATAGCCGATGCCGGTGTGAAGGAGGGTGAGGATTCTGCGAGAGGATTGTCTCGGGCTTTGCACCGAGTTCTCAAGGGCGAGCTGGGGGGATATTTTGTGGACTATCCGTGTCCTTCACCCAGCAGTCAGGCGTGGTATCGAATGATCGCCACTCCCTTGGTCGCCAGTCGCCAAGGCGGCGCCCTGATCATGCATCTCGATATCACTGAGCAGAAGGCGGCCGAGGCTCAGCTCTTGAGAGCTCAGCGCCTGGAGAGTATTGGAACTTTGGCTGGTGGCATTGCCCACGATCTCAACAACACTCTGATGCCGGTCCTGATGGCTGTGGATCTCCTGAAGATCAAGCTGAAAAGCTCTGAGAACCTCAAACTCCTCAATACCGTG
>JBJHCR010000210.1:0-5443 GCA_050486105.1 Vulcanimicrobiota bacterium
CCGAAAGACTTGGATGGCCTGCTCTTGGATTTCCTTGGTGATGGTGATCTGTTCCCCACTTTGGGTGACATCGAGAAGTTCGACCGAGATATGAGAGCCGGAGCGGAGATCCAGACCGAGGAGCATCTTTGAACTCATCTCGCTGTAGTCGACGACCAGAAAACTGGACACCACAGTGATGAGTAAGATGATCACCACCGCTATCTGATTTTGAAGCTTCATCGCTATCTTGGATCTCCAATCGGCCTCACTCGAGGTCGCCCTATCGTCTGCGCGGACTGCTCCGCCGAATTGCGCTTGAAACCAGCACCCTAAGTTCGAGGTTTCGCCGAGACTGGCCGTCTCGCCGGTTCTTAGAGAATTTCGGCTTTCCTGCCAGAGACGAACGGTACCTAGCTAGAGACGAACGATACTTATATTGCTGCCCCTTTGTAGGTCCCTTCTAAACGTTGCCGTGGGATTCTGGTGGTGACGACCTCGGCGGTTCTTTGCTTGACTTTAGCATTCGGGCAAAGGGAGGTTTCGTCTTCGGGTCAAATCTTATACGTCATGGGAGAAGGTCGAGCAAGACAGAGAACCGAGCACGAAAGGATTCAGGTGGATCTGGCTGCTCGGACCTTCAGCAGCGATTCCGTCAGGCCCCTTTGGTTTGAGGAACTCTCGGAGCTGGAGAGGCGGCTGCTGTTCCAGGAGTTGAAGAGCCACCACCAGCTGCACGTAGCGCAAGGCAACGAGGCTCAATGTGCCCGGATGATGGCGCTCCTGAGAACTCTTGCTGTGGGAGACGATCGACTGGTCTACGATCAGCAGCGCCTGCAGATAAAAGAGTTTGAGCGTCGAGGTTTGGGGGGGCGAGCCCTAGAACTGATGGGACAACTCTATGCCGAACAGGGTCGTTCTCGCAAGAATATCGCCAGGGCAGCCGAGATCGTCATGGAGTTCGGTATCCTCCACGACCGTTATGGAGACAAAGAGGAAGCCTATCGGCTCTTTAAGAATTCAGCGCGCCGCTATCAAAGAGCAGGGCAAGATTACAATCTGGCTGCAGCCTGGTTCAATTCCGCCAGCGTCCTCTATGATATGGGTCGAATTAAGGCGTCCCTCAGAGCTTGTGAGCAGGGGTTTAAGTTGGAGAACGAGCAGTTTCTGGATCTGCGGACTCACCTGCTTTTGCAGCGAGCCAATTGCCGAGAGCGCACCGAGGAGCTCGACTTGGCCTGCCAGGATTATTTACAGGCTGCTTCGGGATACGGGACCCTTAAGAATCGGCGTCAGCAGATCAATATTTTCTTCAGAGTGGGTTGGTTGCTTGGTCGATTGAAGCGGTCCGATGAGTCGGTGGCCTTGCTGGAGCAAGCTCTGCGCCTAGCTCAAGAGTTGGATTACGCTTCGGGCTTAGCTTCCTTTCATTTGCACCGAGCTCAATTCTTAGTCGAGTGCAACGCCACAGAAGGTTTGGTTCGCCATCTGCACGCAGCGCTGGCCCACGCCCAGGCCGCGAGTTTCGACCGGGCGGACAAATTGGCTCGAGGACTCCTTTATAAGGTGCTCAGTCAGGGACGGCGTTCACTCACTTTCTATTTGCGAGCAAAGGCTCCCTTGGGGCGCCCAGCTTCTCTCGGTCGGGCTTACAGTGGAACCTACGCTCATCGCGGAAATGACGGATTCGGGACTCGACCCTGGCGCTGTCCGCCACGTTCAGCAGGCAAGAACATAACTTTTCTCGTTCGGCTGTTGGCCGAATTGGGCCGCAGAGGGCACCGCAAGGAACTGATCAGTCAAAGTCTCGCGGTCGCCGAATGGCAACGAGGAGTCCGTCAAGGTCGTCGGATCTTTTGATTTCGGGAGGTAGGAGACTCAGGGTCGAAGCGAAACCAAAGGAGATGAAAAAGTTCCTTTGCCTTTTCCTTCTGTTGTGCACGGCCGCTGCTCTAGCTCAAAAGATTCAGTCCGCCCCTCTGCTCTCGCTGCGGATGGCTCGGCAGGGCTTTGAGAACACCATCTGGATGCAACAGCGCGCCAAGATCGGAGATGAGTCCGTGGTCGGCTATATCCAGGGTGTCGGGGGAGCAGACGACGCCCTTATGGGTTTCGAACTCCAGCAAGAGTGGGATCTTATGGAAGTGACCATCGGTTATTTGGCCACCACTCCCGAGGGGAGGACCGCAGAATTTTCCGTTGAGGGTGGGGGACAGGTCTTGTTCGAGTCTGGGGTACTTCATAGCAAGAAACCTGGCCATAGAGTTAAGGTTCCCATCAAGGGCCACAAACGGATCATGCTCCGCATCACCTCCGATCAATACAATGGCACAGCCGGTGCGGCCTGGGGGGCTCCAACTTTGTATTCGGGAGTGCCGGCTTCGGAGCTTGAACCGACTTGGAGCCTCGAAGTGAACGGCCAAAGAACCCCTTTGTCCGGACAGAGCTCTCCTCGAGAGGTTTTGATCCCCTTCGATGTCCCGGGAGCGGAGGAGACAGAATACCGGGTCCGCCTCCGCCGGGACCCTGCCGGAAAGCTGGTGGTGGTCGAGAAGGAACCCCTAGAGCCCTAAGTTGTCTGAGAGAGCTGGGTTAGCACAGTGGGGTTGGGATACCGAACTCCAGAGTTGGTGGGACGAGACTTCTCCGCCCTCGGAATGGCGACCGGGAAGAGTCCTCAGCCAGCAAGAGGAAACCTTGCTTCTCATGGGACCCGACGGTCCACTCAGGGCTTATCCTGCCGGGGTTCTCTTTCATCGATGTTCCGAAGAAGAGCGTCCGGCGGTCGGCGACTGGGTGGCCTATGAACTGTCTTCAGAGCTCCTTTCTGGCGAAGGTCTGGAGCAGGCTCCAGAGGCCGTGGTGGTTCAGGTCCTACCACGCAAGACTTGCTTTTTGAGAGAGGCTCCCGGCGGTCGAGGAGTGGCTCAGGTGGTGGCCTCCAATGTCGATGCCGTTTTCCTGGTGATGTCCTGCGACCAACTGAACCTGAACCGCATAGAGCGCTTTTTGGTGGCCATCGAAGCTGCCGGGGCTCAACCGGGCTTGGTTCTCTCAAAAGGGGACCTGGTGGACCAGCACGAGCTTGAGGTGATCCTTGCTCAGGTCGAAGAGTGCTCTCAGGACCTGCCCATTCTGACCACCTCTCGGCCCTGGGATACACCTGAGGTGATCGCAGACTTGTTTGCGGGTCATTTGGAACCCGCGCGAACCTATGCGTTGGTGGGGGCCTCAGGGGCGGGCAAGTCGACTTTGCTGAATGTTTTGGCCGGCGATGACCTGCAAGAGGTGGGGGAGATCCGTGGGAGCGACGGCAAGGGGCGCCACGTCACCACCTTTCGACAGCTGTTTCGATTGCCTTGCGGAACCCTCGTGATGGACACGCCCGGAATGCGAGAATTCGCCTTGTGGGTTGAGGAGAATGCTCTGCAGCCGATCTTTGAAGAGTTCTACACCATGGCCCAGGGCTGTCGGTTTTCCGATTGCTCCCACACTGCAGAACCCGGCTGTGCGGTGAGAGAAGCCCTAGAGCAGGGTTTGGTGTGCCAGCGCCGCTACAGCCACTGGCGGGAACTTCAGAGGGAGCTCAAAGAAGCTTCCGAACGCCGGTCCTCCCGCGAATCCCGACGCAAGCGGACCGAACTCCGCCGCAAGAAGCACAAAGATCAACGCTACCTCAAAAGAGGTTGATCTTCATTGGGGTCTTCGTCCTCACCGTCTTCAAAGCGGTCTTCGGGCTTCCACCAACGGAATATTGTGTTCCAACCGATGCTGACCAGCATGATGTAATACAGATTGAAGCCGAAGAAGTAGACGGCCCCCAAGACAGACAAGGGTGGGACTTCTCGACCTGGAAAGAATCCGAAATACACCGAGAATCCGATGACGTGAGAGGCGATCCCGAGTTGCATCAGCAGGCGTTCTCGAAACCCGGCTGCTTCGTCGTTATAGAGATCCGCCACGGCCCAAGGTAGGGCCACCGTCCAGAGCACCGCGCCTCCAGCGATATGCGCCGTCACCACCAGACCTGCCAAGATGGTGTTGGTATTCTCCGTGGCCAGTTGTCCAAGCAGGCAAGCGACAACCAGCAACAAGCCTCCGAGAGGTCCGCACCAGAGCCAAAGTTTGGTCCAGTCGCTGAAGGGAGCTTCCAATTTCGCGATGGGCGAATCCCGAAGCAGCCAGCGAGCCGAGTAGATGCCGCCGAGGCCCATGAGGAGCTGAATGCTCAGCAGCAAGGTAGGAAACCATTCCGGCCGGGTCAGAGGGTGCGACCTGAAGACCACAAAGGCCCAAACTTCCAAAAAAGTGATCAGGACAGTGAGAATAAAGATGCGCTTCATGACGGCTGAGACTCCAAAGGCATTTGAGATTCGGTGATGTTGGGATAGTCGCGGGCTTCGAATCGGGGCTCGAATCCTTTGCGGCGAAAAACATCTCGCTTCAGGCTGGCAACTCGGTCTAAGAAGAGAATTCCGTCTAGGTGGTCGAGTTCATGTTGCAGGCAGACCGCTTCGAAGCCTTCGCTTCTGAGCACCAGGGACTCGCCCTTAGGGTTGTAGCCTCGAACAATGATCTCTTGGGGACGCCGGACTTTGGCAGTGAAATCCGGAATCGACAGACAGCCCTCCCGCCCGGTTTTCGGGTTTTCGGCACTGATAATTTCCGGATTGATCAGCACCAGTAAGCCGTGCCCCGGGTTAGGACTGACATCCACCACCATGGCTCTCTTGGGCACCCCGATTTGAGGAGCGGCCAAGCCCACCCCTGGACTGGCCTTGACGGTGTCGATCAGGTCTTCCACCAAGCCGGGAAGCTCAGGATCATCGAGATCGATGGGGGCGCAGACAGTCTTGAGCACCGGGTCTGGGAAGAGTACGATGTCGCGAACCGCCATCTTATAGAGTTGCACTCTCGACGGCTTTGACCGACACGGAGCAGCCGAGTTCCTCACCGATGGACTTGAGTTGGGATTCCAGTTGGTCGACGGGATGGCTGATGTCCGTGGGGGAAACCTCTAGAAGTAGGATGTAGACCGGGGTGCTTCCTTCGACCCGTTTGGTGGAGAGATCCGTCACATTGAAGCCGGCTTTGGCTACCGCATCCGAGATCTTCCACATGATGCCTGCGCGGTCTGCCCCATAGACCGATACCAGATAGGACTCTCCGCCGTCGGCGGAGTCATCGATCGCCTCGGAATCCACCGGTCCCAGGGCGATCTTGAGTCCCCATTCCGCAGCCAGGCGGGCCATCTCTTCACTCAAAGCTTCGGGCTTGGTCTGCTCACTGAGGTCCAAGAGCATGACCACGGCGAACTGTCCGGCCAGATTGGTCATGGTTGAATCCAGGAGGTTACACTGATGACGATAGAAGACTTCGGCGAAAGCGGCCACAATGCCGGGTCGGTCACGCCCCACGGCAGAGAAGGACCAAGTGGTGTTTCGAGCTTGAGTCATATCCATTT
>JBJHCR010000210.1:5453-11614 GCA_050486105.1 Vulcanimicrobiota bacterium
GGTAGGAGGTGGTGGTGCCGTTCTTGTTCGGTCAGGGATCCCCTTCGTGCTTGCGGACCTTGCGCTTTCGATCCAGGAGAAACCCAGAGAAGAGACGTAGGTTTTCCCTTGACAAGGGCTTCCGAGTAGCCCCCTTTTGTCAGGTGGAGGTTCAAAGGTGCGAAACAAAATTTTCTGGTCAGTGATCCTGGTTCTCGGATTAGTCGTTCCGGCTGCGGCTCAAGGTTGGGCCGTCAAGCCTGGTGAAGGAGTAGGCCCTCTGCTGTTGGGCATGACCCCCGATCAGGCTGCCGCCCATCTGAATCAGATAGAGGTCATCGGGTCTCCAAGGAACCCGCGCTACGTTCGATACGGGGCTCAGAAGGGGACCGAAGAGGTGCTCATCGAGTATATGGCGGGAAAAGCCGTGATGATCTCTTTGCATCAAGGGCAGATTCAAACCAAGGCAGGACCGGTCAAGTGGATTCCAGTGTCCGGGGGCACCGTTGGGGCCGCCTGGAACACGGTCGAAGGGGCGTTGGGGCGCGGCTATAAGCGAGAAGCCCTCAAGGTTGGCTCAAAACAGCCTCCCGAAGACTACTACGCCTACACCTCCAAGGGCCTCGGCTTCCGCACTCGAGCCGGAACCATCGTTCAAGTCGACGTTTGGCAAGCTCGATAGCAAGCCAAATCGGTCGGCCTAAGGATTTCAAAGCGAAGATTTGCAATTCACGGAGCCAGCAGAGCCCTCGGAAAGCCGCCCAGCTTTAGAGCACCTTCTCTCTCGAGCGAATCGGCCATCCCTGACACCTACTAGGTCGACCTGAGATCTCATGCAAGCAGAACTCAATCATCCGTTTTTGAGAACTGCGGAATGTAGGCCTGGACGTCAAACCCAGACCTCCGAGGTTCAAGAACAGATTTTTGAACTATTTTTCACCACTAAGCCTCAGGGTCAGGGCACCGGACTGGGCTTGGCTACGGTCTATGGCATCGTGAAACAGAACAAGGGGTCCCCTTAACGTAGCCATAACGATCCTAGGATAGGTTCTGAGCAAGCTTGAGCAGGAGACTAAAACATGAACATCACCAGCAATTTCCAACCAACTCCCTTCATCTCTCAGCGGGCCTTGGATTCGCTGCCCCATAACAGCGCGCCTTTGGCTCCCAAGGATGACGGGAAATTCACTATCGACGACATTATCTGTCCCTTCTTGCGCACCGCATACAACGAGGGAGATCTCAAGGTTGACGCCGAGGGCAATGCCAAAAATCTTCCCCAGGTTCTCAGAGAAAAAGCCGGGGCCAGTTGGGCGATGACTGGGATAGCGAACCACGCGGCCAAGAAGTTGAGCGTCGATGGCAACTGGGAAGCTTTCAAAGCCGACAGTTTCAATCTCCAAGATCTGGAAGGGAATACCCTCGATCACAGCGGGGATTCTCAGATTTTGCGAGGCGGATTCAATCAGGAACGCTTGGATAAGGCCCTCTCTTTCAGCTCCGACGGGGAGCGCCTCACCCTGGCTGATCTGCGGGAATTTCAGAAAGTCAATTTGGAAGAGGAGCCCGGCAAGCGTGGTGAGGTCCTCGGCGCTGCCGAATTCGCCCTGTTGGTGAAGACCTTTGGACGCACCGATGGCCTAGGCATCAAGTTCATCAAGAACGCCGACTTTATCCGGCTCTACAAAGACAATAAGTGGCCGGAAGACTGGCAGGCTCCCAAACCGGGAAGCCTCAATTTCTTCAGCACCGGAAAGATCGTGACCGAGTACTTCAGGAGCGATTCCAAGGCCGAAGTGTCTGCCACCGCCCCTAGCCAAACGCCCGACCAGAAAGCTTCGGCGGCTTGTCCTTTCCTCTCCGGCCAAACCTTCGACATGGCCGAAGCGGCCAAGCAGCACGCGGATAAGTTGGCTTAGTGCACCATTCAAGCCACCGCTGTTTCAGCCTGACATCTGATCCTCACCACCTTGTGCTTCTCGATAAGAAAGTCTGACTCTGAGCAGCTCCTCGAACTCCGACCGGCAGCGGGAGCCCGGCCAGAAAATGTCAGGACCAAGCAGCTCTGGGCTCTGAGTGACCGGGATTTCTTCGATGGCCTTTCAATCCGGACGATATAGGACAATTCGCGCTTCGCCCTCACCGGAGGCTTTGGCCAACTCATCTCGGATGTAGGCCAGGGATTTGGCCTCGTCAAGTCCGCCTGAATGGCCACCGATGGTGGGAAAAGCCAAGCTCTGGAAGCCTTTCTCATTGGCTATTTTGATGGCGTTCCTTACCGATTCTCGCACGGAATACTCGCTGGCTCGCCAGCAGGCGTTGATGCCTGCCACGTGGATGATAGCCTTGAATGGGAGCTTGCCGGGTCCGGTCAGCACGGCCTCGCCAAGGGCCAGGATACCGAATTTGCGCAATTCCTTGAACGGCTCGGTACCACCTCGCCTCTTGATCGCTCCACTGACTCCCTGGGGCAAAAGCAGCCACCAAGGAATAAAATTTCGGTTCCAGGCATTGACGATGACCTCCACCTCCTGATCCAGAAGATCTCCCTCAACTTCTATCACGCTCCAACTCACCTTGCGTGTCTTTGCTCGAGTCGAGCAATACGCCTTCAGGCACTCTTAGGTCCTCAATAAGTACCCTTCCACAGCTTGCTCTTTTGCTAGGCTGAAATCCAGTTGGCCCTTCTCTACGTTCACAGCTTCGAGTTTGACCCGTACTTCGTCTCCGACCTCTCCGCCGAGCTTGGCCTTGACCAGACCGCTGACATAGGGTTCCTGGAGCCGAACTAAGGTCCCGTTGCGAAGCTCTCTTTGGATGCGACCATCGAAGCTGCGACCGATCATGGGCTTCATGAGTTTGGCGGAAGCGGAGCGGTGGACTCGCCCTTCGATCTTCTTAATGGTGGTCTGTTGCTGGTTGAAATGGGCGGCCAGTTCTTCCAATTCCTCGATGCTGTAAGGACACTCCCGACCTTCGGCTACGGCTTTTTCGATCCGTTGGTTGACGAGGTCCGGACCACGGCGATTGGGGGCGGTGGTGTGACCGTAGTCGGGCACGGCTAAGGCAAAATGTCCTTCGATGGGTTCGTTGGGTCGAGCCACGACGTACTCTCCTCGACCCACTAGACGGATCACCTGAGAGGAGAGCTCTTCGTGCTGCTCGGGGGCCGCGGCCTTGCGGGATTCCAGGAATCCGTTGAGGGCCTTGGCGTCGGGGTCGCTGGGTAACGAGTAGTTGTGGCTTTGGGCCAACTCCACGATGCGATCCCATTTTTCCGGGGTTTTGACCACTCGGCGCAAAGTAGGCATGCCGCTGTCTTCGAGCACTCTCATGCTGCTTTGGTTGGCGGCGATCATTTTAAATTTAACCTTGTCTTTGGCTCGGGTTTGGGTCTCCCGGAGCATTCCTGTGACTTCTCCATCTTGGATGCGCACCCGTGATTGGCTGCTCTCAAAATCCAGGGAGCCTTTGCCGTGAAAGAAGTGTCGCAGTCGTTGGGCGGCTTCGTCTTGAACTCGAATCTGGTCGGCCAGAACGGGGTTCTCCAGTTGGGGGGGCTTGGGGCCATCGCCGTCGATGAGCCACTCGTTGACCGAGTCATAGGCCATTTGAGCGCGGTTGTTGATGTAAGCGCGAAAGACCTTGGGTTCCACGATCTCCCCGTCGGGGGTCACCTGATACTCTTTGACCACCGCAAGACGATCCTGGCCCTCATTCAAGGAGGTGAAGTCTTCACTGAGATTCTTGGGAATCATAGGGTATATCTTGCTGTCGGTGTAGACCGTGGCCCCCTGTCGAGTGGCCTGGTTGTCGAGGAGATCGCCCTTCTTGACTGCAGAGTCCACATCAGCTATGGCCACCAGCATACGGATATTGCCGTTGGGCAGACGCTCGGCGTATTCGCACTGGTCGATATCCTTGGAGGCGTTCTCCAGTTTCCCGGTGATGGGATTCAAGTCTCCGTTGTCCACCGAAATCATGGGAAGGTGGCGCAGGTCCTCCACCGCTTCGTGGTCGGGCTTGGGGGCTTCGGTGATAGCCGCGGCGGCCTTCAGCACCGTGTCGGTGAACTCCGGCAACATGCCTTCGGCGGCCATCACCCGATCTGCGATCTCCTCCAGATCCTCGGTGGGCGTCTTGGCCGACAGGTGCTTCTCCATGATCTGGCTTGCTTCTCGGCCGTTCACGGCGTCAGCCATCCCAAGCTGCTCTCGGATGCGCAGAGTCTCACCAAACTGAGCTAACGTGTCTTTCCAAGGCTCACCCGATGTCGGCCTACTCGGCTCTGCCTTCGACTCGGACCTGGGAGCTATTGGGGACTGGACTTGGCGGTTTCTGGCGAGGGTAGGGAATGAGGTGGTTTGGATGTTCATGCTATGTCCTTTGCGCTGCTTTCGAAGCCGAGTGCCTCGGCCAGCTCCGCGAAGCTGGCGACGGTTCTGCTAACTTTTTTCTGCTGAGGAGGCTGGGTGACCCGGGGAAGCGGCTGATGATTGGCCACCAGATCGGCTGCTACCGGGTCGCTCGGGGCCGAGTCATCCACCGGGTGGAGGAGGCCGGAAACCTGGGCCAGCTTACCGTTCTCAAACTCCAGGTTCAGTTGACCCACCGAAGCTCCGTAGGCTCCAGCTTGGGCTAGCCACACTTTGCTGCCGTCGTCCCGGACAACTTCTACCGGCTCCGGAGTCTCTCGATGGTCGTGGGAGGTGACCGCCAGGTCGACCCCTGGCACCCTTTTGACGACTTCAGCCATCTTTCGAGTGTTCTCGTGAGCCAGGACGACCACGGCGTCGGCACCTTCAGCTTTGAGTCTCGGCACTAATTCTAATAGGGTCTCTTCCAGAGGGGCGGTGCTCAAGGCAGCTCCCGCTGCAGGAAACATGGCAGAGCTCAGGTCTCTGGTCACCAAGCCCACAAAGGCGATGGAGTATTCTTGGAACTGACGAACCAAGTGGGATTTGGACCCGGCGATGGGCCGGCCGTCTTGGTGCTGAACGTTGGCGACCAAGACTTCTCCCTGAAAGGGTTCAATCAGACCGTCTTTAAGGCTCGCATAATCGTTCTCGGGATCTTCAAATTCGTGATTTCCCAGGGCCATGATATCTACCCCGGCTCGGTTCCAGAGCTCTGGAATGGGGGAGAAGTGGTCCGGCCCCTGGATGCTGTTGTCGCCGGCCACATCGCCGAGATCGACGGTTACAGAATCAGGGTGAAGGGTTTCCAGCTGTCGGATTTTTCCTACCAACCGCTCGGCTCCACCGAGACCGTTGGGTAAGGGATGCAAGCGGCGATGGAAATCATTGATGTGGAACATCGTAATCGTTTTCTTGTTCACACCGCCTAGCATGACTTGATAGTAGAATTCGACTCTGAAAGTGACCTGAATCTTTGACCAATTCTTCTCAGGGTCCCTAGAAGTTGACAAACTCAAGGAGCGTGCCTATAATTCACACGTGTGAATCAGCTCGATTGAGCTTATAAATAAGGAGGTGACTATGTTCACCCAACCCATGTTACAGCCTCCATTTTTCGACCCAGACCGAGCCTTCCGGGATCCGGTGAAACCCGAAAGCCGTGTGCTCCTTCCAGTAGCCGGTTCCCGGCCTAACAAAGCCTGGACCAAACAGATTTGGGCGGCTCTGGCCACAGTAGGGGAGCGGTTGAGGCACGCTCTGGTCGCTGTCACCCTTTTGCTCTTGCCAAATTTCCTAAGACGACGCCGAAGCCAGGCCGGCTGAACCAAGACGTAGAACGGACTCCAGGTTCATCTTCCCGAGGAGGGTGGACCGATGCTTCGCGAGGACCGCGATTTCCGGGTGAAGTCTCCCAAGGAAATCCTTCGCTCCCTGGTTCGCCCACTCAGATCGTAGCCTAAGAAATGAAGCCGTGTTGTTCGTCAAGGAACTGACGGACAACACGGCTTAGGTGTCGGGAGCCACTGCAGATCTAAGCGACGCTGCTAAAAAAACTTCCTGGTTGGTAATGGGGCAAAGGCATAGGTGTGGCGTCGGGGTTCAACTGGAGGTCGGGGTTGATGTTGGGCGGGATTTCTCCGGTACCAGGGTTGCCGGGTGAACTTTGAATACCGCCGTCATAATAAGGGAGAGGCATCGGAGTGGCGTCGGGGTTCAACTGGAGGTCGGGGTTAATGTTAGGCGGAGTCTCGCCGGAACCGGGGT
>JBJHCR010000211.1:0-11601 GCA_050486105.1 Vulcanimicrobiota bacterium
GTCTAGGAGTTTGGAACCTTGAGCCTTTTGACCGAAACCGAGATCGACGAGAATTACAAACTGCACCGCAGATTCGATCGCATTGGGCGATTGACTGGCGACGCCGGTATGGCCAAGCTTTTTGCCTCCCGGGTGGCGGTGATCGGGCTTGGTGGTGTGGGCAGTTTCGCCGCCGAGGCTCTGGTGCGCAGCGGCATCGGTCGGGTGGACTTAGTCGACTTCGATTTGGTCTGCATCACCAACAGCAATCGGCAACTTCAGGCCATGAAGGGGACCATAGGTAAGGCCAAGGCTGAAATTTTGGAAGAACGATTGGCTGCGGTGAATCCCAAGGCTCGGGTGGAAGCCCTACAGTTCTTCTACAACGACCGCACTTCCGAAAGAATCCTACAGCCCTCAGATCAGCCCCTGGATTTCGTGGTGGATGCCATCGACAATGTGACGGCAAAATGCCATCTGTTGGCCACTTGTAAGAAGCTCAGTATCCCTGTGGTCTGTTCCACTGGCGCTTCCGGGCGTTGGGACCCCACTGCCGTTTCGGTGGAAGATCTGGGCAAGACCCGAGTCGATCCCCTGGCCCGGGATGTGCGGAAAATTTTGAGGACCCAATATGGGTTCCCTGAAGCCAAGAAGAAGTTTGGTATTCCTGCGGTGGTCTCTAGTGAGGCCCCTGAACCTCCCAAAGAACTGACCTATGACAATGGTGAAGGATTCCGTTGTGTCTGCCCTGGAGGAAGCAACGGTATGCACTCCTGTGAGAAGCGCTCGGTAATTTATGGGACGGCTGGGTTTGTCACCGGAACCTTTGGCTTAGTCTGTGCTTCAGTGGTGGTTCGCACTCTGGTTTCTGACGACTGAAGCCTGAAGTGCAGAACCCTCAACACCGGGCCGATTCGCTACTGGGGATTCATATTGGGCAACGCTCGGTCTACAGTGCTCATATTCACCCAGACGGCCGGCCGCTCAATCGAAGTACGCAGACTTATCGGGAAGACCAGGATAAGGCCAAGGGTTTGACCGCGCTGGTTGAGGTCGAAGAGGCCCGAGCCCGAGAATCCGGCTCAATCCTCTCGGTGGTCTGCTTAGCCATGGACCTTCCCGACTGGCGAACCTATGGCAGTGATCTCTTCCGGGCCTGGAACTCGCGCTTTCCCTTTCCCACCCTCGTCGTTCCCAGTCGGGCTGCGGTCTTATTGGGAGCCTTTCCCCAGAGGGCTGCCTTCATCACCATTCTCGGAGCGGAATTGCGCTTTGTGGCCCTCGATGTCAGCCTCACCTTTCGGGACGTTCGCTGGCATGAAGGGGGTGGCCACTGGTGGCTCGAGGAATTTCATCGTCTGGGACCTCACAGTCAAAGACTACAACAGTCCCTGAGCAGCCTGGAAACCAAGGCCGTTGGAAAGAGACTTCAAGCTGTGCCCAAGATTTTGGAATTGGCCGACTACCCCGGTCCTGATCCGGTGCTGAAGGCTCGTCTCGACAAAATCGGATTGGCTTTAGCCGAGCGCTGCGCGGTGGTGGCTTCGCGCTTGCCCGGGGTGGTGCGATATTCCTTGGCCGGATACCTGTCCCAAAGTGTCTTGGGACAGCGTTTGCGTCGAGAACTGGAAAAGCTTCCCGGAAGCCCGGTGTTTCACTCTCCTCATTTCCCTCCAGAAGTTGGCGCTGCGGCCTTGGCCTGGTCTTTTTGGAGCGAAAACCGAGAGCGCAAAATGCTGGATCGCCCGGATCTCTTTCTCGAATTAACCCAGAAGAACGTGGGCAAATGGGGTCCACCAAAAACTTTGGTTCGTCGGCTGTATCGAGCACCGCGCCTTTTTCCAAATTACCGAAAGCCCGAGGAACTTTAGAGACGGTGGTGGCCAGAAAAAGATCGGGTTTGCGTCGAGAACAGAAGCCATGGCTCGGCCTCATCGGCGAACTGGCCTGGGGAACATCTCTTTCAGTCTACGAGCTGTTCTTGCTGGGTGACCGCTCGTGGTGGTGGCGACTTCATTTGGGCTTGTGGTGGGCCTACCGGGACTGGAATCCAGATAAGGTCCTGGACGCTCTTCCGCCTGACAGGAAGCTCGAAACCCTGGCCTACGGAGAGACCCCGTCCTCAACGGTTCGTCGAGCTCTGGAGATGTGTCGCGACCATTTCCCCAACAGCTTTTCCATCGTCGACTATGGAGCCGGGCGAGGCATGGTGGCGCTCACCGCTGCAGCTCTTGGTTGGGACGCTTTGGCCATCGAGTACTTAGAGGAATTCCTACGCCGCTCCCAACCTCTCAGTCAGAAGCTCGGCTGGTCGGTGGAATGGGTCCACGGGAACTTTTTGGAGCTGCCCATCCCCGACGCGGACATCCACCACCTGGCGGCTACCGCCTTCCCCGAGCACGTCCGCGAAACCATGACCGAGAAGTTTGCCGAACAGGGACATCCCGAACAAGGCCTACTCTTGCAAGACTGGATCATCGACGACGAACGTTTCGAGATTCTTTGCAGCCTTCGTTTGCCGGTCACCTGGGGCAGTTCGGTTTTCACCTTGCATCGCCTGAAGCCCAGCATTTCCGACCCCCCCGGAGAGGAGCTTCTTTAAAGCGTGCAGTACCCAAGACCTGTGGACGTGGAAGTTCAAGAGGTTCGGCCCGGCGATAGTATTCTAACTCTTCCAGCCTTGGAAGCTTTGACCTCGTGTTGCCCCGGCTCAACTGAGGCAAGCGGGAACAATCGCCTGCAGCTCAGAGACGGGGTTCCTGCCGCCGTCTTGGCCACCATCTTGGTGCCCCACTGGGAGGCAACTTGTCAAGAGGCCAGTTTGCTGCTTCTGAAGCGATCGAGAAGTTTGCGGAAACATCCGGGACAGATCGGATTCCCGGGGGGACGAAAAGAAGATAGCGATGCCACCCTTCTTTGTGCTGCCTATCGGGAAGCGGCTGAGGAAGTGGGTTTACAGCCCGAACGAGCCAGGGTGATCGGGCCTCTAACCCCCGGAGAGACCCCTTCAGGGTTTGTCTTGCACCCCTTTTTGGCTATCACCGATCAGCAGCATTTTGTGGCTCAAGAGGAAGAGGTGGAAGAGATTTATCGCATCCCGGTCCCAGAGTTGCTCCGTTGCCCGGTCCGCTATAAGAGGGCTGATTGGCAGGGGCAAGAGTACTCTGTGGTCTATTTTGATTTGGACGAGATCTGTGTCTGGGGGGTCACCGGATACATCCTCGAAGAGGTCCTTCGGACCTACTTTTGTTGGTGCCCTCCAGATGATGCCCTCCTTTAGGCAGCAACGCATCACCATGCTTTGCGGGGGGGTCGGAGGGGCTCGGGCTGCCTTGGCTTTGTATGAGAATCACGCCCCAGAGAACCTTGTCTTCGTGGTCAACACCGGAGACGACTTCACTCACTTAGGCCTCGAAATCTGGCCGGATTGGGACACGGTGGTCTATCACTTGGCCAATCTCTGCCATCCCCTTCGGGGCTGGGGGCGAGTTCAAGAAACCAAAGAGGTCATGACTGAGTTTTCCAACTTGGGTGGAGACTCGTGGTTTGAATTGAGCGACCAAGATTTGGCTTTACAATTGCTGCGAACCGGGGCTTTAGCGGACGGCGCCTCACCCTCGGAGGTGGAAGAGCAGCTGTGTTCGAGCTTGGGGTTGAGGTCTCCGGTTCACCGCTGTAGCCTGAACGGTCTGAAGACCGAACTTAAGCTCACTACGGGGGAAGTCGTGGCCTTTCAAGATTGGTTTGTCCGACAGCAGGCCAAGCCAGAGGTTGCCGAGGTCCTCTACTCGGGTTCGAAGACAGCGCAATTGAACCCCTGGGCTCTGGCGGCTTTGAAAGACTGCGACCTGCTGCTGCTGGCTCCGTCGAACCCCTACCTGTCCCTTTTCCCCATGCTGGCCTGCCCTGCTTTATCCCAGGCAGTCAAGAGTCGCAAAGAAAGTGTCTGGGCGGTGAGTCCTTTGATCGAAGGCAAGGCGGTGAAGGGTCCTTTGGACCGTTTGTTGGCGAGTTTGAGTTCCAAGCAGGGTCAAGAAGCCATCGCTTGGCTGCTGCAAGAGTGGGCTCAGCGGTTGCTGCTCCCCCGCTCTGAGGTTACTGAGGTCCCGGGGAGCCCGATGAACTTAAGCCCCTGCCGCACCCGACTGACTTCCTCTGAAGACAGAGGCGAGTTTTACCAAGACCTCACCGAACTGTGGGAGGGGCGATGAGCAGCGACTGCTGGGTCTTGGTCCCTTTCAAAGGCCTAGAAGGGGCTAAATCACGCTGGACCCTGACCGAGAGCCAACGGAAAAGCCTGGCTCTCGAGCTTTTGGATCACTGCTTGTCCAAGATTTCCCAGGTGGTCTCCAAATCGGCAACGGTCTTGGTTACTCCGGACTCCGAAACCGCCAAGAAGTTCTCTCAAGTGCGCCACCTTGCCGTGCCGGGACAAGGCCTCAACTCCGATTTGGAACTGGCTAGAACCGCCCTGGGCGGGCTGGGAAGAGAGAGTTCTTTGCTGGTGATTCTGCCGGATCTCCCAGAGTTATTGGCCGGTGAGGTCCAGAGATTAGTTTCTTTGAGCCAACAAGTCGAAGTGGTGCTCTGCCCGGATCAACAGCAACGCGGAACAAACGCCTTGGCGCTCTCCCCTCCCCTCTGTCTGGATTTTGACTTCGAAGGCCCGTCCTTTGGGCGCTTTGTGAAGCAAACCCAAGGGCGGAACTTGTCTTGGGAAACCTTGACCCTTCCGGGTTTGGCCTTCGACTGTGACAGTCCCAGCGATCTTCGGCGAGTGCTGGCCCCATGAAGGTGGAGATTTGGCCCCTGGAGGGCCTGCCGGAGATCCGTCCAGGCGATGATCTGGGAGAAATCCTTTTTCCCCTATTGGGCGAACTCAAGCTTGGGGACATCCTGGTGCTGGCTCAGAAAGTGGTCTCTAAATCCGAGGGTCGCTTGGTGGCCCTCGACAGTGTGAGGCCAGGTCCGGAAGCCTTAGATATCGCCGAGCGTTGGCAGAAAGACCCTAGATTGGTGGAGTTGGTCCTTCAGGAGAGCAAGGAACTTTTGAGACAAGAACGAGGGGTGCTGATCAGCCGCACTCACCGGGGCTATGTGTGTGCCAACGCCGGCATCGATCTCTCCAATGTGGATGGGGGGAAAACCGCTTGTTTGCTTCCCAAGGATTGTGACGCCTCGGCTCGCACCCTCCACCAAAGATTGTCCGCGGCCTTAGGGTTTGCTCTACCGGTCCTGATCTCCGATAGTTTTGGCCGACCCTGGCGCCTGGGCATCACCAACGTAGCCCTGGGCTCGGCCGGTCTGGAAACCTTGGTTGACTTGAGAGGTCAATGCGACAGCCACGGATTGACCATGCAAGCCACCGTTCTGGCGGTGGCCGACTCCCTGGCCGCCGCCACCGACCTGGTGGTGGGAAAATCCGATGGCAGCGGAGCGGTCATCATCCGCGGCTACCCCTATCGGGCTGACAACCAAGCTGATGTTCAAAAGACTCTAAGGCCTTGGAATGCGACGTTTTTTAGGTGAGTGGGATGCGAGTCTTGAGGTGCTCTGATTAGTGCTCTGTCAAGCTTAAGTTTGCGGGCTGCGGTGGAAGGGGCGGGAGTGAGTCTAAGAGGCTTTCTTGGCCAGCTTTCTCAGCGCCCCCTCGTCGGATTCTAGGTAAATGTCGGGCATCTTTTCGACCATCCTCCGGACGAAAACCTCTAGAAACTTTCTCTTTCCAAAGGCCAGAGCATAAGTCGCTTCGTGGCCGTCTAGATGCTTGGCTATAAGGTCGCACTCACCAATCTCTGCGGGAACCGACAGGTCGATCTCCTTTGAGATAAAGACTTCGTCCGGCCGGATCACAGCTATCCAGTGCTCATCCGTTTCAACCCAGCGATAAACTTTCACAGTACAGACTCCCAGTAAGCATTATTTAACCAATGCTCTTCCATAAGAGAATACATTTCGGGAACAAGGTCGCGCAACAATTCCGGCTCTGAAAGATAGAAACGAGCAGCCTGAGCTAGCCATTCTCTGGGATTCGTCTTTCCGTAATCTGAAAGAACCTCTGCCTTACTGAGTGCTGAAATCTTCTGAGATAGTCGCGATAAGCTTTTCTTCACGAAGGCCCCCTCGGACAAGTTTCGACCATGACCGTTTGAGCCAAGAAGATGATCTACTAGATGGAGAAACTCCTCTTCGATCACTCCGTTATCCGCTTTTATGGCTTTTGCGGTTATCAGAACTTGTCCGGTCCTTCGGTGATATGATCCGCGCAACTCTTTCTGCATCGCCCCTCTTGTCACAATGATCTGGTGAGTCACCGTGATGACTCCGTGCTCAGATTCTTCAACCAACTCCAGGAGCTTTGGAGGGAATCTGGCAATCGAATTCTCCAGGACGGATTCAAGATTCTTGATTTTGCCACCAAAACTTGAGCGGACCTCTGGCTCTGAGTACTTTAGTGCCGTGGGCTCAATATTGATTTTCCGCTCCTCAAGTAGCCTGCGAATTACCGGGATCGATTTTGGGTCAGGCTGTCTATTCACCGCTCCGAAGCTTCCCTCGCCTGAGGCGTCAGGCCTGCCTGCATGTCCTCGAGCGAGTAGTCCATAATCGGGACCAGCGTCGACCTGCAGAAGTGGTGCAGGGGCGGCGTGTTGGCCGGAAGGTCCGGATCGTCAAGCATCATCCGGAACGAGAATATCCCCTCTCATGGTTTGTCTTGATGCTCTTGGTTCGTCTCGGGCCTTATGGTAGACTAGCCTAGGATCGGTCTGCACCAGCGTCAGAGGCACGCTCCATCCGCAGCTCGACCGAGGTTAAGCACAATGGCAGATTACGAGAAACTGCGCCAAGCTATGGAGAGCAATTTTCGTCTTGGTATCCTCCACGCCCGAGATATCGGATTCCGGTTGAACCATAAGATCGAAGGGGCGACTCAGCGACTGGGCCAGATGACCGAGAAGTTGGATCAGGTGACCGAGAAGTTGGACCTAGTCACCAAACAGATGGTAGAGGTCACCAGAG
The DNA here is from genome assembly GCA_050486105.1 of Vulcanimicrobiota bacterium. GTDB lineage: Bacteria > Vulcanimicrobiota > Xenobia > Xenobiales > JADMJV01 > JAEXNA01. The sequence continues at coordinate 7,000 of JBJHCR010000211.1, forward strand.
AATTCCAGAAGACCTCCAAGAGCGTGGAAGCGGTGGGCAAAGAACTTTCCGAATTCGGGGTGGAGGTTCAACAGGGCTTTGAGATCATCGCCGACGACCAGCAAAAAGTTCTCGATGTGCTCTTATCCATCGGTGATGGAAGCGTGGACCTACGTAAGGAATTGGCCGAACTTAAGGCCCGAGTTGAGGCCTTGGAGAAGCGAGCGAGTTAGAAGCTGGCCCAATTGGGAAGATCCCTCAGAAAGCAAGTCCTACTATAACCTTAGGTATGGCTCACTTTCCCCGGAAGGTAATGTTTGGCGATTCGTATATGTAGTAACTTCGAACCGACACTCACCGCAAGAAACTGCATTGAAAGGCAAAAAAGAGATTGTCCTGGATGGAGCAGATCCCCGAACGCCTACGTCAGGCCCGCACTCGAACAGGGATGTCCCAAGAAGAGTTAGCCGAGAAAGTCGGCCTTACGGCCGTATCGATTTCCAAGTTTGAAACCGGACGGCGGAAACCTCGGGTCTCGACACTAGAGCGCATCGCCGGAGCCACGGGAACCCCTCTGTCCTGGTTTTTTTCGGAGTCCTCCGAATCCCCCGTGTCGCGAGACTTCCACCGTCGCCTCTCCGAGCATCTCCTCAGCTTTCTGGAGAACGAGCACCTGGCTCTCAAGACCTTCCTCGACTCCCTCAGCGAAACGCTGCCGGCTTTGGCTTGGACCACAGACGAGCGACTCAACCTTATCGGCCGCTTCGGTGGAGATCGGGCCTCGTTAGAGGGGCCGATCGGCAAACTGGGACCTGGGGTGGAGCTGGCTCACCGGCAGGCCCTCCGGGGGAAAAACACCGCCTTCCGCTTTACCCGTAACGGATGCGAATATCTGGCTCGAGTTGGCCCCATTAAAAGCGCGGAGAAAGCTATTCTTGGGACCATCGCCATCGCCGTGAATCTCCCTCCCGAAGCTTTGGCTGAACGCCCGGGATTTGGACCCGCCTGGGAGCCGTGCGAAGAGCTGGTGGAGGCCCTCTCCTCGGAGTTCGCCCGAATGCGCAGCGATGTCGGTTCCCTGCTCGACGCGCTTCTCCATCGGGCCGGCCTAGGTCTGGAATCCTGCCCCATACCGGCCGCTCATTTGGATTCCGACGATCGCATTCAACGAGTGAGTTCCGGCTTTCACCAATGGCTCGGGTTCGAGCGTTCTGAACTTCTGGGGAAAGACGTAAAGGAGGTGGTGGACGGATCAACTAGGAGCACCTTGGAATCAGCTCTCCAGGTCGTTCGAGAGACGGGCAAAGGGGCCACCATTGAGGCTCTCTTCGCACGAAAAAACGGCAGACCACGAGAGGTTTTGATCAGCCTAGGGGTAGACCACGCCGTGAGCGGGGAACCGCTGCTTTTATTGATTCAAGACATCACTGAACGTCACCGCCTGGATTATAGGGTGCGGGCCCGGGGCCTGGTGTTGTCAACCCTACTAGAACAGATGGACGAAGGCTTCGCGGTTCAAGTAGAGGACCGTATCACCTATGTGAACCCCGGACTCTGCCGCCTCCTCGGCTATTCCCGGGAGGAACTCACGGGCATGTCCCTCTTTGACCTGAGTAGCGAACAAGATCGTCCCAAGCTTCAAGCCCAGCTCGAGAGTCGTCGCCACGGAAAAGCCGGTCGCTACATTCTCGGTATGACCCAGAAAGACGGCAGTATGAAGCGGGTGTCGATATCGGGCACTCCCATGCTCGACGAAAAGGGGCAGGTGTGCGGTTCGTTTGGGATCTTCACAAAGCTCGACACCAGCGAGTTTCTGGACGTGCTGCTTTGGACCGTGGACCGGGCGGGAAAGATGACCAGCCTCTCCGGTGGAGCCTCTCAATACAGTGTGGCAGAAGAACCGAGTTTCGCACCAGCACTGCTCTCCCATCCCGAGGTGGAAAGCATCACCGCTCGGATCTTGGAGGGACACAGCGGTGGCACTCTCCGGGTCACGGTGGACAAGGCCAAGTATCTGATTCAACTCAAACCCTTCGGAAACGGCAGCGACCAAGGCGTGGCCGGCATCGCCCTACCAGAGATCCTCCCCACCAGTATTACTCACTAACCCTACCAGGGGGTTTCCCCGAATCCCACTGCGTGGTAAGGTTTTCCTGTTGTGTGTTAGGGATCACAACGAGCCTGGGGGTAAGGTTCTAGAGACCGCGCGCACCAAGCCGGCCGCTTCAGCTTGTCTGTCACCTAGAGTTTCTCAAAAGGGGGAGAACGCTTGGCAGCTTATACACAATTAGACTTCGCGAATCTCACTCGGACCGCTCCAGGTCTGCTGATTATTGATCCCGGAACGCTCCGTCTGCTATCTCTCAACCGTGAAGCTTGCGAGATCCTGGGAACAACGGAGAAGGCCTTGCTAGCCTCCCCTCCTGCCACCGTCACCTCTCTCTTCGGTGCTGAAGCTGCCGCAAGGGCTACCGAAGGTTGTCCTAACCCTCTGCAGGTCAGCTTCTCTCCGGAGGGTGGAGAAGAGATCGCTTTGGAGGTGATGTTCGAGTTTCTCGGACTCGGGGAGGAGAGGCGTCTCCTGGCACTCTTCTGCAATCCTAAAGAGCGAGAGAGGGTGGAGGGCAACGCAAACCTCCTTCGCAAGGCTCTCGACGCGGCCGAGGACATGATCGCCCTGGTCGACCCGAACACTCTTAAGTTCCTGGAGGTCAACCAGGGTGCGGCGAAGGCCCTGGGCTACACCCGGAAAGAGTTCCTCGCTCTCAAGCCGACGGACCTGAAGCCCCTTATGGAACCGGATTCCTATCGCGAGCTTTACGTGCGACCCCTCTTGAGTGACGAGGAGAATTCTGTTCAGTTCCAGACCCTGCACAGACGAAAGGACGGCACGGAATATCCGGTCGAAGTTCTATTACAGAGGATCGACGATGATTCCGGAGCACCTATTCTGCTCAACATCGCCCGAGATTTAAGCGAGGTCAAACGCTCTCAGCAAGAGAGCGATCGCTTCTTCTCGGTCTCTCTGGAGATGCTCTGCATCGCTAACAAGGAGGGGCATTTTATCCGAGTGAATCCCTCGTTTACCAGAGTCCTCGGGTACACCGAGGAAGAGCTTCTCGCCCGGCCCTTCGTGGATTATGTTCACCCGGACGATGTCGCCGCCACCCAGGCTGTGGTTCAGGACATGTTCGAGGGACAGCGACTGGTGGACTTCGAAAACAGATACCGCACCCGGAGCGGCAGCTTTCGAATTTTTCAATGGACCTCCATGTTCGACCCCGACACGAAAAGGATCTACGCGGCCGCCCGCGACGTCACCAAGGAGCGGGAGCGAGAGCGAGAATTGGCCGAGAAGAATCAGCGATTGAAAGAAGCTGGGAGCCTGGATCGGGCTGCGCGCCGAGCGTTGATGATCTTCAATCAGAACCGAGAGGTGGATAGTTCACTCCAGGAGGTGCTTGAAGTTTTGGCCGATGAGCTTGGATTTCGGCCACTAGCATTTTACCTCTTCGACGAATGGAACGGCCTACTGAACCTCTCGGCGAGTCTCTCCCTCCCGCCGAACCAAGCCAAGACTTACAAGTTCGGGGAAGGAATGGTGGGGGAAGCCGCCGCCGGTAAACGTCCCGTCATCCTTGAGGTGGATCCTTCGAATTCCGAGGCCGAGGCCCTGGCCCTGGAGACCGGCGTCGGCAAGATCTACCCCCGGGTACTTTTCGCTTTCCCTTTGGTTCACCAAGAGAGAACCCTGGCTGTCATGGCCGGAGCCTCCCAGAGGCCCTTGAGCAAGCGTGAGCGCTCGGTTCTAGAGCAACTCGCCACTCAGACTGCCGTGGGTCTCCACTCCCTGGCCCAGTTCCAACAGTTGCAACAGCTTTCCCAGCAACTCACCGAGCGAGGACGCCGGATCGCCCGCCAGAACCAGGAACTGAAAAAAGCCAGCCAGTTCAAGTCGGAGTTTCTGGCCAATATGTCTCACGAACTGCGCACCCCCTTAAACGCCATCATCGGTTTCTCGGAATGCTTGAAAGACGGTTTGCTGGGAGAGCTTGAAGAAAACCAAGCCGACTATGCCAGCGAAATCTTCAGCAGCGGGCAACATCTCCTTTCGCTGATCAACGACATTCTGGATCTTTCAAAGATCGAGGCCGGAATGATGAAACTCTCTTTGGAAGATGTGGATCTGCCCCACCTTCTTCAAAACTCCTTGACCATCATTAAGGAACAGGCCGGCAAGAAAAATTTAACTCTCCATCAGGACTTCGAAGAAGATCTTCCTCCCTTCCTCGGAGATCCCAGAAAGCTCCGGCAGATCGTCTACAATCTTCTTTCTAACGCCGTGAAATTCACCGATCCCGGAGGGACCGTTCGTCTAGGCGCCAGGCGAGAGGGAAGTGACCTCCTGGTGACGGTGGAAGACACCGGGATCGGGATCGCTTCCAAAGATCAACAAAGACTCTTCGAGCCCTTCGTGCAACTCGACGGTGACATCGACCGGAAGTACGAAGGGACTGGGCTCGGCCTCGGCCTGGTGCGACGCCTGGTGGAACTCCACGGTGGGGTCATAGAACTCGACAGTGAAGTGGGCCAGGGGAGCCGATTCACCGTGCGCCTCCCCAT
>JBJHCR010000212.1:0-11597 GCA_050486105.1 Vulcanimicrobiota bacterium
GCTTCAATGCGATGCACCTCGGTGACACTAGTGATCTCGGCCGCTACTTCTGGTGGGGGCTCAATCTTGAGAGTGCGCTCGCTCACCTGGCTCAGGACTTCGGCAAACCTTTCGGCAAACTGATGCAATTCATCCAAATTGTCGGTTTCGAAATAAACCACCTGTGGACTAGAGCAAGCTTGCTGCTCGTTCCAAACACAGTCCTCAGCCAAGCGCTCTAAGCCCTCCAAGTCCTGGGCCGACTCCCGTGCCACGAAACCGAAAGAGATCTTATGACCCCATGGAATAACCCGAGCTCGTGGAGGAGCCATATCCTTGACCGATGTCACCGCCTCCTCGCCGCCCCAAACAGCGATCCCATCTGCGCAAGTCAACAGAGCCTTCATCGCAGCTGTCTCCTTCGAGGACAAAGCTGTGCAGTACAGATAAGGGGCAAGGGTTCTGCTGAAGTCGCTTTCTGCTAGAACACAGAGCAGATGGGCGGCAAAGCCGTAGTCGTTGCGGCTGGCCTTGAGCACGTTCACATTGCCGGTCATGAGCCCTTCGATGACGCTCAAGAACCCCACAGTGATGGAGTTGCCGGAAGCGATGTGCACCAGCAGTCCCAGTGGCTGATTCGCTTCGAAGAGATTCTCTCGGTAATCGAAACGACGAGGAAAGCGCCCAGCGGTTTCCCCGAGTTCCCGGTTTCGTTTCACCCTCGGGGAATCTGGGTGAAGGAAGTCTGAAATGAGCTTCAGTTTTTCTCGAAAGGTGTCCCCCACCACGACTCCGTTGTCCAAGATTCGCCTTCGCAAACTGGAAATAAGCTCTGTATCGGAGATAAGGCGCTCGCTGAGCACCTTGCAGGCCGACAAAAAAATCTCCCAATCCAGGGGATTCTGCAGGGCTTCGCCTACCGCTGCCTCTAAGGTCGGCAAGCGTTCAACAAACGTTCCTGAGGGAATAGGTTCTCCTTGCCACAGTTCCATGACTAACTTTGTCCCTTCTGCAGTAGCTCGGCAGCGGCGACAGCGCAACTGCGATTCTTGGAGACCCCAGCCCGGCCTCGGATGCGAAAAAACTCCGTGGGTAGGTTTGCCCCCGACTCTCGAGGAGAGTGCAAACTAGCGGCGTCCCCCATAGTCACACTGACCGCCGGCACCGAAGTGATGTACGGGGTGACGAACGACAAGAACCCCACTTCACCGTAGGGCAGGGGCTCCAGAGTTCGATAGTCTCGAACGAAAGCTCGAGACCAGACCGGCACCCGCATCTCGTGAGCGGAATCGGCAACATAGGGCACGGAATGTTCGGTAGAGCCATAGCCGTCGGACACCCGATCGTCTGTCAACCCCAGCCGCTCGGCGATCAGCTCGTGGAACTCTTGGCGCCCGATGGCCTGGCCGCTGTGCCCCTTCCAACCGCCTGCCGTGAAAACCAAGGATTCGGGATGCAACTTCAGGGCGGGCAAGCCAAGGTCTCTCATCTGCATCAGGGTGAAGTAGAAGAAGGCCGGAATGCCCATGATCCTAACCGGTAGTCCCTCGGCAGCGAAGCGCTGCAGGCGCTCGATGGCCCCAAAACCATCGAAACTGTGCCCCTCCCTCTCGCCACCCCAGCGAAGAGCATAGAACAACTCATTCACAGGGGCGAACGAACACAAAAAATTTGCCGTGTAGGAGGTGCCGATCTTCTGAGCCGGTCGAGGCTCATAGTTGTATAGGAGATAATTGTTCGGTTGCTCCGGGGTGTCCCAACCGCGAAATTCGAAAATGCGTCGCACCATCCGCTGAGCAGAGTGGATCGACCACTCGTCGAAAAAGATCTGGGACTTCTGGCCGGTTGTGCCCGAGGAAGTCAAGTGCACCGACACCTCTTCGTCTGACACCGACATCCATACGTTTCGCTTGAAGAAGTTGGCTGGAATGGTGGGGATGCGAGCGCAGTCAGCGACAGACTGCAGCTGCTCCTCCCTAAACCCCCGATCCGAGAGCAACTTATGATAAGGCGCGCAACGCTTTCGGTGCCAGGCGATCGCTTGCTGCATGGCCTCGACAAAAAGTCGATCTAGGCTATCGTTGTGCGAATAAGGCTCCCGAACGTCGCACAGTTCTTGGACCTTTGAGAGAGCCACACTGTCGGGAACCCGAAGGGACTCCCAATTTACAGAATTGCTGGTCAAGCTTTTGTCGTGCGTAATCATAGCCGCCCTTTCTTTTCTCGTCTCCGAGCGAAGCTGGAGATTTCAAGAGCCCACCAGGGATCTCCCTCTCTGTCATAAGGGTTACCAGGTAGTATCTCGGACAGACGAAAGCGTCAGCCAAGTCGCAAGTCCTCTCCTGAATGAGTCTCGTCGTGAAGGACTCTCCTCCTGATTAGAAGTAGCATTCCCTCAAGTGAGAAGTGAGCAGTGCATCAAAACCTTTTAGCCGTCAGTCTTGGGCTTGCCTTAGGGCTGCTTTGCCCTGGGTACGTTTGGGCCCAAATCAACGATCCCATAACCATCACTTCGAGTCAGATTTACCCCACTTTGCATAGTTCTGATTACGAGGATCCGACCGTTCGGGGAACGGTGTCCCTAAAGAATTCGGGAAGCAGAGAGCTTAAAGATGTGACGGTGCAGGCGGAGTTCTACCATCGAAGCGGACAACTTCTGTTCACCGAGGAGCAGAAAGTCCATCTCAAGGCTCGCTCGGAAACCGAAGTGTTGTTTAGCTGGCCGAATCCGGCCATCTCCCGAGTCGATAGAGTCGAGGTGACTGTCTTTGGGAAAGAGGGTGGAGGTGTCAATACCCTCAAGCAAACGGTTATGTATCCTCGATCGAGATAAGTTCCAAAGACTTAGGATCTGGTCAGGATTTTCGCTGCTGTTTCCTTAGGGTTTCAGCGGTCTCTCTGTCCTGCCTGGCGCGCTGGAAGCGGTCGGTGTTCTCATAGCAGATGGCCCGCTCAAGGTAGGCTCTCCAGAAGGTCTCGTCGAGGGAGATAGCTCGGTCGAGAACTTTGATAGCTGAGTCGTACTTTTCCAAGGCACAGAGCACAGCTCCGAAGTGGTAACAGAACACCACATTGTCCGGAGCCAATTGGGCAGCCGTGGCGAAGCTGTTCACCGCTTCTTCTCGATTGCCGATCGCTAGGCCCTTGCCGAAATGAGCTCTGGCAAAGTACGGATCTACCTCTAAAGCCTTCTCGAAACACTCCAAGGATTCATCGAATCGGTCCAATTCGCGCAGATAGTCTCCCAGAACGGCCCAAAGCGAGACCGCGTCCGGCTGCCGATCCACCGCCTTGCGCAGAACCTCCAAAGCTCGTTCGGCAAGTCCTGCCTCTCGCAACCGCCCGACAACGAGCACCAGCATGCGTTCGTCGTCTGGGTGATGCTCCAGAGCCTGGGTCAGGACCTCGTCGAGGCGCTCCCGCTCGAGCAACGAGGTCAAGCCGACCAACTCCCACCACAAATGCACTTGAGAGGGATCGTGTTCTACCGCCTTACGGTAGGTTTCTAGAGCCTTCTGAGGCTCTTCCTGGATGCGAAGTAGGGCCGCCTCAAGTTGCAAGAGCGAGGCCTGCTCTGCCCCCCAAGAGAGTGCCTCGTCCAAGGCCTCACGAGCCAAACTTGATTTCCCCTGGGCGATATGGATTTGGGCTCGGCTGAGAGCCATAGCCGGGTCCCGATCTCCTAGGGCTTTGGCCGACTCAAAATCTTGAAGAGCGGTGACCACATCTCCGTCTTGGGCATAGAGCACTCCGCGAAGCCCGCGGTATCGCCCCTCGTTGGGAGCCAATCGAGCCGCTTCGTGAATCAAGGCCAAAGCCTGTTTGCGATCGCCGGCGAGTAGGGACAACAGCCCTAGTCCGGCTAGAGCCTCGTGGCACTCTCGGTCTTGTTCCAAAGCCGCTTGGAAAGCTTGCTGTGCTTCGGGCCATCGGTTCATGCCAGATAAGGCCCGGCCGCGAAGGGTCAAGACCGTGGGGGTACTGGTGACCACCTCTTCTAGGAGGTGAGCGACTTCTTGATACTGCTCATTGTTGAGTAGTTCTCTGCAGCGGGCCTCGATCTCTTGCATAAAATGATGCTTGGCTTACTCTTGGCGATCCCCTGCGAGGATGGGCATGTTTTTCTCTAGAGTTCTCTTTTGCCTGGTCAAGGAAGCTGGATGGGACCGGCCTACTTTAGGCAGAGCTTTTAGAGGTGTGTGCCCGCCCTTCTTCGGCCGAGCAAGATTCTACGGCTTATTCGCGAACCGGACCTCATGAGACAGTTTATTTTATCCTTAACGGTGATTGCTTTTGGACTAACCGTCTGGGTCCAGGCCGAAAGCGAACCTCTCGAAGTTAGTGTCTTCACTAGTTATACCGAGGCCTCCGATCTCTCTCCTTCCGCATTTCGGTACGTCAGTGGCAACCTTGAGATCCTTAACCCTGGCAAGGACACGCTGACCAACGTCTCTGTGGCCATCCTTATGCGAGACGGTTATGGGAAATCTCTCGACCAGTACGGCTACGAACATGTCAAGAAGGTATGGAAACCCCGTCAGAGCCTCAAAACAACCTGGTCCTGGTATAACCCAACCAATATTGATGTGTTCCTGCCCCTTCTCATGATCTCGGGCACAGACGGCCAGGGCAAGCCTTTCGAGTTCACCGTAAACCGCCAGGTCGGCGAATCACCCCGTTCTATAGACTACTAGGGACCTCGAAGCGAGGAGTCCTCAGATGTGAGGCGAAATCTTCCCAGCATGAAGATCTTTCTTGTCGCTGTCCTCGCCGTGGGCGCTCTGCTTTCTCCTTGGCCCGCTGCAGCCCAGTCTCAGACGGCGGACTTGGCTACGGTGCAACAAACCCTTCGAGCCGTTGGGTTGCGCCCGGAACAGGTGAAGGAGTTGATGGCAACCCTTATCGCCAACGCCCCCTTGCTGCTCAATGAGAGCGCCGATAATCGTGCAGTAGTCCGCGACTTGACCCCCCAACTCAGCAGGATCTTGGACCAAGATCAGCTTCATCTCCTGAGCCTCTTGGAGCAAGAAGCCGCCCGGGTGGACGACTTGGGTCTGATGACCCCTCGAGAGCGCAAGTTGTGGATGCAGGATGGTCTACGGGCCTTGGTTCATCCCGACCTTCATACCTGGCTGGAGAGGCTGGGGCCCCAGAACCGTTGACCCAGCAGAACCAGTGGACCATCCGGGAGGCCAGGGTCGACGATTGCCCGCGTCTGGCTGAGATTTATCAAGGCTCCCTGGATGCTCGAGACTGCTGTATGGAAATCAGCACCTCTCCCAAGATTTTTCAGGAACGCCTAGAGAACCAGAGCCCTCGAGAATGCACCCTGGTGGGCTTCGACTCAAATGCCAGGGCCTTAGGATTTGCTTCCATCAAGCGTTATACTGACCGCATCGGCTATCGAGTGGCATGCGAAACCTCGATCTATCTCGACCGATCTGTGACCGGTGGCGGCCTGGGAACAGCCCTAATGACCGAACTCCTGGAGCGCTGTCGAACCTTTGAATACCACCATATCGTGGCTAAGATCTGGACCACCAACACCGGAAGCCTGAGATTCCACGAACGCTTCGGCTTCACCTTGGTGGGTATTCAAAAAGAGATCGGCTACCTCAACAGCACTTGGCAAGACATCGCTATTCTGCAAAGGGTTTTGGACGACGTTCCCGCCTTCCAGCCCCATATCCACTGATCCCTAGCCCACTAAAGCCAGGAAACCCCCGATACCTCCCAGAACTCCATTTGATGAATCCGAACAAGATTGTACGATTCGCTTATGTCAGCTCACTTCCGATCTACGTGCTGATAGTTTGGCTACTCAGCGCAAGCGGCAACCCACCGCCGCAGGACTCAAGCGAAATGGTTTCCCTACTGCTCCCTATCCTCTCAGTCGCTTTCTTAGGGACGGTCTTAGTAGAACCCATAGTCTCGAGGTTTCTTTCGGCACGGCATGGAGGATACACAAAGGAAGTCATGATCATGAGACTGTCCATGTATCAAAGCGGCGCCATCTACGGACTGCTCTTGAGCTTCATGACCTACGATGTGAACTACGTCCTTGGCTTCAGCATCGTGACTCTGGTCCTGACCATGCTGCGAGCACCAGCCGCAGAGCATGGAGTGACCCAAGCCTAATTCTACCAAGGCAATAATCGGGCAACGATCTTTTTGTATTCTCCGAGCACAGATGGCGAACGCTTCTTCCTTTGCAATGAGAGGATGGCCATGAACCCAGTTGTGAAACGGAGATTCCTTTCTCGTGGAGATATTGACCTATCATAATCGAGCTCGACCGCCCAGAAGCGTCCCACCCCAGGACTCTGAGAGCCTCCAAGATTCGACCTCCTCGGCAGACCTCCAGGATGAACTAGAGGCCCAAGCCACTGGCTCAAGGAAGCCAAGGCACAAAGGCACCAAATCTTTGATTCAACTGGGGACGACCGCTGCGGCCATGTCTAAGGCGTTTCCGGGCTTCATGTACCCAAGCATATTTAACGCCAATGGGGTCGAACGAACGGCTATCCTTGAAGGTCTCGACCGCATGCCCCTTCATCACGTGAGCGCCGTAGGTACGGTGAGCATGGTGCCCGATATTCCGAGCAGCAATGAGAATGTGGTCATTCTAGGCCGAGCGTTCAACTACGTCGTGGCCAACGAAATCGAGCTCTCCAGATACGAACTCACGACCCCTGGACGCTTTCCCGAACATTTCGAGGGAGTACTCTTCCATGAAGTAGGACACACCACGGATTACACTCATCTCGGCTGCACCTGCTGTGGATATGCCTCCTCCCGGGGTCCTTGGGGCAAAGGGGAGCATATCACCACTTATGCCACCACCAATCAGAAGGAGGATTTCGCCGACAGCTATAGGGCATACTTAGAGCGCCCAGAGGAACTGCAGCAGATCAATCCGGAGAAGTTCGCCGAGATGGAGCGCATTCACCAACCTAACCGTCTTCAGAGGTTAGTCGATCGCAGGGAATTTCGAGAGACCGGTAAGCTGTTGGCCGATGTCTTGGGCCCTGACAAGGCCACCCGCCTCACACTGGAGGGAGCTCGCACCTTAGGCGGCGGCCTGCAGCTTCTCAATGGAGCGTTGAATTGGATCGAGTCATCGAAGACCGGAGACGGCCTACAACACGCCTCAGGCATCCTGAATACCGCTGCCGGGGCCTTGATGCTCTCTGGCACCGCACCCATGGCGGCAGTCGGACTGCAAGGAGCGAACTTTGCTCTGACGAGATCTGTGGGACGCGGGGAGCTCACCGCCGAGGAGGTTGGGGCCACCGTATCTCTACCGACACGACCCTTAGAGTCCCTATTCGGACGGCAGGCCAGCAAGCTGAAAACGGAGGACCGTCCTGGCAAAGTTCTAGCCGTAGCGGCAGGAGGCGGCATCGGGGCAAGTGTGGGCTCGATTGCTGGACCTTATCTGGGAGTTTTGGCTGGCTATCAGGTGGCTGGAGCCGTGGGAGGAGCCGTGGGCATGGTCGCCGGAGGAGTGTTGGGATTTCTTGGTGGCTCGGAGATCGGGGGCCGCATCGGAGAAATGGTGGGCAACACCTTTGTGTCGTCATAGGGCACGAACAGCAGAGAACCCGGCCTGTGCCGGGCACTCTGCTGTTTTATCCGGCTCTCAACAGCTCCTTGGCAATCTCGACAACCTCACGGCTATTCTGGGAGCGTCGCACCGGGTCCGGGGCCTTTTCGGGAACTGCACCATCGCTAGACTCCTGGAAGATCTCCTCGAGCGTCCCGCGTAAGGCCTGGTAATTCTCCCGGGTCAAGTGGCCCAAGGCTGGAGAAAAGTCATAGTGGACCGGCTCTTTGAGCAGGTCACGTTGAGCTTGGTTGGTACGCTCATCGAGGGCGCTGATGGCCTCTTGAGCTTTGCTCGAATCGTGAGCCAAAAGAGTCGTGGCTCCGTGGCCAACCCTAACGGCGTCTTCAAGACTAAGGAGAGGGTCGCTCATCGTTTCGTGGGCGAGCCAAGCGAGCGACTGGGTTTCACTCCACTCTTGCTCCGTCGAGGCCAACTTCAAGGCGTTGCCGTGCACGATACCAGTGGTAAAGTCTGCCTTGACCGTCGATGCTAAGGAGCGGGCGGCAGAGGCTATTTTCGCTGCTCCACCGTCGAGCTGAGCTACCGCTTCAGTAAACGTTTCCGCAACCTGCTTAGGGCCCGAAAAATCGCCATTGTAAAAATCCCTGACGTCCTCTCTTGCAGCCTGGTAAGCTTGACTACCGACATGGGCAACGACACTTCCCAGCGGACCCGTAGGTAAGCCGGCTTTCAGGCCAGTAAGGATCTGTTGCATAGCGACCGACGCTTTGCCAGCGTCGAGCTTTCCGTTCTGAACGGCCTGGTGGAGCTTCAGCCCAGTCGCAGCGATCGTTGCCTCGGGCTCTTCCGAACTCTCTCGAAACTTGTCAAGAGCGAAGGCTGCCGTATATTCTTGGTTGCGGTCTTGGATTTGCCAGGAAGGCGCGAAGGGATCTTGGAGCCGGTGAAGGGCCTTCATAATAACGGGAGGGGTGCTCAAGCGCGTGCCAGAGCCGATGTTCAGCGAATGAGTGAGTTGCATGGGTCTTCCTTTTTTCTTTTTACGTGACGTCCAAGTCGATAGAGAACCGCTTGAATCTCTCTGCCGGCAGCCTATCAAGCAACACTGAAACTTCACTTAAACCCTCAACCAGAAATGGAGAGGCGAACCCACCAGACCTTGAGCCACCGCCTAAACTCAATCTTGCAAGTGTCCATTCAGTCACAATTTGGTCATATTTCCCAAGCCATTTCCACTGCCATTACAGTCTGAGCCCCGCTCCCCCTGAGATAGTGGGAAAGTGCAAATCTTGACTTCAAATAGCCGCCCAGTTTTGGGTCAATCTCGCCCTAAGCCTAATCCAAAACTGGTCAAGGCAAAAACGGAAGTAGCGACCTCCAAAAAAGGTGCCTTAGGAAAAGCCGTAGGAACAGCCGTCAGCACCGCTGCCACCGCCTCGTCGGTGATGGACGCTTTTCCAGGGTTCGTCTATCCTAGTATCCACAATGCCACCGGCTCTGAGCATGCCAATATCATGCGGACTCTGGACAAACTGCCTCTACACCATGTGAGTGACATTGGGGCCATCAGTATGCTCGAAGAAATTCCGAGCAGTCGTGAAGGATGGACCACTCTGGGTCGAGCCTACAACTATGGCGTCACCAACGAGATCCAACTGTCCCGTTCGGGCTTGACCACTCCAGAGCGGATGGACAGCACCTTGATCCACGAGATCGGGCACACCACCGACTACACTCATCACGGTTGCCTTTGCTGCTCGAACGCGTCCTCCCGAGGCCCCTGGGGCCAAGGCCCTCATATCACCGAATACGCCAAAACCAACGAGCGTGAGGACTTCGCCGACAGCTATCGCGCTTATTACCAACGCCCAGAGGACCTCAAAGAGGCCAACCCTGAAAAATTTGCCGAAATGGAGCGCATCAATAAGCCTGGCTTCTTCGAACGCTTGGTCGACCGCAAAGAGTTCCGAGAGACCGGTAAGCTCCTGGGAGACCTAGCCGGACCCAATAAAGTTGCCCGACTGAGCGTCGAGGGAGGCAGGACTCTAATAGGCGGGGTGCAGATGGTCAATGGACTCTCCAACTGGGTCAATTCCTCGACCACCGGTGACCCCATGCAGCACGCCTCGGGCATCATGAACACCGTTTCGGGGGCACTTATGCTCTCCGGTGCGGTACCGCTTGCCGGGGTGGGAGTTCAGGCAGCCAACTTTGCCCTCCATCGATCGGTGAAACGAGGAGAGTTGAGTCCCGAAGAGGTGCAGTCGGCGGTGGCCCTCCCGGCCCGTCCCCTAGAGTCGATCTTTGGACGAAAGAAGACAACCATTGAAGACAGCCATCGACCCGGAAAAGTTCTAGCTGTTGCCACCGGAGGTGGAATAGGTGGTGCCGTGGGCTCTATGGTCGGTCCCTATCTGGGAGTCTTGGGCGGCTATCAGGTGGCCGGTGCCGTAGGCGGAGCCGTGGGCCTGGTGACCGGAGGCCTAGTCGGATTTCTCGGTGGAGCCGAACTCGGTGGACGAGCCGGAGCAGCCTTGGCCGGCAACTAACCCTCCTGATCGCTAGCCCGTCTAGAGGGGTCCAGGCCGCATTCCGGAATGGCGGCTTGTGCACGTCTATGAAGCCGTCGGCGGCGAAGATTTTTTTGTTGACCTGGTAGACCGATTCTATGGAGGGGTCGAGACAGACCCACTGTTGCGGCCCCTGTATCCAGACGACGATATGGAGGGGGCCCGTCGACGACTGCACCTCTTTCTGATGCAGTACTTCGGAGGCCCCGACACCTACAATCAGGAGCGAGGTCATCCCAGGCTTCGCATGCGACACATGCCGTTTGCCATCGGCCGGGCCGAACGCGATGCCTGGATGAAGCACATGCTGGCCGCCCTCAAGGCCGTCGAGGCCCCGGAGGAAGCCAAGATCATCATGCTGGATTACTTCGACCGAGTGGCCACTTTCATGATGAATCGACCCTAAGGATCTGGCTGAGCCGGTCACCGATTTGGCGAAATCTTTAACCCAGATGATGAGCAGGAAATCGGGCAGAGTGGCCTCGGAAACCCGCTTCTCGAGGCCCAAGATCCTGTTAAGGGGACTTGGATTGGACTGGTTTGGAATCCCGTGGTCCAGAGAGCCACAGACTTGTCAGCTCCGAGGACCGGCGATCTGTTCCATCTCAGCGGTGGGCAGTTTGCCCGAGTACTCAAACTTTTCCAAGGACTTCAGCCCCTTACGCGCCAAAGATTTCTGTTTCCGGTTGGCGGAACTCTCATTGATGGCTTCAAAGCCTGCTCCTAGAAGACTTGCAGCGATCTCATCCTTGGTCCAGAAAGGCATTCCGGGTGAAGCCGAAAGGGCAGTGTCTATGGAACTCAAGGTCGCTTGTCCTAGGATCGAACCGATGTTTTTGCCCGAAGGGCTAGCATACTCCTGATTGACGGAGTTCACTAAGCCCGAGTGAGCTTGAAAAATCTCTTTTTTGGAGATGCCGGCTCCGGGGAGCCATTGGTCGTTCATCAGTAACCCTAGACGGGCCAGGGCTTTTTCATCCTGAGTACTTTCAGAGCTTTCGGCCAGAGCCTGAAAATCATCTTTGATTACGGCGTAGGGCTCTTCATAAACGTACCTGGCCCGTCCTCCCCCATCGCTTTTGTTCAGGGTGTCGATCCGTACGTTCAAAGTCTTGAAAGTGTGTTGTCCAAGCTGACTGGTGTTCATGATAATCTCCTGCGTGAATGATTTCGGGGGCGAACCCCTGAGCGTTGTCTGTATCTGTTCTTTCCTAACAATTATCAGCAGAGTATGAAAGAATCGTTAAAGACTAGTCTCGACCGTCATTCGTCACTCGAACTCTGAGCTGGCAAATGGGAATCCTCTACCCTGGCTTCACCGGTGGTCCGTCGGAAGGTTCTGTTGGTGATTGGCCCAAACTCAACCCCATGCTGGAGTCTCTCGATATCTACGATGGTCACCAAAGTAGCCGTTTAAAAATCTGCGAGGCCTTCAATTCGGCCCTGTCGACCTTGCAGCAAGGGCAACAGCATGGAGA
>JBJHCR010000213.1:0-2805 GCA_050486105.1 Vulcanimicrobiota bacterium
CACATGACCTTCCCCTCGATCACTCCTAGCACCCCTCCACAGCCCCGGCAACTGCCCGCTCCGGCAAGCTCCGCCCAAAGGGTTTTGGAGACCAAGCGGTCCCCCAACCGGTCGTAGGTCACCTCGCTCACTGAAGCCAAGTAGCGGGCCATCTCGGTGGCTTCAGAGCGGCTGCATCCCAACTGTTCGGCCAGCTCTTCGACGGAGATCTCGGTCTCCACCTCGGGGCTGGGAAGCTCTTGAAAATGAATCTTCACTCGACGGGTTCGCAGGGCTCTCGGGGTCAAGAGGCCAGTGGTCCAACGCAGAATCCAGCCACCCAAACCATCGCGCAACATGGTGCTCCACAGCGTCAGGCCTCCCCCCCACCAGCCCTCCAGCCAAGGCTACGGCCCCCGAGTAAAAGATGGCCACCGACACTCCCTCCTTGAGAGTTTCATCGAGAAAACCCACCAGCACCATCATCCCGGTCCACACCAAGACGGCCACCCCGAGCACCGAAAAGGCGCTGGCCTGGGCTTGAACCACCACCGGCACCGGGCGCGGCAGAAGGGCATCCCGAGTGGCCGCGTATTCGCGGTCACAAAAAGGACAGACCAAGGCCATCTGCCCCTTGACCTCCGTGCCCCCCCCACAAGCGGGACAGATGGCCAGGTTTTGACGGTGAGAGGCCGTCGCCGGCGATAGGGCAACCCCTCGGTCGTGGTCGACCACGGCGTTCTCTCCCTGCAACAGCTTGAGCAGCCGTTCTTCGGGCAGCTCAAAGTCCTTGGCCAGGTCTTTCAGAGAGATCTCGCCCTTGGCAGTGATGCTCTCCAGCAACAGATGGTTGGCCGCACCCAAGTACAGGGCCAAACGCTTCTCAGACCAGCAAACCAAGCCCAAGAGGGCCGCAGCCGGTAGGAGCCAAAAGGCCGGTTGCACCAAACCTGCCGGCAACAGCAGCAAGGTCATGGCCGGAAGGCTGAACTGCAGATAATAGGCCGTGGGCTGCCCCTCTTTAAGCATCCTCTCTTGCAACCGCACAAAAGCCCCAAAAGCCCCGAGCAGCCCGAGATAAACCACCAGAATACTCAGCAGGTTCACTATCCAAGGCAGCCCCCGATACTGAGGAGAGATCAGATCGAAGACCACCATCGGGGCCATCAGGCCGAGGACCACCAAGACCAAGAGCACATTCCATATTCGAGCCCAAAGGATCACCAGTCTCGGAGGCGCTGTGCGCAGGCTCAAGCCCACCAGCAGTCCCAGCGCCCCAAGTCCCAGGGCAGGGCCTAACTGCCGAAGATATTCTTGAAACCCAGCGGACGAGGGCGCAGCGTTGGAATCCGACAGCTTGATCCGAACGTTCCGTCCGGCGGGAACTCCCCGGGCCACCGCTCCTCCATCGGGTCCGAATAGGTTCTTCTCAAATGCGGCGTCATAAACAAAATTCCAAGCCTGACCCTGGGGGAAACTCACCGACAATCGCTCGATCTCCGGCATTTCATAGAAACGAAGAGTTAGGTCGGCTGTGCCATCGCTTTCGATCAGTCCCAAGATTTGGTATTCCAAGATCAGAGTCCGAGCAGGAGTGAACTTCAAGTAGGTCCGGTCAAAACCGTAATTCAGCCTTCGATGCTCGGGGGCGACCAGGTCCACAAGCCGCTGTCTGAGGGGAAAGCTTCCCACCCAAGGGTCGAGATATACCGTTCGACTGAGCGACGTTGGAGCCTCGGCAAAGGTCCATTGTTCCCTCACTGTCACTCGACCCTCATTCATGGACAGGTCAAGCTGAAGATCGGTGACCTGGGCTGAGCTTGAGCCGACACAGGAAATCAAGAAAATCAGGAGCAGTAGGAAGCCTTTGAAAAGATGCCTTGGAGACCCCAACACTCGAAACCCTTCCTCGCCTCATAGCGGTCACCTCTCGACTTTGCCGGAGATTGTCCCTCGAAGAGCGCCGGCGTTCCAGTCTCTTCCCACCTAATTGTGTTATCTTTTTCTTATCGTTAAGTTCAGGACGGCCCCGATGGTTTCGAATCACCATGTCTTGGCACTAGATGGAATGAGATGGAAATCTCTACAGAAATAGAAAAGAGCTGAAGATGCGTGGATTTGCCTTAGCCTATTTTCTCATTATTAGCGCCTTGATCGCCATGTTCACCGGAGCAGTTCTCGTTCTTGGTAAGGACGGACTGAACTCTAGTCGGATCGGGATCGACGCCAATCGCTCTCTCTATGCTGCCGAGGCCGGACTGGCCCGCGCTATTGCCGAACTTGAACGAGACCCAGATTGGAGCACCGGATTCAACTCTGAAGAATTGCCCGGGAAGACTGCGCGATTCACCGTTCGATTCGCCGCCAACCCCAGCGCAGCCACCGACCGAGAATCGGTCAACAATCTGCTTGGGAACACGCCGGCAGACAGCTATCGAGGTCCTGACACCGTTCCTCCCCATTCGGCCTTGATTATTGTGGAGGGGAATTCCGGAGTCGGTCAGGTTACTGTCGAAGCCCTGGTGGTCGCCGGCTTGAACGTCATGGTCGGGGATGCCCTCACCGCCACCGGAGAGATTGAAATGAGCGGCGAGGTGAGGATCAAGGGTCAGACCAGCCTGGCCAACATTTCTCCGGTTTCAGCCGATCTTCACACCAATAGCACCGAGAACTCAACCCTAGTTCACTATTTCCCCACCCCTACGGGCGGCATCGAGGTCACCGGACAGCTCACGGCCACGTCTTCAGAGCCAGAGGCCATAGTTTTTGACGTCACAGGGTCCGGGCTTCCCGGAAGCAAGCTCCGAAGCGACGTACCCCAGAAAG
>JBJHCR010000213.1:2815-8585 GCA_050486105.1 Vulcanimicrobiota bacterium
CCTGCCCCGCCCGAACATCGAAGCCTTGGTCAGCGAGCAAAGCTCCAATTCCGGCCCGGTTATTCCAGCAACGCCCGGAGAGGTGATTCTCACTGGAGACAACCATTATGCTGAAAGCGTGACCATCAATGGAGATGTGGAACTGATGGACAACGCAGGGCTCTTTGTGGATGGAGACCTCACCATAAATGGATCGCTGCGAGGCCGAGGCACGGTGGTGGTCACCGGCAATTCAACCTTCTACGGCGATTCCGATGTGGGCTTTCGCGACCACGATTATGTCTCGTTGCTGAGCGGCGGCCACGTCTTGCTCCAGGGCTTCAAGGGCCAGCAGTATATGGATGCCTTAGCCCAAGCCAATCCCGTGGTCACCAGGACGATCTCCCCCCTCGACATCGATCCCTTAGGACCTGGCGATCGCGAGAGCCCCAATTATCCCTTGAACGTTTCAGCGGGCTTGGCTTGGACAAACTTGAAAACTGGGGTGCAGAGGATCCAGCAGCTCCTTGACACCCACGGCCCGGATATCGACGAAAACCCAATCGGTTTACAAGAGACCATTAGATGGGATCCCGCAGATCCCTCAATCGACCATTTGTTCGACGCCTACATGAGTGTCATTTCTCACCACTCCCAAGGAGCAGAAGTGCATTGGAGTGGAAGTTCCTCCACTCTGCCCGGAGTTTCCGACAGAACGCACAATAACGCGGGGATCTTGCGGGAGTATATGGCCGAGCAGGGGGGCGGCCCCCTCAGTGCCTCAAGCTTCTTGCATCAGCGGTTCCAACTGCTGGAAGACTTGTTCCGACGGGGTCAGACCAACCGTGACGGTGCCTTCGACCTAAGATTGCCACCGTGGGTGGAGCCAGGTGAGGGTCCTCCCACCTCCTTCGGCACCTTCTATTACTACGACGATTGGGACCGCTCAAGGGGGGGAGTCTTTGATGTCATGCAAAGCGAGGGTGAGCCCTGGTTCGAAGGGCACCTGGGATATGACAGTCTGGTCCAGGAGATCAAGGACTTGGTGCAAGCCATACAGCAGTTCGACGTCGACCGCCTCGGCTCGGCCCACTTCAAAGGTATCGTCTACACCAACGGGGCCTTCGTGGCCACCGACGACGTGGTAGTCCAGGGTACGGTGATCGTGAATGGAAATCCCAACCTCGACCTGCCGTTAGTAGTTGACCTGGGAGGTTCCTTGGGAACCAGATCCTTTTATGCTGGCGATGTCGGACTCTTCGGACACACCGCCCTAGTCTACGTGGAGGAATTCTTTCACGACGGGGTTCACAACCTGGCCGGAGGAGGAAGCCTCGGAATCCAACGATGGGTCTCACGGTAGTCCAGGACCAATATGAAACTCAAGAGAAGTTTTTCGAGCGAAGTGCCCCTTGGCCTGACTTTGATGGAGGTGATATTCGCTCTAGGAATGATCAGCACCGTCTTGGTGATCGTTTTCACCGTTCTCATCGGAGGACTCCGCATGCAAGAGCGGGCCGAATTGGTCGAACAGGGGAGTTCTCTGATTCGAGAACAGCTCGAAGAGATCAAGGCCCATCCTTTCTCGATTCAGGAAGGGCACTTCGACGGCCGAGCCGGAGACCCCACGGTGAACGGATTCCCGCCCCCCCCTTACCCTTCAGGCGAACGGGGGAGAGAGCTTTGGTTGGAGATTCAAGTCGAAGCTCACGATGAACGGATCTGGTATGTCCGGGTTACCGCAATGTCTGAAGATCAGCAGATGACCTCCATCGAAACCATGCTTGCTCGATGAAGAATCGAGGGCTCGTCCTGGTGGAGGTCATGATCGCCGCAGCTCTCATGCTGCTGCTGTCCGGCCTGTTGTTTGCCGGTTGGGCCAAGGGTGTGCGATCCTGGACCCTGGTGTCCCAACGAAACGACTTGCTGACTCAAGCCCAGAGATTTGTGAGACTCTTGGAGCGAGAGGTGGCCTCGTCCACTGCCGGGAGTGTCGAAATTCGCGACTCCAACCCCACTTGCCTAAGCTATGCTTCTAGCTTCGATCTGGTAAGCCGTCAGACGTTCGAAGCCGACGAAAAGACCGGCGTTCTCCACTGGCAAAAGCAGATCGTCGTCTATCAGCCAAACGGAAGCGATGTCGTCTTTCGCAGGGAGTTGCCCTTAGCGGTCAACTCTGCGGCCTACCTCAAGGCCAAACCCATATCGCTGATCAACTTCGGAAGCGGCCTGCACGGCGTGGAACACTATGCGACAGACGGCGACCCCATCGCCCGCCGGGTCGACGATCTCGCCTTCGAACTCCAAGGGCTCAATCTCTTAACACGGCTCACCGTCACCAACGGAAAAGATCGCAGCATCGAGGTCTCAAGCGTCACCCGCCTGCGGAACTAGGGTGTGTTGACATTCGGCGTTCCGAGCTACACGAAGAAGATTTTTGTGCTCCGGTAGTAGAATTTTTCGCCTAGTACCGGGAGTACTTATGAGAATTTTTGGTGACGGAGCGCGGATTTCCGCGAGTGTAGCGATAGAAGGTTGAATGTCAACACGCCCTAGAAGGCTGGAGTATACTGTAGATGGGGTTCTTCGGTCCTAACTGGTTAATCGATGGACCAAGGTCAACGCCGGGAGATAGTTGGGGCAGGCTTCAATACTGGCACGAAGGTGAGCCAAGCCGTCTTCCACCCGCTGGGCTTTGAGGTAAGTGATGGCCTGGTTGTAGCGGACTCCGGGATGGTCTCGAAAATTCCGAAGAACTTGGTCGTATTGGCTGTCGGCTTCGGCCAAGCGTCCGGCTCGAGCAAATTTGTTCGCCTGGGCCAGGCTGGCCAAAGACAGATCCCGCCCCGAACGGGCGCGAACTGCGCAGGTTACGGCATTGGGCACTCCAAGGAGAAAGAGGGCGTTGGCAGCCAAAAGTTTGTTGGACATGCTGATAGCACAAGAATCGCACATATGGCGCCGGTTGTGACGATAACCATAAACGACAAGCAGAAAATAGAAATAGAACTCCGTGTAGCCCTGGATGCGATCGTGGTATCCGCATTCATCGCACTCTCGGTAATTGTTCTTGGAGCGCGACATATTCAGACCCTGGCCGAAGACCGTCTCACAGAAACGGCAATAGCTGTAGGGGGTCTCCGGAAATTCTGAGAGATCCACGGTGCATTGGCAGAGGGGACATTCCACTGTCCGAAAGAGATGCCCGTTCCCTTCGGCTTGCAAATGGAGTTTGCGCGCCTGGGCCTCCACCACCGAACAGAAGCGGTCGATGGCCTTCTCAAGGGAATCTGCCAGCCCCCCATAAACGTGCAAGACCAAGAAGTAGTCTTGCAGTTGAGCCAGGAGCTCAGGGGGAAAATTCGGCCCTCCAGAATCTATGGTTAGGATCAAACGTTCGTCTCTGGTAGTGGTGTCGACCACCGCTTCATAGGGGAGGGTCAGATCCCCGAGACGCAGCCCGATGTCCTCCACCGCTCCTTTGGAACTCAGGAAACCAACGGTTTTCCCGTCCTTAACATAACGAAACTTGAAGTCCCTTTTCATCGATCTGCCGGCGCTACGAGAGCGCCCCCCCTCCCTCAGATTTCTTGTGCCGTCCAAGGAGGCTGTGCGCCAAATCAACCCCCATCGCCAAACTCGCCCTTTTTCCGCCATGGGAACCGCAAATTCTTGCAAATAGGTCCACTATGAGCTTCGAATCTGCAATTCCCCTGGCGTAAAAATTGTTTCGTTTGGACTCGAGGCGATTCGGCGCACAGCCTCCAAGAGTGTTCCAAAAACTATTTCTCCTTCAAGAAATCGGTTCCTCTCTTCTTGACCCTGGGCATGAAGCCGGCCGTTGTGGACTACTCTATTAGGGTCTGAGTCCCGCAGTAGGTGAGACTCGCAAAACGCACCGAACCGATGAGATGGAAGGAGGAAGCGAGATTCGATTCATCGGGCTCGGCACGACTCAGTCCCTAATAATGAAGCCGCTCTAAAGCCTCGAATCGCTCCTGTTGAGACGGGTCGAGCAGAGAAGAGATCTCTTTGGCGGTTTGCTGCTGGTGGTCGGCGATCATGTCCTCGTAGGCGGCGAATTGCCGGAGTTGACCTGCCGTCACTCCAACCTGTTTCACGAGGGCTTGCCGTTGCTCCTCATTGAGCACAACTCCCTGGTATTCATTGAGCCAAATCTGTCTTGCTCGAGCCCGCTGTTCGGGAGTATAGGTGGCTCGCATTTGTCGACGGAGGTGACGACCTTCCGGGACCTTTCTCTCTAGAATTTCGGCGATCTCTCGAGATTGCTCGGTCCCTAGATTCAGGGAGTACTGCAATCGAGTCAGCGCTTCTTGCTCTCGAGTTAGAGGATCAATCTTGGTGGCGGCAACCCCCGGCACCGCAAAGAAAATCAGGGCCAAGAGTCCGAACATGAGGAGATCGAAGAGGGTTGTTTTGAGATTGAGATGCACGAGATTCGCTCCTTTGTTTGGACATGGGGGGTCATCTCTAACATTGCCGGTCGAAGCTGAAGAAAGGCCGTCTCAATTCTAAAGATCTGCTAAAGATTGCGGCAAGGGACTTCCCTTTGCCGCCATTGCTTCGGGGAGGTCATCGAGGTCCTAGAGATTGGCGCCACTCTCGAATTTCCAAGGCCTGCACACTGCCGCGCATTTCTGCCTGTCCCATCCACACGCCACCATCGGGACGGTAGGAGATAATGTCGGCAATGATCTGCTCGGGGCCCCCGGAAAGGGCGGTCACCCAGGTCAAAGGTTGCACCCCGTCCCATTGGGCCGGTTCTCGCCAGAGAAAGGTGCCCGGGCGGGTCGGGTCCTCCAGGATCATCTTGGGATTCAAGACTTCAAACGCTTTGCCATTCCAACGGTATCGGCGAAAGGTTGGGGGGCGAACATCGGAGACCGGAAACCGCGAGATCAGCTCAACTTTGCCATCGTCATCGATATCTCCAAGCCACTCTAGACCCGCGGCCCCATAGGGCCAGAAGCCAAAAGCGAACTCCTCATCGGTCGTTTTGGCGGCGGGAGCTGCCCAGAGAACCTGTCCGTCAGCTCCAAAAACCTTGAGTCGGCCCCAAAAACTCTCTTCTTCCAGGTGAACGTTGTAGGCGATGAGGGCGATCTTCTCTTGACGACCATCTCCGGTGAGGTCGAAAAGCACCGATTCAAAGGCCTTACCCTCCTGGGGGAGAGTCTGAGCGGCTCCCCAGGAAGCTAGGCAGAGCACGAACGTGATAATCAAACTGGTGTATCGCATACCGAGAGACTGCGTCCCGCTCACACGGAACCCCTTCCATTCAGAGTCCACCCAAGCTAGGGACCTGTCGAGAAATAAGATGCCCCCTAAGGATCTGGCCAGGAATAACTTCCCGATTTGGAGCGCGGATCCATCCCGGCTGGCTTCGTTGCTTTCTCCTTATTTGTGTCAAACAAACCGCGTCAAAAGCGCCTTGCCATCCGGGCGCCTCCGCACTCGAAACTAGAAAGTTATTCCTGGCCAGATCCTAAGCTTCAGGAGCTTTGGGACTTCTGACTCAGCTCAAGTCTCCGAGCGGAATGGCCAAGGCTCCTTCACCTCTTTGGGAATTCAAAGTCCCCCAGGAGGCTGTGCGCCGAATCAACCTACATCGCCAAACTCGCCATTTTTCCGCCATGGGAACCGCAATTTCTTGCAAGTAGGTCCGCTATGAGCCTCAAATTTTCAATTCCCTTGACAAAAAAATTGCTTCGTTTTAACTCGGGGCGATTCGACGCACGGCCTCCCAGTCGGAATTAAGACCATCTTGGGC
>JBJHCR010000213.1:8595-11584 GCA_050486105.1 Vulcanimicrobiota bacterium
GGCTTGGGGAACGCTATCGGCCGGCATCGCCCCAACCCTCAAAACATTCGTTGACAGAGCATTAGAGACCGTTGATATCGATGAGCAGATTCGAGGGTGAAGACGGGGGCAGACCTTCAGAGCGCACCCACAGGTGGCCCTCGGTGTCCGCTTTGAGGTCGGCAAAGCGCTGAGCGAATCCGTGCCCTTGGATGCCGGTGTCGGGGTCCCATTCGAAATGAGGAATCGCGGGAAAGGCTTGCCAAGTGCCGGTGCTGGCTCCAGGAAGTTCCGGCTCGAAGCGATATAGGACGGCCGATTCACCGGGAGGGTTAGAAGCCACAAAGATATTGCCCTGTTCGTCTGCGGCGATTCCCCCTTCGAAGTTTGGCACCGCCCCTCCCGTTGCCTGAGGTTGACCTTCAGCATCGTGCTGCACCGCCGAAGGCACAGGGATTTGGGACCAGTGGTTCGAGGTTAGATTCAACTGATAGACTGAGGGAGAGCCCGAGGTTTCGGCCGTTACATAGGCCAAGGGTTGGTTGGCAATGGAGGGGGCTATTGCCGATAGGTCGGCCCCGGACGGGGCTTCTACCTGCTCCCACTCGAGACTTGAATTCAGGGGCAACACCACCAAGCTGTTGTCGGAACCGAGCCCCAAGAGTCGAGAGCCGGAACCTACGGCGATGGAACTCAAAGTTACTCCCGGGGGAAAATCAGGCAGCTGCATCCAGCCCCGTCCCGGCCGGTAGCGCCAAACCGTGGACACCGAACCATCCGTTGCCAGGGCGAAGGTCGCAGCGCCTTCCCCTCCACAGATGTCTAGGATCTCTGTTTGGCCGGGAATAGGCGGTAAGGAATGCCAACCCTCGGTGTTGACTCCGGTCCAAGCAATGACATCAGGCCCGCTTCCCAAGGAGGGAGAAACGGCCAGCACCCGGGGCTCACCGGTGTCGATAGCGAGCAGAGGCACATCCAACTTGGCTGTCTGCCGGTCCACCTCGGCCACGCAACGAAGCAGCAACTGTCCGCCGATGGTCTCCACCCAGCATTCCGCCCCTTCGGTGGTGGTGCTGTCTGCCTGCTCTCGGGAATTGTGATTATTGACCCAGTGGGGGCTGATGTTGATGGAATAGAGCGAGCGGCTAATGCCGGTGCGGGCCAGGTAGTAGGCTCGGGATTTCTTGTGGCTGAAGACAACTGAAGAGGACTGCATGGTGGTTCGCTGCACAGCCGCCGCAACCCACAAGGCCATGATGAAGGCAATCGCCAGTGCGCTCAGCAAGATGATTCCTCTGGGATGTTTGCCTGGTGACATACTATTTCACTCCACGTTGTTCAAAGCTATGAAAAATCTGAAAGGCCTGAGACTCGTAAGAGATCCCAGGGTCTCGTGCGCAAATCCCACTTGGCCCGTGACTCTGAGGGTCTGAGTCGCCGGTTGCCAGGCGAATAAGACTTCGGCGTCTCGGCCGAGTTGAGCCAAGACTCCCACCTGGTCCCCGAATGTCTTGGTCAATCGGCCCTCTATCGCTTGCAGGGAAGCCACCAGGGGAACACCTCCACCCGCCGAGACAAACTGCAATCGGTGGGGGGTGCCGAATATAGGCAAGCCGTTGTTCTGCTCGTATATCCAATACTGGAGAACGTCGTTCGTAGGGTTCCCGACAACTCGAGCTCGCCGCATTTCAAGACGAGTCTTCTCAAACAACAAGAGCGCGTAGGAGCTGGAGTCCGTATGAGAAAGGGCCTTTTCCGAGGCGCGTTGATTGCTGATCAGGAAGACCACCAGAATCGAAGACAGGCCCAAGAAGATCCCCATAGAGACCAAGAGTTCCGGGAGAGACAATCCTCGGAACTTTCGGGCGAACACTTTAGTAGTCATAAAACGTGCAGGACAGTTCATAACTGTGCTCGATCCCCCCTTCGTTCCAGTTGACCCGCACAGCGACGGCTCTGAGACTCTGACCCGCATCCTCGAAACCGAGATCGAAGACCTGAAAGCGAAATTCGGGAAACTGCAGAGATTGCAGGACAGGGGTTTGGATATTCTCGGCGGGAGCGCGAAAATTCAACTTCAAGATGCTCTCCACCAAGCTCATCTGTTCACAAGCGATGGTGTTGGCGACGTGTTGCATCTCGTTGTTGGTCGTGGACCGCAAGGTGTAGACGTGGACGCTCAACACCGCAAATAAAGCCAGCGCCAAAACCACCATAGCAGCCATGGTTTCGGCAAGATTGAATCCCGCAGTTTTCAGATTCTTGAAGTGGGCTTTACTGATCACAAGGCCCCACGTCAGAATTCGCCTAAGGGAACATACCTAACTGTGCGCACGCCAAAGCCCGGATTAACTCCGAGCTTTTTTTGGTCAAGGAGATGGGAGTTCTGCGAAATGAACAATTGCTGCCCTGAGCTAAACTCGAAGTCCGGCTTAGGTTCTACGACGGCAAAAGTCAGAACACTAGCAACAGCCCCGGCAACGGGATCGTCACCATCTCCGGAAGACGAACCACCGTTGTCGGTCGGCGATCCTCCGTCATCACCAGTGTTCGAAGTCGTCATGCTTGAGGGCCCTGTATTGACGACCGCCCCCGCCACCGTAGGCTCAAAGGTCCCGAGAACAACATTTGCCGGGTCGATTGTACTCGACATGGGTGCCACGGCAAGACTTGGCCCTCCGGGGTCCGGTCCTGGTGCGATGAGCGTCCCGCCGACATGGTGGACTGTTTGGGCCGGTCCGCCCACGGGCACCACGATGCTGCCACCCGAGTTCTGGTCTGTCACGTCCAAAGCTTGTCCCCCGATAGTCGGGGCCCCGGAACTCGACAGCAGAAAGGTCGAGAAAATCAACCCGGTGAGAATCCCGGTTACAAAAGCTTTGTGGATCGACCCCTTCACATTATATAATATGTACATGGATAGCGTTAGCATGATTTTTCGCGCCGATGTCGTATTGACCAATTGTGACCAGTTTCGACGAACTAGGAGAGCTCCTTCGGCAGGCTCTAG
>JBJHCR010000214.1:0-11557 GCA_050486105.1 Vulcanimicrobiota bacterium
CGTTCTGGTTGGTTCTTACCAGTTGAGAGCCTTCCATGAAAATCATGGTGGCTCCCAAGACCACTATAGACAAGAGCCCAATGCTGACTACCAACTCCACCAGTCCAATACCCCGCCCTCGACGGTTTCGCCTGGGGTGCCAAAGTCTCTTCATCTTAGGCCTCCGCGAAAGACTGCCATATTGTAGATAACCTGATTGTTGTAGTCCGAGCCGTCACTCATGACCTTGCTGCCAGAGTCAGAGCGCCACCGGACATCAACTCTGAGAAAGGCCACGTCCGTAGTGAAGAGCTCGCCGGCACTAGCGGTGGTGGGGTCGTACCTCAAGACTCGATAACGCACGTTGTAAATCACGTTGGAGGTGCGAGACCGAATCTTTCGCTCCATGACGTAGGTGTCCAAGGGTGGGGCAGGTCCCTCCATGTTGGCTGGGGTCACCAACCATTCGAACCCGTTGGCCATCAAGCCCTCAGCCACCCCTCTGGCAAGTTGGTTCGCCGCTAGAACTTCGCTGGACTTAGCCAGGGCTGAGCCGTAGATAGACCAAATGCCGGCCATAGCGATAGCCACCATGATAAAAATTCCAGTGGCAACCAGGACTTCCAAAAGGTTGTGCCCCCTTGGCTTACTCCTGGCAGTTTGGGTGATTTGGGTATTTCTCGGCTCTGCGATTCTCGAAGTGCAGAACCTTGGGGGGAGCACTTGCTGTTACTCCTTCATCATGAATTCGGTGCTGCCACCTCCACAGCCACAGCCTCCACCACCAGGGGGAGGGGGAGGGGGCCCGCCGGGAAGTTGTTCGGGGTCGTTGACCGGAGGGGGGGCTAGGACCCCTGGGGCTACGACGGCTCCTGTGCTGGCGGCAAAACCCACCACCTCATAGCCGTAAGTGTCAGCCAAAAGGCCAGGGTCGCGGAGGGCGACGTCGTAATGGATCTCTGATCCATGGAGGACTTGCGCCTCACGTGCAAAGATGGCACCGCGAATCAGCGCGCGGCCTACAACTTCAACATTGAGGTCGTTGCCTGCGACCATGAAGTTGCCTTCGCGGCCAGTAGGGTCTCCTGGCGACCACCCAGTCCCCTGACCACCGTCCATTTCAAAGTTAGCGTCGGCTGGAAGCAGGAAGAACTTCAAGGTCCTGGGGAGGCGCAGAGCATTGATGTTGGGACCACCGGGTTCGATGGTGAGATTGCCGTTGATGAAGATGGTGGCGTCTCCAGGATGCGGACCGTCGGCGTCAGGGTCAAAAGGCGCACCCACCAGGATATTGCCCGATGGACCTATGGTTAGGTCGCCAGGCACGTAGTAGGTGGTGCCTGGGATGAGAGTGAGAGTGCTGTTGAGGGTGCCCGAAGCCAGGTCCGTCCTTTCCGCTTCGAGAGGGATGCCGGCGTCGGGAAGAGTTCGTTCCACCGGAAGTCGAACGACTCGCCCCGAGAGCGGGTAGTCGTTGGCTCCTGCCGATGCTAAGTTGGTCCTTCCAAAAAGAGGCAAGTTGACGGAAACTCCCGGAGGTAGGAAGCTTGCCGCTGGGTGTTCGGTTTGCATCTGATTGATGAACTCTTGGAGCACACTGTCCGCAGAGGAGGTTCCAAAGTAAACGTTCCCGTCAATCTCCGAGTCAGCCAGGATTTCGACCACCGGATCGCCTGAGCCGTCGATGGCCTCTTCTTGATTGGTGGCGACGGAAGCCTCCGGGTTAGCGTGAGGGCCAGCCAAGGGCACGAAGTTGCCGTCACGTGAGTCGAAATGATAGAGGTTGCCTTGAACCCGAACCCTCTCATGGCCAAAAATTGCGTGGGGCATGGTGGGGAAAATGGGAGCGATGGTGGCTCCCATGGTGGTGGCCTCGAAGCGAACTCCCGGAGTATCCTCGCCGTGATTCACTTCTCCCACCGCCATGATGTAGAAGTGATTGAGGGGCACTTGAGTGCCATCGGGAGGCAGTTCGCTGACTGGAGTTCCAGGGGCCCCTACGGCTCCGGGAAATCCCTCTATATTGTGATAGACTCTGGCCCCAGCTTCTACCGGACCAGGAATAATGGTTCCGCCCACACTGCGAGCTCCGAGGGCCAACTTCACTTTGCGATTGATCTCAAGCCAAGTTCCTTCCTGGGTCCCGTCGTCGCTGATGTAGTTGAACGGAGGAGGTTGTCTGAGAAGGGCCAGACAAAGTTGGATACCGGAGTAGGCGCCGTAGTAGGCCATGTCGGTTTCACTTTGACGCTGGACAGCGTTCAGGTTGTAGGCAGCTTGAGCTCCGATTGCGGCGGTGAAAACCGCCAAAACGGCGGCAAAGCCGAGAACGACGATCAAGCCAAACCCTTTTTTCCAAAATTTCGATTTTGAATTCGTCATAAGCCTATCCCGCGTGAAAACTAGCATGCTTAATGTAACACATTAGTGATCGAGATCCAGAGCCAGATGAACCGATTTGCAGGAGATGGTATGGTTGTACTGACGTGTCCGCGTCTCATTCTAGGAGAGATCTTCGTCCGAATCCCCGAGGTGACCGGACCAGAGGATCCAGACTTCTTCAGCTCCCAGCCCACCGTCCTTTTGAACTTGGCGCACTCGAAAAAGGTATCGGTATATTCCGCTCTGTTTTTTTTCGAGACCCCGCCAGAGTTCCCGAGCGATTCCGGGGCGCACTGAGGCGCCTTGAGGAAAAAGACTCGAAATCATGAGCATGCGCCAACGGTGATCGGGGAAAGGCTCGGAGGTTCCGCTCTCGGCCGCCTGCGAATTTTTGGGTCTGGTGAGCATGGTCTGAAACTCACCTGATGGCTCCCTAAACTGCAGCTCGAAGCTACCCAAATATGGTGGGATAGGAGCGAACAATTCCCAATGTTGCTCCAGACGAAAAACTTTGGAGAGAGTCAAGAAGGGCTCTGGGAGCTTGAGATTTGGTGCCACCGGGCGATAGGCGAGGTTGGACAGGAGGGCTGTCAGCATCAGCCCAGCAAGAAGGAGAGCAACCCCGGTGGGAGGAGACGTCGAGTTGCACTCATTTCTTCGCCCTTGGTCAAGCACTGTTCTCAATCGCTGTGGAAAATGGCCCCAAAATGATGGAGGCAGTAAGGCCAGGGGAAGCAGACCGCCAAGAACGGGAAACATGCCTAGGTGGAAAAGAACGGCTACCGTTGAGTGAAATGCAAGAATGAGCCCAAGGGCCAGGGGTCGTGCTATAGCGACGGCTATCGGTGAAAGTAAGAGCAGGCCGATGAAGATTTCCCCTGCGATGGCGGCATAGTTGGCTGAGATCAACACCGCTTCCGGCAGACGTTGATGGAGATATTCGGCGAGTGGGGTGGCGAACAGGGGGCTCTGGAGTGAATAACTCAGGCCATCTCCCCGCACCAACCAGAACTCCCCGGTTTTTAGGAGCCCGGCGAAGAGATAGATCTGGGCGAACTGCAGAATCAGGGCTGCCGGGGCCAGCCCACTATTCCAACCCGTGGGACTCCGCCCAGCCATGGCGTCGAAAGACCAACGAGCTCCGAGAGGAAGAAATAGACTCCAAAACAGGATGAGAATCAACTCTAGGTCGCCACGATCGTTGACGTAGATGTTTCGCACGTGCAAGGAACTCAATAGGACCCAGCAGCCCAGATTCATCCAAAGGGTTCTCCAGCCTAGAACGAGCCCGAGGCCGCACAGCGTGAGGAGCAAGTGCAGGATCTGCTGGGTCAGGAGATCCCCCCCGCCCAAATGAAAGCACAGCCAGCGATCGGCAAAGGGAGAGGTCACAAAGTCTACTCGGCTCAACACGCCCTGGTCAGTGGTGAAGGCACTTAGGCTGCCCCAACGTTTCAGGCAGTCGACCAGGATGAAAAGCCCTAGGAGAACACGCAGCAAAGCCAAGCTTCGAAGGTCGAGAGTCGCCCAGGGAGGGTCAGAATCAGTCTCTCGCGGAACTACACCTGTCACGAAGACGGATTTCTGAGTCGAACCCCTGACACCATTCTTTTTCCTGTCGGGTTAGAGAATTCCAGGGAGCGCTATGGGTGAGGAGAGGGATTGAAGAAAGAACCAGGGGATCATAGGTCGACGGCAGGTCTTTTGGCACTGGACCTCCGGGCCTTGGCCCTTTGGAGGATCGGGCTGGGCCTGGTGCTCCTTTTGGACATTTTTCTTCGCTTGCCCGACCTGCAGACGTTCTATGGAGACCACGGAGTTCTCTCTCGAGAGGTTTTCTTGCAGCGATCGCTGCTAAGTTCCGTGTATTGCTTATTCCTGGCCACTGGGAGCACCCTTGGACTGTCGGCTTTGTTCCTAGTAGGTGCCCTGGCTGCCTTGTCTTTGATCGTCGGTTACAAGACTCGTTGGGCCGGCTTTGTTTGTTGGGCCTTCGTAGTCTCCATCCAGATTCGTAACCCCTCGGTTATGGACGGAGGAGATGAATTGCTTAGGCTGTTGCTCTTTTGGACCCCCTTCTTACCTCTAGGTGCCCGTTGGTCTTGGGATGCCCATAAGAACCCCCATTGGCGATGGCTGCCCAATACCTACCGGAGCTTGGCCACCGCTGGACTCTATTTGCAGACCTTTGTGTTGTATTTTTTTGCTGCCCATCTGAAGACCGGCGACGACTGGAGAGTGACCGGAGAGGCCCTGTACTACGCCTTTTCTATCGATCAGTTCGCTACTCCCGTGGCTCAATGGCTGCTGAACCATCCTGAGGTTCTGGTGCTCTTGACTCCCCTAGTGTTGTGGGCCGAGTACTTCATTGCAGGGCTGTT
This sequence comes from Vulcanimicrobiota bacterium, assembly GCA_050486105.1. Taxonomy (GTDB): domain Bacteria; phylum Vulcanimicrobiota; class Xenobia; order Xenobiales; family JADMJV01; genus JAEXNA01. The sequence goes on from JBJHCR010000214.1 coordinate 4,743, forward strand.
GCTCCTACCTTGGGCCTGGGGGCGCTGGCTATTCTTGCTCTTGGCCACTGGTCTTCACCTCGGAATAGCGTCAACGTTGCACCTGGGAATCTTCATGCTGATCACCACGATCAACCTCTTGGCTTTTCTTCCCGGCGTTTTCATTCAGGGCCTTTTCCCTGGCTCCGAGCTCTACGGGAGGGGCGGAGGCCCTCCGCCGACCGGATACACAAGTTCTTGGCCCACTAAGATATTCCTAAGCTTCGCCCTGTTCTATATCGCGCTGGTGAATGGGAACAGTGTGAAATACGGTCACAGACTTCCGGGATGGACCATGCCTGTGGCCAAAGTTCTTCATCTTCATCAGCACTGGCATCTCTTTGCACCCTATCCCTTTCGAGAGGATGGATGGTTCGTTTTCGAAGTGACCGACGCCGAAGGCCGTAAGCATGACCTTTTTGGAGAGGGAGCTTTCACCTTGGATAAACCGGAGCTGGGATCTCGGAGATTCTTCAACCATCGATGGCGCCGCTGGCTTCAGAACTCAGTGCAACTCGACGTGCCAGACCAACAGCTCTTTCATCGCGAAACTTTGAAGGTGTGCAGTGAACTTTGGAAGGCTCGAAATCCTGGTTTAGAACCTCGGTCGTACCGGCTTCTGTTTCTGCGTGAAAACACTCCACCCCCAGGTGAACTGGGGGAGGTGGTGCTTCACGTTTTGGCCACCAGGAGCGAGCCCTCAAGAGCCGAGGCCATACCGTTCTCGGTGTCCGACGAGGTGGAGGTGTCCTGGCCTCCTGGAGTTTCTCAACCTTAGGATCTGGCCAGAAACAACTTCCTAGTTTCGAGTGCGGTGGCCCCGGCGTCCCCGTGGGTGTGGCAAGGCGCTTTCGACGCGGTTTGTTTGACACAAATAAGGAGAAAGCAACGAAGCCAGCCGGGATGGATCCGTGCTTCAAATCGGGAAGTACCTCCTGGCCAGATCCTTAGATCAGCTTAAACTGCGGCTAGGCTGCTTAAGAATCTGGGAAGGTCTCCATAGGTTTCTTGATATCGCTTAGCAAATTCTGCGGTGCTGTAGTGGTGGTTTTGAGTTCCATACTGCTCCACCACGAAGACGGCGGCCACACTCCCCAACTGTCCGCACTCCAGAAGGGAGCAGTCATTAACCAACCCGGTGATGAACCCGCCACGGTAGGCGTCTCCGCAGCCGGTGGGGTCCACGGCGGCCTCGGTCTTGATGGGCGTAACCACGATCTCATCGTTTCCGCGAGGGAGAATCTTGCTTCCCTGTTCGCCCAAGGTGACAACCAGGATTTCGATTTCTTGATGCATCTCCTCGGTGGTCTTGCCGGTTTTCTCTTGGAACATGGCAAACTCGTAGTCGTTGAGGATCAAGGCTTTACTCCCTCGAGCGCTCTCCCAGAGAAACTCTCCATCCATAGCGATCACCTGAAAAGAGGGGTCATAGACCAGAGGGGTCTTGGCCTCTTTGGCTTCTCGGCAGTGGCGAAGCATGGCTTCGGGCTCGTCGGGGCTAACAATGACGAATTCCGCAGCCCCCAGATTCTCAGTGACGGACAATTCCTTGGCTTGAGGCATGGCACCGACATAAAATCCGGTGATCTGGTTGTGCGACTGGTCGGTGGTGATGAAGCAGGTGGCCGTCATCTCGTCTTCGATAATGGCCACGGCTTCAGTGTTGACACCGTGCTCTTCAAGCCAGGTCTGGTAAGGGCCGAAGTCGTGCCCGGCGGCAGCCAAGAGTCTCGGTTTCTCACCGAGGAGGGCCAAGGTGTAGCCGATGTTTCCGGCGCAGCCTCCGCGCTGTTTCTTGACCTTGTCTACCAAAAAGGAGACGTTGATCATGTGGAGCTTGTCCGGCAGGATGTGCTCCTTAAAATAGCCGGGGAAGGTCAAAATAAAGTCGTAAGCAAGCGAGCCGGTAACCAGGACTCGACCCTGGGTGATGTCTTTCACGATGTTCTCCTCGGAATGCATTCCCGTCTAAGACGGGTTATAGGGAAGCGGACGGGGTTGGGAAAATTCTTTCCAACAACATTTTGAGTGTCGACGCTGATTCTTCGGAGATCTCATAGGCCCGACCATCGACAGCAACGTATGGTTTCCCACTTTCGTCTCCAACGAAACGGAAAGTGTGTTTTCCTTGGCGACCTAGAGTCATTTCCAGAGTGGCTAAGTCGGGTCCCTCGGCAGCCGATTCGGCATCATCGTGTTTCCAGCGTAAATCCCGAAGAAACCACAAGACTTCTGGGCTCACCTGATTGAGGTCGACGGAGTCTTCCAGGTTTTGCTGCTCCTGGGCATCCCAGTCGTCCTGACCCTGTTTGCGAACCTTGAAGAAGCCTGAGGGGGAACGCACCTCTAGTTCAGTGACCTCATCCACCGAACCCCTGAATAGTCTTCGGTCCAGAAAAATGTCTAAGTTCGGATTCAGAAGCCGCTCTTCAGAGCTTAAGTCCACCACGAAGCGCTCCTCCGTCTGTGGAAGCGGCTCAAGCTCATCGCTCCTGGTCAAGAAACGGCGACCATATCGCAAATTTGGCGTGATGGGAACTGGGCGAGCGATCTCGGTCACCACCCTGGCGTCAGAACCGTCTTCGAGCGCCTGGTACCGAATCACAGGGTGAGAAAGGTCGATTTCCTCTTGGCTTGAGAGGAACCTCGAAACCTTAACTTCCTTCAGGGCGTAAACCCAATCCTTTACACTGGTTTCGTCGATTTGCACAGAATCGTTCCCGGGAAGATGAAAACGAATTTCCTCTTTATTGGGGTCGGAGACTAGGGTTGTCGATTCCCCATCACTCTTCTCCCAGGTGAACTCTTCTAGGGCCGCCACTTCAACGGGGAACAAGGCTTTTTCGATCAGGTCTTTGGGTTCGTCTTCCAAGGGTGATAGGGTATAGGCCGGAACGGTATAAATGGGCTCTTCCTCGGTGCTGCGACCGTAGAAGTGGTTGCCGTCGGGGGCTCTCATTCCAAGAAGGACGGTCGTAGGCTTTCGTCCTTCTTCCCGAGGTTGAACAGCTATGCGATAGGTGGGATCGGTGAGCCCAAACTCTTTGAGTCTCTCATCTGAAGGCTCAGCATCCATTTCCCGTTCTCGGGTCAATTCCAGGATGGAGTAGAGCAGTGATGGTGTCCTCTCCAGATTGGCCAGGTGCCCGTCGAGGTACCAGCGACCGCCTCGAAGTTCGATCAAATACTCGAATCTGGGGTCGGCACTGAAGACTTGAACCGACTGAACATTGGCCTGGGTGGCCTCGGGAAAAAATCGGTTTTGCTCGTACTCGGCTAGATCTGATTCGATTCGATGGACTTTGCTCCAAAGATAGAAAGTCGCTAGGCTGAGCACTGCCAAGAGCAGATAGACCTGGCTTCGTTTCACGGCTTGAGGCCTTGACGCCGTTGCCAGGCAATGAGTATTCCTGTCAGTGCCGTGAGGAACGGTATGAGAACCAAGAACAGGAAGAAAAGCCAGTTCTGCTTCTGTTTTTCCAACCTCAAAGTTTGCACTTTCGGGTCCACCACCCGCATAGTGATTTGGCTTTCGGATTCTCCAAGCCAGGCAATAGTATTCAAGATCAGGTCCCGATTATCGGCCATGCCGAGACTGCCGTTGGTGAAGGTTTCCACGCTTCCGAAAGCTACGATCCTGGTTGATGGAGGCGGGGGTGGAGGAGGAGAGGTCTCTTCCTCGTCAGACTCCTCTTCCTCTTTATCTTGCTGTTCTTGGCTTGAATCATGGTCGTCCTGAGTCGCCGCCAGGGGATAGAGTCCCGCAACGGCCAAGGGAAAGGCCGCCGGTTCCTGACCTTCTGAAGAGAACTCGACCGATTCCTGACCCACGATTCGAGACAGCGGGAGCAAGTAGGCCGAGGCTCTCGTTCGAACTAAGACTTCGAGTCTTGGGGTTCCCCCTGAGGTCCAGGAAGTGACCTCGCCGACTTCTACCGGGCGAGCTAGAGTGAAAGCCGTGATGTTGCGGAACCTTTTGGTGATAGGGTGTTCTGGAGAGTAGGCCGCGCCTATGGGGGTTACCGGTTCGGCCCCCACTAGAGCGGAAGTCTCATCGATGATCACGCTGTCCCGGATCTCGATCCCATAACCCCGCAACCAGTTGCAGTAGGAATCCGAGGTGGCGATGTCGGCCATAAACAGGAGCTTCCCTCCATCTTGCAGATAGGAGTCGAGCAGCTTTTGTTCAGTGGGGAGCAAGTCTCCCCGGGGGCCGGCGATGACCATCAAGTCAGCATCGGCGGGGATGGAGCTCGCTTCGGTGAGATTTAGGACTTTGGCATTGTAGCCTTCCATGCGCAGAGACTGCGAAAGTTGAGACATTTCTCTGCTGTCGGATTGGTCGGGGCGACGTTCTCCGTGACCAACCACAAAATAGACACTCTTGTCTTCGCTGCGCAACAGTTTGCCGAGAGCGTTGGTAATATTCGCTTCATCGAAAGTGAATAAGCGCTCTCTTCTTGGCGCCAAGTCTTCACTCTGCTCTGAGTTCGGAGTTTCCAGTTGAAGCACCGCTTGACCGTAGCTGCGGACTTCCAGGGACTCAGCGAGTGTCGGATTTTTCTGCAAATCCACTAGACGGTAGTTGAAGAATCTGCTGTTCAACTTCTTGTAACGTTCCAGCAGGCTTTCAATGGAAGAAGTGTCGCCCAAGGGGTCGACAAAGGCATAGAGCATGACGGGTTCGGACAGTTTTTGCATCAACTCTTCAGTCTGAACGCTGAAGCTGTGGCGATTGTCGCTGGTCAGGTCGAACGAGCGCTGAAAGTCGTTTGAGATTGCTAGCACTAAGAGGTAACCCAGTAATGCTAACAGCACCGAAAAGGAATTGGACAGAAGCAGTTGGCTTCGGCGACTCATGGTCTAACCACTTCCCTTTCTGGTTTCCAGCATGCGGATGGTCAGGAACAAGAATAGGGCAGTCCAAGCAACGTAGTAAACGATGTGATGAGTTGAGAGCGTGCCCTGAGCCATTTTTTGCAGATGGGACATGACCGAGAGATCCCCGAAAGTTTCTTTCAGAAACTCTACGCTCTGATCGGCGATGACAATGAGCCAGGAAGTCAGCAATCCACTGTAGGTGATGGCTGCCGCAATCATCTGGCTCGAGGTGAGACTCGAGGCCCATAAGCCAAAAGAAACGAAGGCGCAGCCAATGAGGAATACTCCCAGATAGCCACCGGCGATAACCTTCCATTCTAGACCGACAAATCGACTCAAGACTAAGAACATCGAAGTGGATAGAGCCATCAAGGCCAGCACCACGCTCATCGCCCCGAGAAATTTTCCCAGAGCGATCTCGGTGACTGTGACCGGGTAGGTGAACAGCATTTCGAGAGTTCCTGAGCGGCTCTCTTCCGAGATCAAGCGCATGGTTAAAACCGGAAGGGTGAACAGCAAGAGGTATCCCATCCACTGAAAAACGGGAAGTACGATCCCGTCTCCCACATTGAGATTGCCAGGCCCGTAGGGAGAAGAGGCCGCCAAGGCCGAACGCTCGGAGTAGATGCTGAGTACAAAGACAAAGACCAGCCCGATCACCAGCAGATATCCCGCCATCAGGATCCAAGCCAGGGCAGAGTTGAAATAGGCGGCAAGTTCTCGTTTAAAGATGGAGATCATGGAGAGTCCTCGGTGATCCGGTTCTGCTCGACAAGTTGAATGAAGATATCTTCGAGTTCGTCAGCCAAGGGCCTCAATTCATGCAGCGACCAACCGGCTTCGACAGCCGCTTTGGCCAGTTTTGGACCGAGATCCTTGCCCTCCTCTTCCTTGGAAATCACTTCGTAGCAGCCACCGTCTCTGACCTCGACCTTGGCTACCCCCGGGTGCTGCTCGAGGGCCAGTCGAACCTCGTCTTGTTCGGCTCCACTCAAACGAATCAAGAATCGAGCTTCCCCATGGAGGGCCGCGGTCAAGGCCGATGGGGTATCCATGGCTTTCAGCTTGCCGTTGACCATGATCACTACCCGGTTGCACATCTGTGCGACCTCAGAGAGGATATGGCTGGAGAGAATCACCGTAGCGTCGCGACCGATCTCTCGAAGAAGGGCTCTGATATCTCGAACTTGAGTAGGGTCCAGACCGACAGTAGGTTCGTCCAGAATGAGAACCTTGGGGTCGTTGATGATGGCCTGTCCGAGACCGACCCTCTGTCGAAATCCCCGGGAGACCGTGCCCACTAATTGGTCAGAAATGGGCCCTAGATTGCAGCGTTCCAAGGCTCTCTCGACGGCTTTGGAACGCTCACTTCGGGGAACCCCTTTTGCACTGGCGGCGAAATGAAGAAACTCTCGGCAGGTCATGTCCAAGTATAATGGGACGTGTTCAGGCAGATAACCGACCCTTCGCTTAACCTCTAAGGTGTGTTCGACCACGTCGAGTCCGTCGATGGTGGCTGAGCCAGAAGTCGGAGGGAAAAAGCCTGTCAGGATCCTCATAGTGGTCGTTTTCCCAGCAGCATTAGGGCCCAGCAAACCCAGGATCTCTCCGCTCGACACTTCAAAGGTGAGGTCGCTGACCGCATCCTTGTCTCCGAACCGTTTTGTCAGGTTTTGTACTGTGATCATCAGAGCTGTGGTGAGAATATGGTAGGGACTTTATCTATGAGAAGCCGGTTCTCGCCAACTTCTATCTATCCCTGTCGCCTCTTCCCGAGGTCTGGAGCTTGTCGGCTGGCTTTGGCTGTCCGTTCCAAGAAAAGCGATAAGGCGGCGAGAATCGAGATGATCCCACGCCGCCTTATCGCTAGTACAACGTCTGCAAAATTCGTCCCTAGCCCTGGCGGCCATGCATCC
>JBJHCR010000215.1:0-2919 GCA_050486105.1 Vulcanimicrobiota bacterium
TTTTGAGTAATATACGGAAATATTTCCAACATGGCCCTACGGGAACGCCTTCGGCTTTCAAACGATTTTGCATGGACAATAATGGACGAGTCTCGCGACGCGGAGATTAATTCAGCAGCCTCCTAGGTGACCAATTGGCAAGATGGTGAGTTTGCCGTTGGAGAGAACTTCGTGGGGTCTGATGGATCCCTAAAACCGAACCCCAACTCGGGCCGCTGGTGCCACCTTAAAGGTTCCCAGGCTGTCGGCCTGGACTCTGGGCCCGACCTCTGCTCGGATGTTGGCATCGCGACCGAAAAATCGGGCGGGAAAAGTCTTGCCCACCCCGGCGAACACTTCCATTTGAGCGATGGTGCTGTCTTCACGAGTGCTGGAGTAGCTCACTCTTTGCTTGGACTGCACCGTCCAGTGGTAGTCGTGACCGGCAAATTCCGACTCGCCCCGAAGTTCCTGGCTGGCGCCGGCGTAGACGGTGGAATCACCGCTGGCAAAGTTGTGCTGGGCTCCGAGTTCGGTTTGGGCTCTGAAGGTCACCGAATCGCTCACTGAGGTTTCCCAGCGCTTGAAGACTCCACCTTGCAGCAAAATACCGTGATCGTTGAAATCCGAAGAGCGGCCCTCGGAGTCGATGCTGCCCCCGATTTCCCCTTCCAAGCGAACTCTGCCGAAGGCTCCCTGGGTGATGTTCCAGCCGCCCACATCTTCGCTTTTGGACAGCGTGGTGTCGGCGATGTCGATGCGTCCAGCGGCCTTGAGTCCGGCCTCATCCAAGCGAACCTTGGGCCGAAGCCGGGCCCTGGTGTTGACTCCATCGACCCTCAAGTTATAGTCGCCGACTTGCCCTTCGTAGCGGGCTTCCTTCATGCTGGTGAAGAGCTCCAGAGGCGCTTGGTACCATTCGGTTTCGGCGCTCTGGGCCACCTCGGCCACCTGCTCGGCCACCGGGGTTCCTTGGGGCTCCACCGCGCCATGATTGTCTCCCGCTATGGCCAGTCCCGGCATACTGGTGGCCACACTGCTGACGATCAAGGCCATGGTTAGGGTCTTCTTGAGATACTCTTTGAGTCCGGGCCCAGAGTGGGCCTTCTTCACCGGACCGCTGTCGGACAAAATCAGAGAGTCGGGGTTTGTGTGGTCGCGGACGCCACCCTCGGCCAGATCTAATGTGCCTTGATCCAGGGTGGTGTTGGTGTTTGCAGGCAATTCCTGAGCCGGCTTGGTCAAAGCTTGGCTCGAAGGAGTGACAGCGTAGTGCCCTGCATTCAACTGCATAAGATGTCTTTATACAAAGACCCGGGGAGCCCTGCTGACGGACCTCCACCCAACACTTTCTATGCGATTTCTCAGAAACGGTGATCAAAAAACTCTTGACAATTCATTGGGGTGCATATATATAGATTAAGATGCATAAAAATGAGAGCATAAGAGTCGCCGTCGCCGGGGCCTCCGGGTATGCCGGGGGAGAACTGCTGAAGTATCTCCACGGGCACCCCAAGGTCGAAGTGGTGGCGACCACCGCCTTCCAGCAAGCAGGCTCTGAGGTCGGTGAACTCTTCCCCAACTTGGCTCACCTACCGGGGTCCACCTTGGAAGAGACCGATTGGGCCATTTTTGGCAGCAGAGATGGGGCCGAAGTGGTCTTCCTTTGCCTGCCTCACGGACTCAGCCAACAGCCAGTCAAGAAGCTTCTGTCCCAAGGGATCAAGGTGATCGACCTGGGGGCCGACTTCCGTTTTTCTGCGCCCGCGCTCTATCAGCAGACCTATGGGGCAGAACACCTCTACCCTGAACTCTGCGAGCAAGCGGTCTATGGGCTCTGCGAAATGCATAAAGATGCAATAAAGGGTGCTTCCTTGGTGGCCAATCCGGGCTGCTATCCCACCGCCACTCTGTTGGCTCTGCTTCCTTTGGTGGAAAACAAATTGCTAGGTCCAACGGTGATCGTGGATGCCAAGTCCGGGGTCTCTGGCGCTGGTCGCGGCCTTAAGTTCGGAACCCTGTTCTGCGAGGTGAACGAGACCCTCACTCCCTACAGCTTGGGGGTTCATCGGCATCAGCCGGAGATCGAGCAGTTCGTCGGTGCTCCGGTGGTCTTTGCTCCCCATTTGGTGCCCATGTCACGGGGAATCCTGGTGACCGTCTATGTGGCTCACCAGCCTGCCGACCTTCTGGCTTTGTATCGAGAACGCTATGCTCCCGAGCCTTTCGTCACCGTGCTAGAGAAGGGCTTGCCCACCACCAAGGCGGTGAGTGGCACCAATCGTTGCCACCTAGCCATCAGACCCAGCGGACAAGAGGGTCTGTCCATCGTGGTGGCTGCGATCGACAATCTTGGAAAGGGCGCCGCCGGAGCGGCGGTTCAGAACATGAACCTGCTTTTCGACCTGCCCGAAACCACCGGACTGGAAGCTGTTGGCAGCTTCCCGTAGGAAAGAGGAGAGAACCCGTATGACCGTCACTGTGAACCTGCCCACCTTCGGCTTGGAAGAGGGCCATTGCACCACCCCCAGGGGCTTTCTGGCTGCCGGGATCCACTGTGGGGCCCGCCGCAAGCGCAAAGACTTAGCCCTGCTGTGGTCCGAACAACCGGCAGCCGCCGCCGGAGTGTTCACCACCAACCAAGTGAAGGCCGCTCCGGTGCGCCTCTGCCAGCAGAACATCGCCTCGGGCTGGAGCCGAGCGGTCTTAGTCAACAGCGGGAACGCCAACGCTTGCACCGGGACTCAGGGTCACCAAGACGCCCGACAGATGGTGGATCTTATGGCTCGAAGACTGGGCCTTCCTTTTGAGCAGGTGCTGTTGGCTTCCACCGGCATCATCGGCCACCACCTCCCCATGGACAAGATCCGCCTGGGAATATCGGCCATCCCGTTGAGCCTCTCAGGACGCGGTGGGCAAGACGCCGCCGAGGCCATCATG
>JBJHCR010000215.1:2929-11552 GCA_050486105.1 Vulcanimicrobiota bacterium
TCATGACCACCGACGCCTTCGCCAAGACGCTCTGCGTTCGGGTCCGGCACTCCGGGGGAAGCTACACCATCGGAGGTATGGCTAAGGGGGCCGGAATGATTCACCCGAAGCTGGCCACCACCCTGGCTTTTGCCACCACCGACGCCCAGGTTGCGCCAGAGCATCTCCGTGCGGCCTTGAAACAGGCCACCGACGCCTCCTTCAATTGCATCACCGTGGACGGAGACACCAGCACCAACGACACCGTCCTGGCTCTAGCCAACGGTTGCAGCAAGACCAAGGTGGAAACCGCCAAGGAGTTGGAGGTGTTCACCGAGGCCTTGACCCTCCTCACTCAGGAGTTGGCCAAGATGGTGGTCAAGGACGGTGAGGGGGCCCGACGTTTGGTGGAACTCGAGGTGACCGGAGCCCAAAGTGAGACCGACGCCAAGATGGTGGCCGAGACCATCGCCGGCTCACTTTTGTTCAAGACCATGCTGGCCGGGGGTGAGCCCAATTGGGGACGAGTCCTGGCTGCAGCCGGGCGCGCTGGAGTTCCCATCAAGGAAGAGAGTATGAATCTCTGGTTCAACGACATCCAGGCGGTGAGCCAGGGCTGTGGTATCCTTGAGAACCTGGCGGTCGCCGGGGCCAGCCTTCAAGCTTCAGAAGTCCATATCACCCTGGATCTCGGTCTGGGGGAGGCAGCCGCGAAAGTCTGGACCTGCGATATCAATGAAGCCTACGTGGTGCTGAACGGGAGCTATATGACGTGACTTCTGGACTCACCATAGTGAAGATCGGCGGGGCCAGCCAGCAAGGGTTGACGGGAACCGAACCGGCGCTGAAAAAGTTGTTCTCCGGACCCACCGTGTTGCTGCACGGGGGCGGTCCGGAGGTGTCGCAAGTCAGCCAACGTCTGGGACTGACTCCCACCTTTGTGGATGGTTTGAGGGTCACCGACTCGGCTACCCTGGAATGCGTGGAGATGGTCTTGTCCGGACTCACCAACGGCCGTCTGGTGCGCCAATTGCAAAGGGGAGGTTGGCCGGCTTTCGGCTTGTCCGGCTTGGACGGCAGGGTACTGGAGGCGGAGCTGCATCCCGATGAACGATTCGGTCGCGTGGGGGTGAACCTGAAGGTGAGGACCGCCCCTCTTTGGGCGCTCCTCAGAGCTGGCTTCCTGCCGGTGCTGACTCCGCTGGCCTTGGGTCCCGACGGCGGCAGCTTGAACGTCAACGGCGACACCGCTGCTGCGGCGGTGGCTTGCTCCCTGAAGGCCGAGCGCCTAGTATTGCTGACCGACGTGCCCGGATTGTTGGGGCCCGATGGCCGAACCATCGAGGAGGTCTCCTTCGAAGCTATGGCCGACCTCCTGCGGTCCGGAGTGGTGTCCGGGGGCATGATTCCTAAGCTCGAAGCGGCCGCTCAGGCGGTGAGCGCCGGGGTGGAATCGGTGGAGATCCGCAGCCTCAAGGCCGAGAAAACTACGGTGATCAGAAGGGAGCCTACGCATGAGCGGTTCGAACTCGCTGTTTGACAACTATCGACGACAGCCGGTGGCCTTCGTGGAAGGGCGGGGAGCCACTCTATGGGACGACCAGGGTCGCGAATATCTGGATTTTTTGGGCGGAATCGCGGTCAGCAGCTTGGGCCACACTCACCCTCGACTCACCGCCAGTCTGCACCAGCAATTGGACCGATTATTGCACGTGAGCAACCTCTATCGGATCCCCGAACAAGAAAGAGCCGCGGAACTCCTGGCCGAGGTCTGCGGATTGCCCAAGGTGTTCTTCTGCAATAGCGGCACCGAAGCCAACGAGGCCATACTGAAGATGGCCCGGTCCTACGCCCAGGACCACGGCTTGCCGCCCAAGTTGCTGGTGGCCGAGAACGGCTTCCACGGACGCACCTTTGGAGCCCTTTCGGCTACGGGGACCCCCTCCTACCGCCAAGGTTTTGGAGAGATGCTGCCGGGTTTCGAATTCGTGCCTTACAACGATCTCCCAAAGGCCCTGCTGGCTCTGGAGGAGTGCGCCGGGGTTTTGCTTGAGCCGGTGCAAGGGGAGGGAGGGGTGCTCCCGGCTGAGTCAGACTTTCTGCTGGGTTTGGCGGCGGCTTGCCGACAACAGGGTAAGCTTTTCTTGCTCGACGAGGTGCAAACTGGAATCGGCCGCACCGGCTCCTGGCTTGCAGCCCATCAGTACGGGGTGACCCCGGATGCGGTCTCCTTGGCCAAAGGTCTGGGTGGGGGCATTCCTGTAGGAGCGGTCCTGGCCACCGAAAAGCTCAGCTCTCAACTGGGTCCCGGTCGCCACGGAACCACTTTTGGCGGAAACCCCTTGGCGGCCACCGCGGTGCTGGCGGTGTTGGAAAGCATCGAGGAAGAAGGCCTCTTGGAGAAGATTCGGGACTCAGGGCGCTATCTGAAACAGCGCTTGGAAGAGCTTCCAGGAGTGACTCAAGTGCGGGGAATGGGTTTGATGCTGGGAGCCGAAACCGAGTTGCCGGCGGCCGAGGTGGCTCAGCGCTGCCTGGAATCTGGCCTCTTGCTGAACGCAGTGCGCCCCCACACGGTGCGTTTGCTGCCCCCGTATGTGGTGTCCCGGCAGGAGATCGATCGGGCGACGGGTATCCTCGGAGAAGCCCTATGTCCTCAGAGCGTGAAAGAAAACGTCGCGAGCGTGCCCTCGTGACCTTGATTGAAGAGCAGAATCTGCAGACCCAGTCGGAGTTGGTCCAGGCTTTAGAAAACCTTGGAATCCGCGCCACCCAGGCTACCGTCTCTCGAGACATCAAGCGACTAGGCTTGGTGAAGGCCCCGCTGCCTGATGGGGGTTATCGCTATCGGGCGCCAAGGGCTCCTTTGGCCCCTCGAACTCGGGTTCCCATGGAGAGCTTCGTGCTAGGTTACCTGGAGGTGGAAAGCTTTCTGGCTCTCAAGACTCTGCCAGGTCGCGCTATGGCCGTGGCCACCACCATCGACGAACAGATCATCGCGGGGGTCTCGGGCACCCTAGCCGGAGACGATCTCGTTCTGGTGCTCATCGAGCGGGCTGAGTATAAGCAGTCTGTGCGTCAGGCCCTCGACTCGCTGTTCTGAGGTGTTTCCCGGTGCCTGAGGGGATATCGACCGTGTATGAAGCCTCCCAAAGACCTCGACCATCTCAACTTATGACAATTTGGAGACCCGTATGAAAGCTTTCTTACTCCTCGAAGACGGGGCCTTGTTCCCAGGTCGCTCCTGCGGGGCCCAGGGTGTGGCCTTAGGAGAGGCGGTCTTTTCCACTTCCCTCACCGGATATCAAGAGCTGCTCACCGACCCATCCTATTGCGGTCAGTTGCTGATTTCCACCTGCGCCCACGTGGGGTCGGTGGGCATCAATGCCCAGGACCACGAATCCCGCAAGCCCTGGCTGGAAGCCTTTGTGGTGGGAGATCTGCCTCGCCGCTTCAGCAACTGGAGAGCCAGCCTGAGTCTGCAGCGCTGGCTGGAACAGCACGGAGTGGTTGGCTTGGCCGGGGTGGACACCCGAGCTCTGGTGCTCCATCTCCGAGACCAGGGATCTCTGTGCGGCTTGGTCGGCCAGGGTGAGCCGACCTCGGAGCACCGGGCCACCTTGCAGGATTTTGCCTCAAACCAGAATCGGAGTCTGCTCTCCCGGGTGACTCGCTCGGACTGTTGGCAGACCCCGGGGGAGGGACCCCACGTGGTGGCTTTTGACTTCGGTATCAAGGAAAAAATGCTGGGGCTTCTTCGAGAAGGTGGAGCCAAACTCACGGTGGTGCCGGCCCATACCACCGCTGCTGAGGTGCTGGCCTTGGAGCCCGATGGGATCTTCTTGTCCAACGGGCCCGGAGATCCGGGGCTCCTAGATTTTCAAGTGCAGCAGGTGCAAACTCTGTTGGGACGACGGCCCATCTTCGGAATTTGCCTGGGCCACCAGCTTCTGGCTCGGGCTCTCGGGGCCCAGACCTTCAAGCTCAAATTTGGCCATCGGGGGACCAATCATCCGGTTCTGGATTTGCGCAGTGGTCGAGTCGAGGTCACCACCCAGAACCACGGGTATGCGGTGGATATGAGCAGCCTCCCTCCCGGGGTGGAAGTGACTCACGTGAACCTCAACGACCGCACCTGCGAAGGTATCCAGGCCCCGGCGTTGCGGGCCTTTTCGGTGCAGTATCACCCAGAGAACGGCCCCGGTCCCCAGGACTCGCGCTATCTTTTTCATCGATTCTTCCAAGCTCTAGAGGGGCCTCTGGAGGCCTGTTATGCCTAAGCGAACCGATCTGCACACAGTTCTGGTGCTGGGCTCAGGTGGCATCGTCATTGGTCAGGCCTGCGAGTTCGACTACTCGGGCACCCAGGCTGTTCGAGCCCTGAAGGCCGAAGGCTACCGAGTTATCCTGGTCAACAGCAACCCTGCCACCATCATGACCTGTCCAGAGCTTGCCGACCGAACCTATATCGAGCCGCTGACGGTGGGGGTCTTAGAGCGCATCATCGCCGAGGAGCGCCCCGATGCTCTCTTGCCCACGGTGGGGGGGCAGACGGCCTTGAACTTGGCGGTGGACTTGGCCGAGAGCGGAGTGCTTGAGCGTTATGGGGTGGAGTTCTTAGGTGCGGATCTCGCCTCCATTAAGCTTGCTGAAGATCGCCAAGCTTTCCGAGAGGCCATGCTGGAGAACGACATCGAGGTCCCGACCAGCCGCACGGTCTCGAGCTTAGAGGAGGCTGCTGCTTTCGCCGAGGAGGTGGGCTATCCCCTCATCGTGCGGCCCTCGTTCACCCTCGGGGGCTCCGGCGGCGGCTTCGCTCAGAACCTCGATGAACTCTCCAAGGTGTGCGCCGAGGGCCTGCACCTTTCTCCGGTGGGCCAAGTGCTGGTGGAAGAGTCCATCGCCGGCTGGAAGGAGTTCGAGCTCGAGGTGGTGCGCGATCGGGCGGACAACTTCGTGGTGGTCTGCACCATCGAGAATCTGGATCCTTTAGGGGTGCACACCGGGGACAGCATCACCGTGGCCCCGGCCATGACCCTCACCGATCCGGAATACCAAAAGATGCGCAATTGGGCTCGTCAGATCATGGAGATCGTGGGGGTGGAGACCGGGGGGTCCAATGTGCAATTCGCCCAGAATCCGGTGGACGGACGCCTTTTGGTGATCGAGATGAACCCCCGGGTCTCCCGCTCTTCGGCTCTGGCCTCCAAGGCCACCGGGTTTCCCATCGCTAAAGTGGCCGCTCGCCTGGCCGTGGGCTACACCTTAGACGAATTGCCCAACGAGATCACCGGCACCACCCCGTGCTCATTCGAGCCCTCCTTGGACTACGTGGTGGTGAAGATTCCCCGCTGGGATTTTGCCAAGTTCCCAGGGGCCAGCTCCACTTTAGGACCGGCCATGCGCTCGGTGGGGGAGGTCATGGCCATCGGGCGCACCTTCACCGAAGCCCTGCAGAAGGGTTTCCGATCTTTAGAAGCTGGAGTCGACGGCTTGGTGGAGCAAGCCTATCCTCAATTCCTCCAATGGAGCCAAAGCGATGAGGTGCTGAGGGACCAACTGCTGCCCAGGCCCGAACGCCTGCCCCGCCTGATGGAACTCCTGCGCCAGAGTCTCTCCCAAGACCCTTGTCGAGACCCCCGCCAAGAGCTCGAAGGAGATCAGGGATTGGTCTCCGATCACGGCTTGGAGAGATTGCACCGCCTGACCAAGATCGACCCTTGGTTTTTGGATCAGTTGGCTCTGTTGGCTGAGATGGAAGCTAAGCTCAAGGCTTGCACCGGCACTCTCGAGGCCGAACTCTTGAAAGAGGCCAAGGGTCTAGGTTTTTCTGACTCTCGCTTGGCTGAACTCCTGGGCACCACCGAAGAAGACGTTGTCAAGTTGCGGCACGGCTTGGACATCAGGCCGGTGTTTCATCGGGTGGACACCTGCGCCGGAGAGTTTGCCGCCACCACCTCCTACCTCTACTCCAGCTATCGGGGCACCCGGGACGAAGCTCAAGTTTCGGACCGCACCAAGGTGATCATTCTGGGGAGCGGGCCAAACCGAATTGGTCAGGGCATCGAGTTCGACAGCTGCTGCGTTCAGGCCAGTTGGGCCCTGGCTGAGGCCGGAGTGGAGAGCATCATGATCAACTGCAATCCCGAGACGGTGAGCACCGATTATGACACCTCGGATCGCCTGTACTTCGAACCCCTGACTTTTGAAGATGTCATGACGGTGATAGAGATGGAGCAAAGTCGCGGACAACTGCTGGGGGTGATCGTGGCCCTGGGTGGGCAGACTCCCTTGAAGCTCGCTCCCAGACTGGCTGAGGCCGGGGTTCCTATCCTGGGCAACAGCTGGCAAGCCATCGCCCGCTGTGAGGATCGAGAGCAGTTTCGCGCTCTGGTGGAGCAGTGCGGCCTGCGGCAACCCCAGGGGGCCATGGCCTCCGACCTCGAGGAAGCTCGAACCCTGGCCGAGGAGATCGGGTATCCGGTGTTGCTCAGGCCCTCCTATGTCCTAGGTGGGCGGGCTATGGCCATCGTAGACCGGCCTGAGGACTTGGACCAGTTTGCCCGGGAAGCCCTGGCTGTTTCTGGCCATAATCCGCTCTTGGTGGATCGGTTCTTGGTGGACGCCGTGGAAGTGGATGTGGACTGTCTGGGAGACGGGCGGCAAGTGACCCTCGCCGGCATTCTGCAGCACATCGAAGAAGCCGGGGTCCATTCGGGGGACTCCGCCTGCGTGCTGCCCACCTACAGCGTGACCCCGGAGCAGTTGCAGCAGATCCGAGAAGCGACTCAGAAACTGGGCCAGGCCCTAAAACTCAAGGGCCTGATGAATGTGCAGTACGCTCTCTTCGAAGGCGAGCTCTATGTGTTGGAGGTCAACCCCCGGGCCTCCCGCACGGTGCCCTTCTTGGAGAAAGCCATCGGACGACCGCTGGCCCGGCTGGCCACTCACGCCATGTTGGGGCGTACCTTGACGGAGCTTGAGTTCACTGCTGAGCCCGAAGTGGATGGGGTCTTCGTCAAAGAAGCCCTGTTGCCGTTTCGTAAGTTCCCGGGTTGTGAGGCTATGCTGGGCCCGGAGATGCGCTCCACCGGCGAGGTGATGGGGCAGGCGTCGAGCTTCGGGGAGGCCTTCGCCAAGTCTCAGGTGGCGGCCGGGTTCGGCTTACCCACCGAACCCGGAGAAGTCCTTTTCACCGTCAACGATCGGGATAAGCCCAAGGCGGTGCAGGTGGCCCGGAGTCTCCATCAATTGGGCTTTCCTCTAGCCGCCACTCCCGGTACGGCCGCCGCCTTTCGAGCCGCCGACCTCCCGGTGAGAGAGGTGCCCAAGATCGGGGCCCAGAGTTCAGACATCCTCGCTCAAGCCCTGGCCGGTCATTTTGTATTACTGGTGATGACCCCCTTGGAGCGGGGCAGCTACGGGGATGCCAAAACCCTTCGCTGGGCAGCCATCGATCGCGACATCCCCCTAGCCTCCACCACCTCGGCAGCCTTGGCCGCCGTGGACGGGATTCGATCTCTCAAGGCCGACAGCTGGGGCGTCCGGGCGGTGCAGGACTTCGGGCGGGTCCAGGTGGTGGCGGGGTAGGGGAACCCGCCTCAAACGCAGGATTTTTGCGAACCTGGAGAAACGCTTTGGCATGTCCAGATTCCTGATACTCAGCACATGCTTTTTTCTTTTTTTCCTCACGGGATGCACCTCGATGAGTTCGAGCCCATCAACGCTCAAGGTTCGCTTCGAAGCGACTGGACCTCCAAGCGCAAGACTCGCTTTCACTCCCGAATTAGGAGATGAGTCGGGATGGAATGATAAGACCCTCCCATTCTCCAAGGAGATTGTTGTAGAGCCTGGTGAAGTGATCTCCATCTCAGGACAGGGTGAAGGAGTGGTGTTGTCCATCTATATCGAGGACAGACTGGTGAAACAAGACCCCACCGGGACCATGGTCGAGATACTTGCCGACGCCGAAGCCCCCAGCCTGGTGAAGGTGCGTGTTGAAGCAACCGGACCGTCTGAAGCCCAGCTGTCTTTTTCTCCCGACCTTGGGCTTGACAAACAATGGCAGAAGTACAATCTCCCATTCACCAAGGAAGTTGCCGTGGAGCGCGATGCCATGGTCGCCATTTACGGTCAGGAAGAAGGGGCAGTGCTGTCTGTTTATGTGGAGGATGAACTCGTCAAGAAAGACCCAACCGGTACCTCGGCCGCAGTATCGCTTGCCGTTCATCTCGCTGACTAGGGGTTCCGGTAGGAACGCCTAGCAAGAAAAAGTCTGGCGCAGGACCCACAATCACTCCTAGGGCGGAATATCATGGCCAATGACGGGGGTAGGGAGAAGGAAGGGCCGTGGTGACTGGGTTCGCAGCACGGAAAGATGGCTTGTCTGCAACGACCGCCGACTTCGAGCCAGCCCCGATTAGCCTTGTCGAAACTCCTTTCACTCAGCGGCCGGAGAAATCGGGCAATACTAAGCGAGGAAAGAAGACCAAGCGCAACTTGAAAAAGTAAAGCCGCCGAAAGGATCGATAGGTGAGTACCCTTCAGGTTTCCTACAAAGACAACGAGCTTATCTGGTGGACGGACGACTTGACCGAGCCCGACCACCATCTCAACCGTCTCGGCTTGAGAGATGGAGTAGAGG
>JBJHCR010000216.1:0-11376 GCA_050486105.1 Vulcanimicrobiota bacterium
CTCGAGGCCACCATGCTTACTATGGTAAGCCAGAGCAACCTCGAGAAAATCCTCTCTACCGGGCAGGGCCAACTGGGTGGCTGCGGTTGCCAATCCCACCTTGGTGAACTGGAGGGAGGATTCCAAGGAAAAACCTGGCTTCGGGATCCTCAGCAGCACTCGCCAGGCTTGGGCGACCTCGCCCAACTGCAAGTGAAGGGCCGCCAGGCTGATCAGAATCTCTTGGACAACTTCCCAAGTTTGATCCTGAACTTGCTCGGAGTTGTGGAATATTCGATTGAGAATCTCCGAGAGGTTCCCGCCCAGGTCGGTCTGTCCCGGGCTATGCAAGAGGGCCTTCAAAGCGACTTTGCAAGCTTCGAGATCCCCGGCAAAGAAGGCGTGATCCGGGCGAACACCAACGGTCCCGGCAAACTCGAGAGCTCGCCTATGAACCTCTCGACGGGACTCTTCCGAAAGTCCCTGGTAGAGTGCCTTTCTCACGGAAGGGTGGGTGAAGTCAAAAAGCCCCGTGGACCTTCGCTGCAGAAGACCCCACCTCACGCTTCTCACAAGTTGTCGATCCGGACTGCCCGCGGAGAAATCGGTGATCGCGACCAACTCTCTTAGTGAAAACATCCAGCCCAATACGGAGGCTGCTTCCAGCAAGGTCTTTTCGGCGGGATGAAGCGACAATAAGCAACCAACTAGCAGTTCCCCGTAGCGTCCATAATGAATCGAGCAGCAATCCCGACGGCGCTCGTCAGCCAGGAGGACCGCAAGAATCTCAGGTCTACAGCAAAAGCACTCCACCATGGCCGGGTTCCCTTGGGAATAGGCAAAACACGCTTGGACCACATCTTCTCCCATCGGTCCAAGCAGGTCAGCAGCCAAACGCCGTGTTTCACCCGTTGACATGGGTTCGAGCGAGAGCATTGTGGTCCAAGGAAGGACCAACACTTTTTCTCTCCCTTGTGGGCGAGTAGCGGCGACGATAATTCCCGAGGCATGGGCTTGGGCGAGCCAGGAGGAGACAAAACTTCTAGCCTGCTGCTGAGCAGAATTGAGATCATCGAGAATGATGAACCACGGCTTGTTGCCGTCGAGTTCGTCGATCGAGCCCCCCACTTCTGCTTCGAAATTCGGGAGTTCTTTGAGTTGTAAACGCCAATTCTCGGCCAATTTTCTTTGCCGGTCTTCGGTCGTTAGGGGACTCCTGGGCTCGGTTCTCAGAGTTAGAAGATTCCAGCCCCGGGCTTGGGCTTCTCGCCCCCAGTCTTGGAGCAGTCTGCTCTTTCCCATTCCGAAATCACCTTCGAGCAAAAGGGCCCGGCGTTCTCCCCCCTCAGCCCGGACAACCTCATCGCGCCAGGCAGCCCACTCCGAGTCGCGCCCCACCAAACCCGTCGCCAACCAGGGAGAGTCCAACTTCAAGGGTGAAAATCGAAAGTCCCAGCTAGAGTTTCCCAAAGCCTCGTCCTCACCGCTTGGAGAGGTCTCTTTTGATCTAGGCTCAAGGGAAGCGAACTCTCGGAGACGCCGCAGTTCACTCAGAGCTTCCCTTGCGCCGGAGAACCGCCAGGTCGGCTCGTAGGCGATCATCCGCCCAAACCATGGGGCAAAGGTGTTCCAGAGACGGGACTCGCTGACTTGCCAATCTCCTTTTCCACACCAAGCAAGGACCTCCAACGACTGTCCGAACCGGGGCCTCGGAGGCGGTCCTAGCCGTGCTGCAAGCAGGGATAAGCCAAGGGAGTAGAGGTCGCTGACCGGCCCCAACTTTGCTCCGATCTCCCCTCGAGCTTCCGGAGGGCTAAAGATGCAGCATCCCGGATGTCGACCGGATTGCAAACCGAAGTCCCTCACCACCAGTCTTCCTCGCTCAAGAATCAGCGACTCGGGTGCCAGGCATCCGTGAAAAACACCTCGCTCGGACAGTTCGCTGAGCCCGACGAGAACTTGCTCGGCCCAGTCGAGGATCTGATCTAGGCTGGACCTCTTGTTAACCTGATCCTGTGCCAGGGAAGGTCCTTGGGGTGCCTTCCATACGAAGTAGCACGATTGGTGGTAGAACCCCTGAGCGAGCAGCACTGGAAACGAAGGAACCGGAATGCCCAAGAGCTCTTCCGGAAAAAACAAGGAACGCTCCAAAGGTGCGATGCGCATCAGGACGGAGTCTTGACCATCGGAACACAGCCAGTCGCTATGGTGTTCGCCGGCTTCCAGGAACTCCAGCGGACGATATTTGCCACCGAGCAGGTCAGGCGGACTCAAAGAGTGCCTCTAACCGGGATATCGCAGATCAGCCGATCGTCTTCTAAGGCCAACCGGCAGCCTAATTGCACCAGCAAGAAGTCTGGCGAAGTCAATCTCTGCGGCTCGAGATGCTCCCACCAAAGCACTGTCAATCGAAGCCCACCGTCCGGTAAGACTGTGGCTTTGAGCAAAGTTGACTCTCGAGCCGCAAGGTCCAATAGGCAATCTACCAACCAGCCTCCCTTAAGCACTTGAGAGCGCCCAACCTTCGACCAATCTCCCGACAGCTTGATGCGCCAATGGGGAGCCATTTGAACCATGAGCCGTTCGAATCCCAGAGCCAGGTCTTCGGTTTCAAACAGGGGGTGGCGCAGTACAGAAAGGTGCTCACCGACTGCAGTGAGCAAGGTCTGCAGGGTCTTGGCCGTGGCTTCCTCAAACCTGGAGAGTCGCTGTAGGGGTTCTATTATCTTATCTTTGAGCTTGACTTGAAGCCTTCTCTGCCTCTGGGACAACCGGTTCAATAGGTTTTCCTTGTCGGCGTCCTCTAGAACAGTCAGAATCAAGAGTTTTCTTTTCCCATCCAATGAGGTGGCGGTGAGAAGCACGCGCGATCCCTGGGAAGACTGCACTTCACGCCGAAAGCTTCCATCGATGCGTGGTGGGATTTGCCGGATCAACTCCTTAAGGTTGTCGGCCACCAAGTTCCGAAATCTAGGGTTGGACCGCTCGACGATTCCTCGGTCACGAAGAACGGCAACCCCGAGGGGCGTCGAAAGGAAGGCCTCTTCCCAGACCTGCTGGGAGCGCTGCTGCATTTTGAGCACTCCTTTGAGTTCCAGTTCGTGCTCTACAGCTTTGAGGGCGATACCAGCGAGCCTCGTTAAGCCATGGAAGAGAGCTGCGTCCCCGTGGCAACCACGAACGACTCCGCAATGAGCCCTTCCCCGAACAACCATGCATTCCGACAAGCGCTGCGAGAGCATCGGCTGAAGGTCCGACTGAGAGTCTCCAACTTCGATATCGAGATACCAGAAAATGTCCTTCAAAGCCAAGCGAACTAGGTCCAACAAGCGTGAAGGGCAGTCCACTTTGGTGAAACCCTCGCAACTCCACAAGAAGCGCCGGAAGCGTATGGGAAGATTCGAGACTTGCCGGTGATCTTCTGCTCCCCTTGAGGGTTCATCAGCAACATCAGGAAGCCGTGGGAGACTTGAGCTTGAAGGCTTCGAGTGCCCATCCTTGAGCCCTAAACGACCTAGGACCCTTGCCGTCAGCCATCTCTCATACTCCAACCCCTGGTTCTCTGCCGAAGCCAAACTCCGAAGCAACAAGCCCTCGCCTTCAGAACAATCCTCGATGGCCCGAAGGAACCCCTCTTCTCGCAACCGGAACGGCTGCAACAACAGTGGAACAGACTCCGCCGGAGGAAGCGTTGCCCAGGCACTCCGGAGCAGCTTCAGGGACCTCGTCTTGTGGTTGGCTTGAAGGCTCAGAGCAAATTCACGATAACAGAAGCTTGCCACTAACCGACTGAGGACTCCGGTCTGACAATACCTCAGACTTAAGCTCACCCATCTCAAGGATAGAGGAACTCGATGGTCCAGCAAACCGACCAACGCCCAAAGCAGTGCCCGCTTTGCCAACACCTCCGGGGGTGAGGTGACGTCGAATGGGGGCCAGCGGAGCGATGCCGTCGGTATACCACCATAAGATAGAAGAATTAGGGACTCAAGGGAAAGGCTGACGGTTGGAGTCGACGACTCAAAGAGATGCCGATGGGCCACTTCAGGTTGCCCTTGAAGTACATATCTCCACAATAAAAGAAGCTCTGCTAGTTCGAGGTCTGAGTCAGAGGTTCGTTGACGAACTCCGTTTTCAGAATCGATGACTAGCAAAGCTTCACCACCAGGAGGTGTTCGAAAGCACTATCTGACGAGTGGTAATCGGCGGATACCCTTCTCCCGCCGTTATCGTAAGACATTTAGCCTCCTCTGTCAGTAACCGATCGGTCATGTTTTTCAGACTCAGACAGCTCAGGTCGAAAAAACCTTTAGATCTCGTCCTGCAACAAGATTCCTTGGTTCAAGGCCGTGACGACCAGTTCCGTCCTAGTGGTCACCCCAAACTTCTTGAAACACGATCGCAGGTATGATTTTACCGAACTCAAAGAAACGGACATGGCCTCGGCTATGGCGTGGTTGGAGTCTCCCCTAGCCACCAACTTCAGCACTTCCACCTCTCGCTCGCTCAGCTCTTCCTGGGGCTCCAAGCGGCGACCGGATTGAATCGCCTGCATCACGGAAGGCGCCAAACGTTCCTGCACATAGGTCCGTCCACGACTCACTGCGATGATCGCTTGAAACAACTCCTCCCGGTCAGCGCTCTTGGTGAGATACCCGTTGGCCCCTTCAGAGAGGGCCTGGGCCACTGAGTCGGCGTCGGTATGCATCGACAGCATCAAGACCGAGATATGGGGACGAACTTTCCGGAGTTGACGAACCAACCATAGTCCATTTCTCCCTGGGAGCGACAGGTCCACGATGGCAACCTCGACCTCATGCTCTCTCACAGTTTGCAGAGCCTCATCGGCGGAACCGACGGATGCGACCACTTCCATGGATGGGTCAGACTCAAGAAGGGTCTGAAGGCCATCCCGCAAAATCTTGTGATCATCAACCAGGAGCAACTTCATTTGAGAGTATTATCCACCTTCAGGAACATATCTTTCCTAAGAGCCATATTTCTGACACGTTTATTTGCCGGTGAAGAAGCATGAGCTGCGAATGTGGAAGCAAGATCTCATTTGAGAACTGCTGTGGGCGGTTCTTGATCGGTAAACAGCAACCCGATACTGCCGAGGAACTCATGCGCTCGCGCTTCGTGGCTTTTGGAATGAGCGATTTCGACTTTCTGGCCCGAACCCAAACGGAACCTCTCTCAGATTTCGTGCGCAACGGGCAGGCTCCCGAGTGGGAATCCCTACAAATCGTGTCTACCACCGGAGGTGGACCTGAGGACTCTCACGGTACTGTGGAGTTCATTGCCCACTATCACCAGAACGGTTGCCGCAATCACCATGAGCGCTCCTATTTCGTTCGAAACGAAGAGGGATGGCGATTTCTTAGGGGAGACTTGATCGAGCAGGGAACTCACAAGCGGTCAGCTCCTAAGGTCGGAAGAAACGATCCCTGTCCGTGCCAAAGCGGCCGCAAGTACAAGCGCTGCTGTGGAGTTTAGGATCTGGCCTCTACCTCACCTCGACATCGCTCTGCAGCACTCGAGTTTTCAGCGTTGTCAAATGTTTACATTTCCTTAGAGACTGCTGAGAGCTGAAACTGATACTCTGGTCCTAGAGAAAATTTCAGGAGCAGCTATGAACACCATTCCACTAAAAGTTGGCAGCTACAATGTCCAGAACCTCTTTGCGAGACGCGATCTCCCCGAAGGCCACACCGGAAGGCCGAAGAGTGAGTGGTCCCAGGGCGCCTTAGCCGAAGTGTTGGACACGGTGGATGCAGACGTGGTGGCTCTCCAAGAGCTGTCTTCGGAAAAGACGCTTCGTGAGTTCATGGCGAACCACAAGCTAAATGAGAAGTACCCCCACGTGGTCCACGTTCCGAGCCACGACCAAAGAGGTATCAACGTCGGCTTTATCTCCAAGTATCCGGTGGTTAGCTATACCACCCACGTCGATACCAAGTTTCCCGTAGCAGACGGCTCAGGAAAAGAAATCGGTTTCAGCAGAGACCTACTGAGGGTCGACTTGGACCTAAACGGCGACTCGGAAGCAGATGTGACCGTATACACCACCCACTCTAAGTCTCGCCGTCCTTCAGAACACGGAATGGATTCGGACTTGCGGAGGCTCTCTGAGGGGCAGGCCATCAGAAACATTGTGGAATCTGAGATGGAAGAGTTTCCCAATCGCTTTTTCGTGGTCACCGGAGACTTCAACGATGGAACTCCCGACCCGTCGGTTCAAGCTGTCTTGAACCCAGCAGACGGACGAGAGCGTTGGATCGACAGCCTAGAGCACCTACCGGTTAAGGAACGTCAGACTTGGCCGGCTAATCCCAATAAATCCTGGGGTTTCGACCCAGTGCAACTCGACCACATTATTTATCCCGAAAGCCAAGCCGGAGCAGTCAAGGGCTCTGAAATTCATCGCTTAGGACAGTCCAAAGACGGAACCTACCGGTGGCTCTCTTCGTCAGCTTCCGATCACCACATGATTTCGGCCGACTTCGAGATACCTCTCCGCCAAGGTGAATAACGCTGGAAGCCGTGGTTCAGTGTTCCGACTCAGACCATCCTAGGGAACGCAATAAACGGCGAACCTTTCCCCAGGCAGGCGTCGCTTGAGCTTCGTTGCTCACTGTTCGAGCTAGAATCAAGAGTTGTTGCTTAAGTTCATCCTCTGCGGTGTTCAAAAGGTGGCTGAACGAGGGATCCAAAAGGTGACTCGTGTTGGAGCCCCAGTGGCCGAGAACGCAATCTATAAAAATTTCCAGGCGTCGAGCAGCGGCCTGCATGTCATCCTCTCCTTGAAAATGGATGATTTCCATTTCCGATTGCCAGAGCTCAGCGGTCAAGGCGCTATGGTAGAGAAAAAGAGCTGTTCCAAAGTGATAGCCCTGGCGGTGGATCATGGAACGCCGGACATCATCGACGGCTCTATGAAAATTTCCGTCTCGCAGGGAAAAGCCCACAAAGAGCATTCTTCGGGTCAGCAAAGTGGCTTGAACAATCCCAGACAAGGCTGCTCTCCGCTCGGAGTAGCGGAGGTAATCCTCTCGGCGGATCACTATGTCGTCCGGGGCCGAAACGCAGCCGTGCATTTTTAGAAGCCATCTCCCTGGCGAGTCTTGAGGTTGGCTGTACGGGAGAGTGCTCACCGGATTTCCCGATCCCACAGCTGCCAATTCAAAGAGTTGGTCATAGTTTTGGGTGATGACCTCGTTAGCAGGAAGGCAAGCGAGCAGACCGTGGAGGAGAGAATGGTCAGGATTCTTCTTAAAGAGTTCAGCGATGGACAATTTGATGGAAGTGCCACGATTGCGATATCTCCCCTCTAGCACACTACCACGGTCCAGCATATCCAGTTTAGAAAACTCCTCGAGTTCTGAACCCTCAATGCCGATACGCTTGGCCATCTCTTCAAGGAGACCCGTCCAACTTGGAAGTCCGGCGCTGCAACTCACTCCTGCTCCTAAGAAAAGAGCGAGACCCTGCTTGCCCCCGACACGGGCTAAGTCCCGAGCTTTCTCGACCAACTCATCGGGCAGGGACACCCAGGTTCCTTCTATCTCTTTTCTGGCCTTTTGCGCGGCGGCTAAGGCGGCAGCCGACCTAGTAACCAGCGCGATGTCTAGGTCAAACTCTTGAACGATCTTCAGTAAATCTCGGACCAGCGTTTCGATGACCTGCCCTTTGATCTTCGCTCCACCTCCCTTCCCCGTGCTGATCACGGGCAAGGCCAGAAGCGGCTTGGCTCTGTCGTTTCGAATCCTCTTCGAACGACGCAAATATTCTTGGGCGAATGCGCGAACCGAGCGACCGAGAGACCCTCTTTTGTGGCTCAGGATGTTCACCAGCCAAGGAGGGCTTCGTCTCTCAGGCCAGTTGGGGACTGGTATCGCCAGGAGATCTCCGTCGAGCCAGCCTTGGACAGGAACCTCACGCAAGGCCGACATCGCGGCGTGGAAGCCCTCAGGCTCGGGGGAAAGCCAGTAGTCTTCCACGCGGAAACCAAAATCCGTGGGGAGCAACCAAGCGTCGCAAGCGACCTTGGTGAGGTCGCCTCGAAAGATGAAGAGATGGCCGGCCACCATGGGCAATTCCTGGACCGACTGAGCGAACCCTTGCTCTGGATCCAGACAATTCGATAGAGTCAACAATATTTGCACATTGATCCAGGGTTTCTTGGTCGTTTAGGAAAATAGATTCTTAGTTAAGGCCGAGGATTCTCTGATTTCGAAGGGACACTCCGTGGCCGAGAGATGGGAGGATCGACTGATGGCTATACGTGAAGGGGCTTGGGACTGCCCCTACTGTGGACGGGAGCGCAATCGAGGCGCACACCAGTATTGCGGGAGTTGTGGTGCCGCTCGGGACCAAGACGTAAAGTTTTATCTTCCCGATGATGCGCGTCTGATCGAAGACGAAGCGGAGCTTAAGCGGGCTCGCTCTGGACCCGATTGGAGTTGCGCCTTCTGCAAAGCTGACAATCCCGCCTACCAACAGTTCTGCACCGGCTGCGGGGGGGGAGCAGATGGTTCTCCGCCTCGACAGGTCAGCGAATCCCGACATGCCTCAGGCGGCACCACGTCCGACCACGACAAGTCAAGTCAGCAGCGAGCGAAAGGAGCCTCCATGACAGAACGAACATCCGAGAACAAGACCTCTCGCCTGCCCCTTTTTGCCGCCATTTTGGTCATGGTGGTTCTGGGACTCTTCTTCTTTTGTCGGAGCTCATCCGACGTTGGTACGATCGTCGATCATTCGTGGGAGCGGCAGATTGATATCGAGCACCTTAAGACTCGAATCGATGAAAAGTGGGACAATGAACTGCCACGGAGTAACATTCGAGAGCTCTCCCGCAGCCGCCAAGTCCACTCCCACAATAAGATCCAGATCGGCTCGGAAACCAGGACTCGCAATGTCAGCGAACAGGTGCAAACCGGAACAAGGCAAGTCAAGGTTGGCACTAGGGATCTGGGCAATGGTTACTTTGAAGACATCATGAAGGACGAACCCATTTACGAAACTGTCACCCGTCAGGAAACTTATCAGGAGCCGATCTATCGAGAGGAGCCTGTCTATCGCGACAAGGTTCGATTTGAAATCGATGAATGGAAAAAGGTCAAACACGAAACTGCAGCTGGAGGCGAGGGTATCGAGCCTAGGTGGCCGGAGGTACAGGTTTCCGGTGCCAAGGAACGTGAAGGCCCACGCCGAGAGCGGTACGTCGTAGGTTTCACCCTCTCTGATGGAAGTCGAGCCGAGTATGAAACCCGATCAGAGAGCGAGTGGAAATCATACAAGAAAGGTCAAACCCATAACGTCCAAGTCAAAGGAGACAAAGTCGTGAAGATTTTGCCTCCGGACTCCTAACAACTCTAGAAGGCAAACCGGAAACCTTGGTTTCCGGGCAAACTTCGACAAAAGGGGTGATAGAGGCCCGCACCATCACTGGATTCAACCGAGGTCCCCTCGGTTGTCAACTGACTTTCCGGTCGGGCCTCTAGGAGGCTGCTGATTTAACCCGGTTTCAGGATGGTATTTTCCTCGTTCGAGCATTTTTTGAGCGCTCGAAACACCTCGCGCTGTGGTTTTTCTTCTCCCTCAGGTCCAACCCGAGGGAGAGATGCGGTTTTCAGGGCCCACGTGGGCGATTTGAGGCGATGCAGCGCAGGGCAATGCAGGCCGCCTCTAGCTGCCTGGTCATTTAGAGCCCCACTCCTGCTAACTCTGGAGGTCCGGCGCGACCTGAGTTGGCTATAATTTGCGTTATTCGCCAGAAGTTGTTGGCGGCAGCTGTGAAGAGTGCTTGCAGCTTTATCCTGCGGCTCCCGAAGTATCTTGCCTGTCGAAGCCCATAGCTCTGTAGTCTGCCCTGTACCCTCTCTACAACCAAGCGGCGCTTGAAGTCTTCTCGAAACCCAGGTTCGGAGTTCTTTCGAAGCGCCTTTTGCAATTGGTCCTCGTGGTGATGGAGCCTCACCCATCTTCGAGAATGACCCTGGGCTAGGCAGTTCGCCTTCAAGGGGCAGCTTTCGCACTGCTCTTTTGAAAAACAGAACGCTCGGCATTCTCGACCCTTCTCATCTTTCCTGAAGGAAAACTGAAACGTCGTCTCTCCCGTAGGACAAGTTACTCGCTCAAGATTTGAGTCAATATCGAAATCTCTCTTGGTAAAGAGTGTGGTTTTTGTCGACGGAGCCGTGGGCAGTTTGGAGATTATCTCGACTCCCTGCTGCTCCATGCTTGCCCTGAATTCCGCGTCGCCGTAGTGGCAGTCTCCGTACACCCTTTTTGGTTTCACCCCTCTAGCTCGTTGCCTCTCGAGCATCTCAGGGACAGGGTGCTTGTCGTGAACATTGGCTGGAGTTATTTCGATTTCTGTGACTATCTCTTTTTCGGTGGAATGGACGTGAGCCTTGTATCCCTTGATGAGCTTGCTCTTACTCTTCCTTGCGTGACGCATTTCCGGGTCGGCCGTGCTGAGAACACGGTCTTTTCCGCCCTCTTTGATGTTTGGTCCGCCAGGTTTCTTCTCGTCGATGTCTTGGCTGAGAAGCCTTTCGAGCAGTTCCAAGGCATCCTTTACGGACCCCTGCTCATATAGCTCTGAGCCTTTGATGGCCTCCATCAGGGCTCGGGCATCAGAAACCAACTCTCCCAAGTATCTGCGCTTCGCCTCCTCGTCCTCCCAAGGGATATCGGGCTTCCCCTTGTTTTCCTCGGCCAAGTATCTCTCCCAAGGAAACGGATAGCTGAAGTTGTGTGGCACCTTCTTGGGCCAAGTTTTCAGTTGCTTGCGCACTTCTCTTAAAATCTTTTGAAGTTGAGTCCTCAAGAGAGTGTAGGTATCTTGTAGGGCTGCTGCGCCCTTAATTGGCATGGAATCCATCGCTTGCACGTCGTCTTCCTTGAGGCATCCGGAGTCGAGTGCGGCTTTGATACTCTTTTCAAAGATCAGGCTGTCCTTATCGTTTAGGATCAGGCGGGCACGAAAGTGGCTGAGCAAGCTTGGATGAAAACCCGCGTAGTCGATAGAGACGTCAAGCGCCTTCTTGTAACGAAGGTCGAACTGGATCCGAGCCACCAGTTCTCGATCTGAACATCCGGTGTAGTTCTGCAGGATCAGGGCTCGCGCCAGAAGAGAGGGGGGCACAGTAGGGCGCCCCTTATTGCTGTCCTTATATATACCGGCGAAATCTTCGTCTCGGAACCAATCCGCGCCGTAACGGTGCATACGGGAAAAGAAACTATCCTCGGGTACGAGTTCGCCGCACCACGCCTCAATTTCGCAAAATGACATCTGACTATCAACTCCTCGAAACATGTTCGAGGATCTATACGACAAAACTCGACAAAACCATGCGACAGAGTCCGATTAAATCAGCAGCCTCCTAG
>JBJHCR010000217.1:0-11371 GCA_050486105.1 Vulcanimicrobiota bacterium
ATTCTCATGACGGATACTTCCTTTGTATAGATTTGTGGCGTAAGCCACTTGCGGCTCTGCCTCCTTCGAGGTAATCCGCGTTTTTTCTTTACAGAGAGTTGGTTGGTCCGTCCATCTTAACTAGTAGTCAAGTACGGCAGCCAGTTCCGGGCTATCCGGAGATGCTCTCCAACCTCGCCCAGTGAGCCCGCTCCGGGGCAATTACCAAGAAGGACCCAGCCCACTGAAGCCCCGGAAGGCCTGCCTAGGGCACCCTGCGAAGGGCCAGCCCATGAGAAAAACACTATTACCCTTAATTTTAGGTACCGCTCTGTTCTTCACGACCCTGCCAGTGTCGGCCCAGATGGCCTTCCCCTCGGCCAGCCCTCGGGCTAAGGTGGTGCAGGAGGTGGGGCTGGGTTCGGTGACTGTGGATTACTCCCGGCCCAGCATCAAGGATCGGGTGGTTTTCGGAGACCTGGTGCCCTTTGACACGGTTTGGCGCACCGGGGCCAATGCTCCCACCACCATCACTTTCTCTGAGGACCTTAAGCTGCAAGGGCAGGCTGTGCCGGCCGGCACCTATGTGCTGCTTTCCATCCCCGGAGAAAAAGAGTGGACGGTGATCCTCAATAAGGAAAGCGACCTGGCCTCCATCAACAACTATAATGAGGATCAAGATCTCTTACGCCTAAAAGTGAAACCAAAGGCTCTAGAAGAGCCGGTGGAGACCTTCACCATCGAGGTGGACCACCTGCGCGACGATTCGGCTCACCTGGTTCTGAAGTGGGAGAAAACCGCCGTGCCTCTGGAGCTGACCCTCGACACCAAAGCCAAAGTGGACGCGGCCATAGAGCAGGCTATCAGTTCTGGTCAGAAACAGGACGCCCGAAGCTACGCCAGCGCCGCCCAGTGGATCATCAACCACGGGGGAGATCTCGAACAGGCCCTGGCTTGGATGGAGCTTGCCTTAGAAGAGCGTCCCGAGGCTTTCTGGTGGGTCCACGGCAAGGCCCAGATTCTGGCGAAGCTGGGTCGCAAGGATGAGGCTAAAGCCGCCGCCGAGCAGTCCATCGAATTGTCCAAGCAAGCTCCGGCCATGCACGAAGAGTATCGCAAGCGAAACCAGCAACTCATCGAAAGCCTGTAGCTTTGCTGCTCCGAAGCCTGCTGTTGATGGTGTTTATGACCGGAGCTGTCTGGGCCCAAAGCGCCTCGGAGATTCTCAACGATCTGGAGAAACTGCGAGTCCTGGGCTCGGTTTTGTACGTGGCCGCCCATCCCGACGATGAGAACACCAAGCTCATCGCTCATTTGGCAAGAAAAGAGCGCTACCAGACCGCCTACCTGTCCTTGACCCGGGGGGACGGGGGACAAAACCTTATCGGTCCGGAGCTCGGGCCGGATTTGGGAGTGATCAGGACCCAGGAATTGCTGCAGGCTCGCGCCTTAGACGGAGGCCAACAATACTTCAGCCGGGCCTTAGATTTTGGCTACTCGAAATCGCCGGAGGAAACCTTGGCGATCTGGGATCGAGACCAAGTCCTGGCCGACACCGTTTGGGTCATTCGCCAATTTCAGCCTGATGTGCTGATCAATCGCTTTGCCTTGGAGCCTGGGTACACCCACGGCCACCATACGGCCTCGGCCCAATTAGCCCTAGAAGCATTCGAAGCCGCTGCCGACCCCCGGCGTTTTCCCGAACAACTCGAGAAGGTTGCGCCCTGGCAGGCCAAGAGGATCCTCTGGAATCTGAGCCCCTGGCATTTCCGGCAGCGAGGTTTGGAGTTCGATCCCAAGCTGGCAGAGGTAGAAATCCTGGTCAGCGGCTTCAATTCCCTCTTGGGGGCTTCCATTCCAGAGATCGCCGCCCGCAGCCGAAGCCAGCACAAGAGCCAGGGCTTCGGGGCCGCCCCCAGTGGTGAAGAGCAACGCGAGTATTTGCAAAACCTGGCCGGCCCGGCCCCAAAGCTTGGCCTGATGGACGGCGTGGACCCCACTTGGAACCGGATTCCCGGAGGACAAGCCGTCGACCGGGCCATCTCCGACCTCATTCGAGATTTCGAGCCTAGAGAGCCCGCGCTCACCGTGCCCAGACTGTTGGCGGTGCGCGATCTCATCGACGAGTTGCCTTCAGGGGTCGGCGGAGTGTGGCCAAAGCGTAAAAGAGACGAGATCGAGAGCCTCATCGAGAAGTGTTTGGGTCTGCGTTTGCGGGCCAACACCGGCTCCTCCTTCGTGGAGCCTGGAACCGAAGTTCCGTTGAGTTTAGGTGTCCTGCACCGCTACCCTGGGGAGATCACTCTTACGGAGGTGAGCATCGGTGAAGACAGAGTGCCCTTGGGGCAGAGCATTCCCGGCGAAGTGGAGACGGTGATCGAACGCACCGTACAGCTGCCCAAGAGCTTCTCCTACGACCACCCCTACTGGCTGAAGCAACAGCCCACTGAGGGCATGTTTGAGGTGGCAGATTTGGCCTTGAGGGGGGTCCCGGAGAATCCGCCGGACTTAGAGGTCCAGTGGACTCTTTCGATCGACGGCCGACCCCTGGTTCTCCGTCGACCTTGGACCTACGCCAGAGTGGACCCGGTGCACGGAGAAGTGGTGGTGCCGGTCTCCGTGGCCCCAAAGGTGTCGGTGGAGTGTGTCGAGGACATGGTACTCTTTCCCGGTCCCGAGCCTCGCTTGGTGGAGGTCCGAGTTCGGGCCCTGCAAGGAGAGCACCAAGGCGGTGTATTGACCTTGATGTCCCCTTCGGCTTGGGGGGTGGTTCCCGAGAACCACCAGGTTCCACCTATGAAGCAAGGAGCCAAACTTGCTTTCCAATTTGAAGTCACCCCTGGTCCCAAGTTTGAGACGGTTTTTCTGCAGCCGGAATTGGTGCTCCCCGAGGGCCGCTTCGACCGAACGGTGCAAGTCATCGAATACCCCCATATTCCGCGACAGGTGTCCCACCCTAGAACCCAGATTAAGGCGGTGGCGGTGGACCTGCTGACCAGCAAGGGCCGGGTGGGCTACATCTCAGGAGCGGGCGATAAGCTTCCCCAAGCCCTAAAGCAGATGGGCTATCAGGTGGAGGTTTTGGACCCAGCCGCCCTCACCGTTGAATCCCTAAAGGACTACCGAACGGTGGTGCTCGGGGTTCGAGCTTTGAACGTGCTCGAGGGCTTGGAAACTCTGATGCCTACTCTCTTTGCTTTCGTGCACCAGGGGGGCACCCTGGTGGTCAACTACAACACCAGTCAGAGCCTAAAGCGCGAGGAGATCGCCCCCTATAGCCTCAAGCTCTCTCGGGGCCGGGTCACCGACCAGAACTCCAAAGTGCGCCTTTTGAATCCTGAGCATCCGGTGCTGCGGGGTCCCAATCGCTTGGAGCAAAGTGATTTTGAAGGTTGGGTTCAAGAGCGAGGCCTGTATTTCGCCCAAGAGTGGGGACCGGAGTTCACCCCTATTTTGGGGATGCACGACCCGGGTGAGGACGAGTTGACCGGAGGCCTCTTGGTGGCGCCCTACGGGTCCGGGCAGCTGATCTACACCGGATTGTCGTTCTTTCGACAGCTGCCGGCTGGAGTGCCTGGAGCCTATCGACTGTTCGCCAACCTGGTCGACCTCAGGCATGAGTGAACCCGAAACCGGAGATCCTCCTCCCTTCTTAGGAACCTGGAAGCGGGTCTACCTGGCCGTTTTGGGATGCCTGGGGCTGCAGGTGGTGCTCATGTATCTCTTTCGGATCGCTTTTTCATGACCGTTTTAGATACCGTGGTCCTGGTCACCACGCTGCTGGCCATCGCTTTCTACGGAACCTGGGTCTCTCGGGGTCAGCGGGATCTTCAAGGGTACTTGAAGGGGGGCAGCAATCTGCGCTGGGGGACTATCGGTCTTTCCATCATGGCTACCCAGGCCAGCGCCATCACCTTCTTGTCCACCCCGGGGCTCGGGTACGAGAGCGGCCTGCGCTTCGTGCAGAACTATCTGGGTCTGCCGGTGGCCATGGTGATCATCTGTGCCTTTTTCTTGCCCATATATCGCAAGCTGAATGTCTACACCGCCTATGAGTACCTCGGTCATCGCTTTGATCCCAAAACCCGCTACCTCGGGGCGGCACTTTTTTTGACCCAGCGCGGCCTGGCCGCCGGGATCACCCTTTACGCCCCGGCCATCGTCATCGCCACCATCTTGGGCTGGAACCTGGACCTGACCATCCTGGCTGCCGGAGTGCTGGTGATTCTGTACACCGTGTCCGGGGGGACCAAGGCGGTGAGCATGACCCAGCAGTGGCAGATGACCATCATCCTCTGTGGACTGATGGTGGCTTTTGGCATGCTGGTGAAAGAGGTCACCAGCCACAGCAGCCTGAGCGAAGCCCTGCACCTGGCGGGGGCTCTGGGCAAGCTGGACGCCATCGATTTTCAGTTGGAGTGGAGCGAGCGCTACAACTTTTGGTCGGGTATGCTGGGGGGAACCTTCTTGGCCCTGGCCTACTTCGGCACCGACCAATCTCAGGTGCAGCGCTATCTCACCGGGAAGAACCTCACCGCCAGCCGCTTCGGCCTGCTTTTCAACGGGACAGTGAAGGTGCCTATGCAGTTCTTCATTTTGCTCACTGGAGTTTTTGTTTTTCTCTTCTATCAGTTTGAGAAACCCCCGATCCACTTCAAGGACGCCGCTTGGGGCCGGCTGATGACCTCAGAATGGGCCCCTCAAGCCGAACAGCTAGAAGCCGAGCATCAGGCCAACTTTGACCAGAAAAAGCAGGCCATCGTGGCCTGGCAACAAGCCCTTCAACTTCCAGACCCACGGGCCAGTGAACTCGCCCTAGAGCGGGTTCAAGCCTTGGAAGTCCGCAATCTCGAACTCACCGCCCAGGCTAAGGCTCTCTTGGCTGAGGCCGAACCCGGGGTGGAGACCAAGGACACCGACTATGTGTTCATCACTTGGGTGCTGGCCTATCTGCCTAATGGCTTGGTGGGTCTTTTGATCGCGGTGATCTTCTGTGCGGCCATGTCGAGCACCGCCTCGGAATTGAACGCCTTGGCCACCACCACGGTGATCGATCTCTACAAACCGGTGCTCAAGCCCCAAGCCGAAGAGGCCCACTACCTGAAAGCCTCTAAAGCCTTGACCGCCGGCTGGGGTTGCGTGGCCGTGGGTTTTGCCCTGTTCGCCCATCTGGTGGAGAACCTGATCGAGGCGGTGAACATTTTGGGTTCCCTCTTTTACGGGACGGTGTTGGGACTCTTTTTGGTAGCCTTTTTCTTCAAGAAAGTGCGTGGCACAGCGGTTTTTTGGGCCGGAGTCACGGCTCAAACTTCGGTGCTCCTCCTTTTTTTCGCAACCGAAATCGGCTACCTCTGGTTCAATATGATCGGCTGCACCCTAACCATGGGGCTCAGCTTGATATTGGAGAAAGTGAGACCCCATGGGTGAACCGGTGATCTGCTTTGGACAGCAACCCTGCGGATTCTTTCCCAAGCGCTTCCTGGTAGCCAAAATTCGCAAGGCCCGGGACCTCCAGCAGGAGATCGGCGGGAAAGTGGTTTTTTTCTGTCACGACAGCGACCACGATCTCAGAGAAACCCTGACCGAGATGAGAGACTTGAGAACCGGACTCTTGGATAAACTGAATTTCCGGGTCCCAAACAAAGTTCAGCGCAAGTATACGCCCCTGTATGCCAAAGAGATCGTCTCGGGTTGGCAAGAGGAGACGGCCCGCCGACTGCCTCGTTTTATGGACCGGAGCCTGGTTAAGGTCTTTGAAAGAGTTCGAGCCACCCAGGTGGCCGACTTTTGTCTTGAGATGTACCATCAACTTGGGCTTCTCGAGGGGATCGAAGTGGTCCGTTCCAGCGATCCCAGTGTCCGAATCCAAGCCTGCCAAGTCGATGATGTTTTTGTGGATGTGCCTTTTCGGGACGAGTTGGTCAGAGCCCGGCTCACCGAATGTGGGTTGCGCTTGCACCGAGGCGGGGAAAAGTACCACGAATTAGGACCGCGCCAGTCAAGCAAAGAGCAAGTGAGCCCTGCTCGGGACACCCGCTTGCCCTGGATGCAGTCGGTGGTGGGGTGCACCGACTACGTGGCCGGGGCCGGCGAAATGGCTTACCTTGATTTCGAACAGTGTCCGGAAATCCAATTCCACCAGCGTTATCACATTGAGGAGTCGAACCTTGCCTACATCCCCTGAAAAGCGACACCTCGTAGCCATAGGGGCCCACCCCGACGACATCGAGTTTGGTTGTGCGGCCATTCTCCTCAAAGAAGCCCAGGCGGGTGCGAGGTGCACCTGGGTGGTCTGCTCCCGGGGTGAAGCGGGCACCGACGGCACCCCTGAGGGCCGAACCCAAGAAGCCGAGCAGGCAGCCGCCCTAGGTAAGGCACGTTTAGTGTGGCTGGATCTAGGCGGAGACGCCCATATGGAAGACGATCTGGCCTCGGCCCTCAAGCTTGCGCGCCTAATTCGAGAGCTCAAACCCAATCAGATCCTAGCTCCCACCTTAGTGGACAACCAGCATCCCGACCACAGTCGGGTGGGGCGGGCGGTGCAAAGAGCAGCCCGCCTGGCTCGCTACGGAGGCTTGGCTGAGTTGCACGACCTGCCCATCCATAAGGTAGAGTGCCTACTGCATTATCGCATCACCGGCGGAGCCACTCCCGCGGGCTGTACCGAGCTTGTTTTTGACATTTCGGCGGTGGTTGAGACTTGGAAGGAGATGATGGGCTGTCACGCCTCCCAACTCAAGAGTATGAACTATCTCGACTACCAGTTGACCCAAAGCCGGCTTCTAGGGATGGAGTGCGGCTTTGAGTACGGGCAGGCTCTCTATGTCGAAGAGGGCTTGGTGCTCTCAGGACTTGGGGCCATAACTGGGGCCAAGAGGCACTTTTGAAAATCGGCATCGTCTGTTACCCCAGCGTGGGGGGAAGCGGGATTCTTGCCACCCAACTCGGTCTGGCCCTGGCTCAAGCCGGACATCAGGTCCATTTTGTCTGTTCGGAGAGGCCGGTGCGCCTAAAGAATCAGGACTCGGAGCACATCTTTTTTCACCAAGTGGAGATGGGCGACTATGCCGTTTTTCAAGGGACCGATTACAGCCTGCCCCTGGCGGTGAAGATCGCCGAAGTCTGCCGGGACTACTCCTTAGAGGTGCTGCACGTTCACTACGCCATCCCCCACGCCGTGGCCGCCCTGCTGGCCCTAGATATGCTCAAAGATCCGAAACCCAGGTTGGTGACTACCCTCCACGGCACCGACATCACCCTGCTGGGACCCGACCCTGCCTATCGCTGCTTGATCGAGCACGCCATCAAGGAGAGCGATGCGGTGACGGCCGTATCCCAAAGCTTAAGGAAGCAGACTTATGCTTTGTTCCCTGATTGTCAGGGACAGATCCAGGTGATCTCCAACTTCAGCAATGTGGGCCAATCCCTAGTGGATCGAGATCAGTTTCGAGCCAACCTGGGTGTCGGTCCAGAGCAGATCCTAATCTTGCATATGTCCAACCTCAGAGCGGTGAAGCGGGTGGATCTGTTGCTTCAGGCGGTGGCCCAAAGCGCCCATAGGGAGCGCCTGGTTTTGCTGTTTTTGGCTGGAGCAAGCTTCGAGCCTCATCGGCCCCTGGTTGAGCAACTGGGCCTCGATGAAAAGGTCCTGGTCCGAAGTGCGACTTCCGTTGAGGACTACGTGAAGGCCTGCGATTTAGGCCTGTACCCTTCGGACAAGGAGAGCTTTGGTCTGGCTATTCTGGAAACCATGCTGGGACAACGGCCGGTGATCGCAAGCACGGCCGGAGGCATCCCCGAGGTGCTGGGAGAGGACGGCCTGCTCTTTGAGTGCGGCGACCTCCAAGGCCTGGTGAGCCACCTCGACCGTCTGGTGGACGATGCCGGCCTTCGCCAGGACCTGGGCCAACGCGGAGCAGACCGGGCGCGTCGCCTGTTTACCATTGAGCGAGCTCTCGAAGGGTATCTCAAGGTCTATGGAAGCTAAAGCTTTCGGAATTTAGGCCTTTTTCTTGCTCAGGAAGATCTCGGCCAGGAACGCCAAGACCACGGCGCCTGCGAAAGCGGGAAGAAGATACACTCCGGCTATGCTGGGACCAAGGTCACCCAGAATTTTGTGACCCAAAATAAAGCCCAACCAGCCGGCCATGACCGCTCCGAGAACCCCCCCGGGCAGGTCACCCGGCACCACTTTATCGGCCGCGGCCCCCACTAGACCCGAAACGATGATGCCCACACCGATGAGAATCAGCTTTTGCAAGATGAAGATTCCAACCACAAAGGCGAGCAGCAAGGCAATCAAAATGAAGTTCATGGACATCCTCCTGAAGGGAAATGGATTAACATAATCTAGTCTGAGCATAGCTGAGTTGCATATAGAAAACAAGTCTTTGAGTTTCCCCTCGGGGCCCAAACATTCGAATCGCTATGAGCGACCTTGTGAGAGGTTCCCATCGATAAGCCTCAGTTCTCTAATCGAACCAAAGTCATATCGAAGGTGCCAATCCCGGCTGAAAAGGGGCTGCCGGGAACTGGACTTAGGTTGCCGTCTGGCTGAATTCTAAAACAGGAAACCGTTCCATCGTTGGGAAGCGCTCCTGTGTTGGTGGTTATCAGGAAATCCCCGGAAGAGTTGATCAGAGTTGTTAAGGTTCCGGTGGTGAAGGTGGGAAACGGTGAACTGGCTATGGGACCCCCGGGTCGGCCGTTACCGTCTAGCCGATAGGCCTCGACCTGTCCTGTTGTGAAACCGCAGACATAGAAAACTTGGTTGTCGGCGTCCACCACCATCTCTCCGAGCTGGGAGTCCTGGGCAACGAAAGTGGGTTGCAAGGGAGTGAGAGTTCCATTGCCCTGGTTGATGGCGAAGGCGTCGACTTGGTTGTCATTGCCGCACACAAAAAGGGTGTCTCCATTTGGGCTGGTTGCAAAAGCAAAAGCTCTGGGAGCGGTGATTTCCACTGGGCCGCCAACTTGAGTGAGTAAGCCGGTGGTGGTGTCTATTTCGAAGATGTAGAACATCCCGTTGGGACTAGAAGAATCTCTCTCGGCGACATAGAGAAATTGACCATTAGGATGGACGAAAATCCTTTGAGGAATTGAGGAACCGGGTATAACGAAGGGTGAATCCGGAAGTTCCGTTGGTGTTCCTGTAGAGGGATCGAGACTGTAAGCGCGGACAGAACCGTCGAGCGCCAAGCGAGGCTCGCAATGGAAGTAAAATCGACCGTCTGGACTCACGGCTCCCCCTTCAGGCAAGTCTCGTGCGATCACCGTGCGCGGCTCAAGGCTTCCTGTCAGGGGATCTACCTGAAAATGTCCAATCTGGTCGGCCAGAGTAAAGGTTATGTAGACGGCACCGTCAGCCCTACTTGCCACCGAAAAAGGTAAAGAATCGGCACCGAAATTCTCTCTAAAGACCTCCGTGAGAATTCCGGTGTTGGCATCCAGTTCGAAAACCAGGGCCTCTTCAATATTGAGTGCCACCAAAAATTCTCGGAACAGAGGAGGGGGAGGGGGACTAGGCGTGGGACCGGGCTGATAGCTCAAGGTTATAGTCACAGTCTGACCGGCCGCCAAGTCGATGAACTTCGTGTCTCTGCCAAGCAACTCTCCCGAGCTTGCAAAAAAATCAGCCCTAACGTTTAGACGTCCGGGGGGGACACCTCGAAAGACCACGGTCTCTATAGTACCGATACTGGGTCGCTGAATTTCGGCAGCAGGCACTACGCCCACACCTGTGTCAGCATCTAAAACTTCAATGAAAACTCGATCAACTTCAGTCGTTTGCT
This sequence comes from Vulcanimicrobiota bacterium, assembly GCA_050486105.1. Lineage (GTDB taxonomy): Bacteria > Vulcanimicrobiota > Xenobia > Xenobiales > JADMJV01 > JAEXNA01. Next base: position 9,771 of record JBJHCR010000217.1, read on the forward strand.
GAGCAGATTTCTCGGTCGCTTGAGCAAAGTCGACCCTTAAAGTCAATTCCACGGACTCACCGAATAGGACTAGGCTATCTCGGTTTGAAGAATCCCCAGTGGCACAGCCACAAAACAGAATCCATAAGAATAAAAAGATGAAGTCGGAAACTCTAGACCTCTTGAAAGCCAAGCCATTCACCCCCGTCTGCAAAAATTCGCAGAGATTTTCACTGTTCCTTTCCGAGTTTGATAGCTGGGTAGAAGATGACGGGTACATTTTCAGGCCCTACAGATCGTCACCCGTCGGATTCATCTGAGGCCGGGGGGGTCTCGCTATGGTTCGGAATTTGGACCAAGTCTTCAGTTAGTGAGGTGCGATAACGGTTCTTGATGTCAGGAGTGCCGATCACTCGATGGGTCTTATACGAGCATTCTAGTTCAAAGGTGTCCCGACTCAATTTTCTGTAACGATAGTTCGCGGTGGCCTCAGCCTCGTCCCGGCAATAGGGGCATCGAGTCAAGTTTGCTTCTTGGAGTTGCTGTAAGCTCTCAGGGAGAGAACCATCGTCGGCACGGTACTCTTGCTGGAGGCGTTGAGCCAGACGTTCAATTCTCAGTTCGCATTTTTCTATGGGGCTGTCCCCCCAGAAGGTTTTCAGCGAGAAAAAAATGACGGCAACGATGGCGAGAACCGCACCGAGAACGAGCACCACATAACCGGCTAGGTAACTATGTGGGCCCTCGGTCCTCTGCTCTTGCATCGCTTGAGGCTTCGAGGAGGTCGATTGTACCCCTGCGCCGGTATCTTGCGCTGTCCTGAAGATTTGGCTTGATCAGGGATAATTGAGTTCTTGACCACCAACGAGCCCACCCAATGATGGGATGGTAGACTCTCTTCGGTCTGATACTGGGACTAGAGGTCCTCTAGCAGGGGGAACCTTTCTTGGCCTTAGTCAATAATATCAGTATGAGAACAAAGCAACTCTTGCTGGGAATGGCCACTTTCTGGCTCAGTTTTATGGTGGTCGCTTTCTTGCTTCCCGATTCCGTTCCGGCCAATGAGAGCGGCAGCTCTCAAGTCCCCAACGATCGGTGGCCCGTGCAGAAAACTGAGGCCGAGTGGAAGGCTCAGTTGACCCCAGAGCAGTATCAGGTGCTACGGAAAGCGGGCACTGAGCGGCCTCATTCTAGTTCTTGTCTGGCCATCAAGGAAGACGGCGAGTACCGCTGCGTTGGATGCGACAATCTTTTGTTTGCCTCAGGGGAAAAATTCGATTCCAAGACCGGATGGCCCAGCTTCACCGATCCGGTGCCTGGGAGTATAGCCACGGCTTCGGATAACAGCCACGGTATGCGTCGAGTGGAGGTCCTTTGTTCTCAATGTGGTGGTCACCTCGGCCACGTTTTCGACGACGGACCACCGCCGACTGGAAAGAGGTACTGCATCAATGGGGTGATCCTCAAGTTTGTTCCAGCCTCAGAATGACTTAGGGTTTCCCCACGAGTTCCGCTGGAAACCCTTCCTAAAGGGCAAATTTGAAAAGCTGAGGAAGACCCGAGTATGGGAATTAAAGTTCGTTTTAAAGAATCCGAGATCGAGGCAGAGTGGAGCGAGGGCT
>JBJHCR010000218.1:0-11317 GCA_050486105.1 Vulcanimicrobiota bacterium
ACGATGCCCTCGCCGGAGGAACTCCTTACCCGCCTCGAGAGCTGCCGCTGGCGCCGGTCTATGTCCTGGAAGATGTTCCGGTCAGCGTTGACAACATTCGCATCGAATACCTCGACGCCGGACAGAGAATCGGGCTCTATTTTCCAGAGGTGGAACTGAGCCCTGGACAGGTCTTCGAAATTGTCGATCCGGCCATCGGCACTAAACCGGAAGGAATGACCGGGTTCAGCATTCTGCCTGATCTAGGGCCCCTTCCTGGTACTTTTGCACCTCCAGGAGAGTTGCTCACCTTCTACGTTGGGGAAAACGAGTTCGCCTTTTTGGCTCCGGTTACAGCCAGCACCATTGATTTAGTGGAATACTTAACATCATCAGCCAATGACGACTATCAGCGCTCAGAGCTGATCAGCAATTTTGCGGTGTGGACAAGCTCCAATCCGGAGGTCGCTACGGTTTCCAACGGCAGCCAGTTCAATAGCTCGAACCGGGCAGGCACGGTGAAGGCTCACCGCCCAGGGACGGTGAGCATCACCGCGCAGTTTTTCACTCTGTCGGCTTCGATCGACCTTCGATTCGTTGGCCCTCGACCGGTGCCCAATGTGTCGCTCTCTCGAATGGATCTCGATACACCAGAACTGGTCCCCGACGATTGGTCTCCCGAATCGGTCCAGCGCATTGCTGTTTTAGGCCGCTTTTTCGATATCGATTCAAGTCCGCCTCAATGGGAACGTGAAGTCACCTCAGAACTCTTCTACCGACCGTCGGACAACCCGGGGGTGGCTGATTGGGATACGACTCCTGGACGGGAAGGCTATATCGTGAGAGGTCCTCAAGTCGGGGAAGTCGTTCTCTGGACGCGATATCCAACCATGCATCAATGGCTACCGGTGCCCGTTAGAAACTAAGCGATACCATAATCCAGATCTTTTCTCGAACCTCAAGTAACTTGGCAAGGCCCTGAACCCGAATGTCTATCGAACGAGCAGAAAAAGACAAGCTCCCTCGACCAGGGGTGCTCACTTTTTGAGCGGTGGAAACACCTCCTGGGTCGTTCACCGACACGAGATGAGACCCACCTGGTGTGCATTTTATGACGGCAGTCGAGATACTTGGGCCGACCGCACATTCCGAAGATTCGATTTCTCAAGTACGTCGATTCGGGCTGCTTCGGGTTTCTGCCTATCGCTGCTTTAGCCCGAGTCCTCCCTCGACCAAAAACTCTCTTCGCCGGCGATCTCCTGAGATGTTGGCCATTTCTCCAGGAGAGCCCATACCCTTGGAGAAACGCAGGGCCGAAGTCCATCCATGGGAAAATCTCATGCTCGAAACCCAAAAACTCAAGACAAACACTTTCTTCATTGAAGTGTCTGGAGCAGGCCTCTCCGAAGTTGACGGCCTCTTCGTGCCCTCGGTGGCGCCTCCCACCAAATCGGAATCGGGAACGGAATCGAGTCTTGGTTATTGGAATGGCAAGATGGCTTGGGACCGGGCCGACGGCAAGTCCGCCCGGAGCCCGTCGCTGTCCTACTCCAACAGCTACAGCTCTTGGAGAATCTCCCGTCTGGATGGGCACCTCGCTTACCACATCGTATGCGAATCAGAGCTACCGCCTACCGACCAGGAATGGGAGGTCTACAAAATGGGCCTCGCACCAGCCCCCAAGATCACGGTCCACCACTACGATCCAAGGAAACCATGTCCCAACCCAAACGTGATCTTCGTGCTCGGGGGGCCGGGGACCGGAAAAGGAACCATGTGTGAGCTTGCCGAGGCGCAGCTTGGTTGGACCCATTTATCCACGGGAGATCTCCTCCGAGACGAGCAGGAAGCCGGTGGACCGGCCGCCGCAACCATCGAAGAGTCCATGAATGCTGGGAAGTTGGTCCCCAACGAGATCACTGTGACCCTGCTCAAGGCTGCAATGGAGAAAGTGACCCGAACCACGGGAAAGACTAACTTTCTCCTTGATGGTTTCCCCCGCTCCTTGGACAATTTGGAGGCTTGGTACGAAATCTTTGGCCGGGAAGCTGAACTCCCAAAAATGTTGTATTTCGAGTGCCCCTACGAAATTCTCGAAAAGCGGGTTTTGGGCCGTGCCAAATTCTCCGGCAGAAGCGACGACAATGTGAAGAGCCTGAAGCAGAGATTCGACACCTTCAAGGCTGAGACTCTCCCTACCGTCGAGGTCTTCAAGAGCAAGAACAAATGTATTGAGATCGATGCCAGCCAAGACCGTCAGACCGTCTACAACCTGGTCAGCAGCCACCTCGCCGAATACACCGACAAGGACTTCGCCGACAGACCACTCAGCGAGCGAGCTGAGATCCTTCTCGGGCTGAGGCCATACCCCAAGAATTGAGGTCAGAGGGAAGGCCCGACGAGGTGCGTCCTTCTATGAGGCCGGATACTGTAGCGAACTCCACTTTGAGAAGGCCCTAAACCTTAGTTCCTATTGAGAGAAGCAGCCGGCTCGGTCTTGGTAAGTGTAGACCTTGCCTCCCGCCTCCAACCGGACCCGCCTGGCTCACTGAGTGGTAAAGGACATCCCAACCTTTCCCGCTGGTCCTGCAGATCGAGCGGTTATGGGCTCAAGTGGACCTATACTCTGGTATTGGGTGCGAAGGGTTTCAGACTTTACACGGAGCCTCTTATGCCCCCGATAGTGGGCGGCGCGGGCTCGCCCCAGCGAGCATCCCCGGTGAAGGCCATGTCCAGATAGAAGCTCGAGTTATCAGCCTGGAGCTCCCCCACCGCCCGTTCTCGAAACTCGTCCAAAGAGGCCACAGTACCCACCTGGTAATCACAGGGAAGCAACACGTGAACCAAGATCAGTCGGGTCCGACCCAGTTGCACCACCCTCAGAAAGACTGATTCCACGGGAAGGTCGGCTAGGGCCCGGTCCAGCCCCGCCCGAATGCGGGCCACAACGCCGGCCGAAGGTGCCCGGTAGAGGAGTTCCAGTAGGCTTTCCCAGGCGATTCGTGCGGGCAGGGACAAAGACACCGCCACCGCGGCGATCACTACCACCGGGTCCACGTACGGGGCCAAATGCTCAAAGCGGGTCCCGGGGATCAGAAGAAGGGTCCCAAAAGCGGCCAGCACCACCGACGAGATGGTTCCGTTCACCACCCAGTTGGCGGCATCGGCTTTCAGCAGGGGGCTGCCGGTGCGAAGAGCGCTCCGGTGGGCAGCCAGCGCCATGGCCCAGCAACACCCAGTGGCCAGCAAAGCGTAGATCACCGCCGCCCCCCCTTGGATCACCCGTCCTCCTTCGATGAGGGCCTGAACGGCTCCGGCCAGGGCCATACCGGAGATCCCCAGGATCAGCAGGCCTTTCACCAGATTCACCAAGGGCTCAAAGGCGGAGTAGCCGTAGGGGAAGTCCTCGTCATCGCTTGCCTGCAAAAGCTTGGACACCTTCAGAGTGAAGATGCCGACCACGAAGTAGCTCAGGTTGAAGAGACCATCCAAAAGGATCGCCTCCGCCTCGCTCAGAGCGAAGAAAGCCAAGCCCAAGACACCCAGAAAGGCACACAGAACCGTCGATTGGACCAGGGTCCTCCGCTCGGCCCGGGATCGTTCCATGGCCGCCGGGTTGGTCATGCTGCGAACTTCGGATCAGCCTAAACCCTCCCTGCTCTAGCCGGGAGAGTGATGAACTCGCGACTCTGCGTTTTCCCCGCTCGGGTCCCCGCCGTCCCATCCTGAGCGAGGTGCTGGAAAGGGTGGCCCTTCAATCCACTTCTACCGAGGATATGGCCCAGAGAGTACAACCGTGATTGGGGCTTGAGCACGGGGCAAACTTAGCAAGAGCCTTAGGAATCTAGGAGCCCCTTCAGCGCGAGTTCTCACCGGTAGCCTTGAGATCTTTGCTAAAAATGCTCCCGAAATTCGAAAACCATGATATTCTTGAGGGATGGAGCGTGGAATCGAACCCAAAATTGCTTTCATAAAGAGGAATTGGAAAGGGAACCCACTGGGATTCACCGTTTGGATGGCTCTGTTCACCTTTGTAGGGGCCGTCTTCCTTGGAGGCCTGTTGGTTTCTCTACTGCACTGGGGTCTCGGTTCGCCAGATCCCTTTTCGGAGCCGATTTTTGATGTTCCGGGTTCCGGGCCCTACGATAGTTTTATCTGGATCCTTTCAGGTCTTCTTTTCACCTGGACCATCGGAATTCCATTCTATGATTGGGTCGACAGGCAAGACGGTCCGGCAGACCCCCTGCCTGATTCTGTCGAACTTTAACCCGCTTGGCATTCAACCCCAGTCCTATCTAAGAACGGCCATCTTGAGCACCACAAACAGTTTCTTCTTCGGAGTCTCAAACCTTATGCAAAAGTTCATCCTCTTGAGAACAGGACTACAAATTAGCCTACTTCTACTCTTGGTAGCCACGGCAGCTCAAGCCCAAAAACTAGTAGAGTTGAGATGGCTCACTGGATGGTGGGTGAGTGAAACCAGCGAAGAGCTTTGGAGCCATCCCTCGGGCAAAACCATGTTCGGCTACCACCGAAAAGTGAAGGATGGGGAGACGCCTTTCTATGAATTCTTGCGTCTAGAACAGACCGACTCCGAGGTCATCTATTGGGCCCTCCCTTCCGGCCAAAGCCTAACCCCGTTTCGCCTCAGTGAAAGCGGTCCGAACTGGGCCGTGTTCTCTAATCCTGAACACGACTTTCCGAAACAGATCCGCTATACCCGCGATGACGACAAGCTAACGGTAGAGATCTCCGACGGCGGGACCAAGACAAGCAGCTGGAGCTTTCGGCTGGCCGACTTTCCGCCGTGAAGCCTCACCGCTCAAGGACGGCAGAGGAGTTTGGGGAGAGGTTTTCCTTTTCAAGAAATCATCCCTCCATCGAATCCGAGAGTCTAACCTCCCTGCACTAGCCCGAGCATTGCCCTGGGCCAAGGCAAATGCAGACTTCCCCCGAACCCGAAGTCCATGAAAATTCGAACGATGCGACCCGAAGACCTGGAGACTTGCGCTGCCATCCTCTATCAAGCCTTTCAAGAGATCGCCCGACAACACGGCTTTGAACCCGACTTCCCCAACCTTGATCTCCCAAAGATTTTTCTTGGCTCGATGGTGGGAAGTCCTCACCATTTCGCAGTTGTAGCCGAACGGGAGGGGCGTATCCTGGGCTCCAACTTCCTCTCGGAACTAGGTCCTATACGAGCCGTGGGACCCATTAGCGTTGAGCCCGGCCTGCAGGGTCACCAAGTTGGACGACAATTGATGGAGGCGGTCGTCGAGCGAGGACGTCAAGCTCCGGGGATACGTCTGGTACAAGATTCTTTCAACTCGGTATCGCTTTCGCTCTATGCCAAATTAGGGTTTCAGGTGCGAGAACCTCTGGTGGTTATGTCCGGAAACTTGAGCAGCCCTCAACGCCCCGACACCACCGTGAGACCCTTAGAACAGGCCGATTTGGGAGCTTGTGCCGAGCTTTGCCGCCGGATTCACGGTTGGCCACGAGATGGAGAACTCAAAGCCCTCCCGCCCTTTGTCCAGCCCTTAGTGGCGGTTCGTGAAGGTCGCATCACCGCCTATTGCAGCGCCCCTACCTTTTGGCCCCTTAATCATGGGGTTGCCGAGACGGACCTGGACCTAAAAGATCTCTTGGCGGGGGTGAAACAACCGATCTCCATTTTACTTCCCACTCGCCAAGCCGAGCTCTTTTCTTGGTGTCTCAAGAACGGGTTGCGAGTCCAAAAACCCATGAATCTCATGTCCCTCGGAGAGTATCAAGAACCCCAAGGAGCTTGGTTGCCCTCGGTGGGTTTCTAGTGCAACGTCCGTGAAGTTCGTCCCTACCAATTGTGGTCAGGCGCCTCTTTCGCAAGGAGAAGTGAACGCTTAATACCAGGCGTATTTGAGTGAGATTCGACGCCGCGAAAGAGGATGCATGGCCGCCAAGACTAGGGATGAACTTTGCGGACGTTGTACTAGGCCAAGTTTCAGAAACTCACGAGACCCTCAAGAACCTATCGACTGCTCGGTTTCGTTGAGCGACAAGGCAGAGCCTGAGCAATTAGGGTTGTATTAGGCTCAAGGTTTCACACCCACGCGGCCATAGAGTTCCGGATTCAGAAGGTAGCCCAAGTCGGCCTCAGCCAAAGACCGAGCAACCTCGTACTGGTCGGTCAATTTCAGAGCCGGGGCCGCCTTCTTGAGATCCCAATCCTGGGCGGCTAGGTTGGAAAGCAGATGAAGTCGCCTGGATTGGGCTCGGGAAAGGCGAAAGAGCTTGAGATACTCTAAGGTGCCATCCTCACGCAAGATGCGCTCGCCGGCGAAATTCCCACGGCCTTCGATCTCGCTCACGAAGCGCTCCAGGCGGAAGGTGTCGGTGGTGTAGAGGGTCTCAACATCGAGAGTCCGGGCCAGCAAGTCTTCCAGACTGCCCATTTGCTCCTCGGCTGTTCGCTGTTTGGCGGCTTGAAACTCTCTTTCCAAACTCTCCAGATCCCGCACCTCATGAGTAGCCAAAGGAAAACTCGAACTCTTGTCGCTGCGCAAAAAGCCATAGTTGATCAGGTACTCGGGATAGTGGTCGAGCAGCAGAGATTCGTGGAGTCTGGCGTAATCTTGGGGATGCGGGGTGACCAAGCAGTTGATCAGCTCTTCGTCCAAGAAGAGGGCCGACCCCACTTGATCAGGAGCAAACTCAAAGCGAGCTAGGGCCTCTTCCAGGCCCTTGAGAAGCCAACCTTGCATACTCCTCTCGTAACGTATCCCCAGATTGCCCCTTCTCACTTCCCTGCGATAGTCAAGCCATGCGATCTCCGGCCCCTTGAAGTGGCGCACCAGAAAGCCTTCGATGGCCAGATTCTGAGGCAAGAAGGCAAGCTCCGTATTGGATAGGCGTTTCCAAAGAGAGCCGTGGGCCAGGGTTCCATACTTCCCCATGTGAGTTTGCTCGGTGCTCACGGCCGCCCCGTTGGGGTTCCATTGCACCACCATACCCTGAGGCATGTAGGCCTGGTAGCGGGCACTGCGATAGGTGGAGCGCACTTGGCGAACCCCCTCTATACCCTGCTCGGCCAGTCGCAAGTCCTCCCGTATCTCGTCTCGGATAATCGCTGCCAGGCGAACGCTGCCCCAGCTTTGGGAGCCCTCCAAGCGACAGCCTTTGAGGTGAAAATCTCCTTTACCTAAACCCATGCCGAACTCCCTGATCTTGAAGGCCGACCAGAGTAGGCTCCTAGTGCACCTTTCACCCGAGCCTCGAGATAGCTCTCTAACTCCACACCACTGGCCTTGCCTCGTGCGAATCTTGCCAACTCAAAGGCCAAGGGAAAATCTTCGATTCGGCGGAGTCCCAAAACAGGCCAATTTGGACCTAACGAGAGCGGTTGAAACTCTTCCGGGTCGAAGACGGGATTGAGATGTAGCCAAATTGGTGCAACTCCGGGGAGTCTGCGTTCTACGGTGTAGGCCAGCGCTTCGCACGCTCCACTAGGGGCGTTCTCGCGTCCGTCCGATACCACAACCACGAAATCAGGCTTCTGCCTCAGCGCCTCCAAGAGGCTGTCGCCCAAAGCGGTATGACCGACGGGAGCGAGATCCTCCAGTCGAGGCGTAGGGTGGGACCAGTGAGCCGAGTAGGCCACCCCCGAAGCTTGCAAGGTGAGATGAAAGGCCAGGGCCACCGCAAGGGGGCGCCGCCGAGCACGCTCACTTCCTATGCTCGAGCGACTGCGGTCGAGCACGGCAGCCATTCGTCTGTCGCCCAGAAGTAACTTGAGTTGGAGTTGACGGGCTAGGTCTTGAGCCCTTTCCTGGGCCTGCCCAAGCAATTCCATGCGCTCACCAATGGGCAAGCGAAGAGCATACAAACAAAGCTCTATCAGGTCTGCCTTGGCGGGGTCAAAGGATTGAGCTCCGGCCTGCTGCCAACGAAGCTTCTCACGCTCGGTCATGCGGGGGGCGATCTTTTCTAAGAACTCTTCTTTGGGGATCCCTTTGCGTTGGGCTAGCCCTTGGGCCACGGTGAAGGGGAGTTCGTAGATGGCTCGTTGGTCGAAATGGGCTTGGCGATAGCTCTCAAGAATCGGATGCGAGTAGGGCCGGGATTGGGCCCCCTCAAACAGAAAACGCTTCACCTCCTGATCGACACAGAGATGGGCATGCAAAACTGCTGTTCGAAGCCGAGCGCGATACTTCACGGCGTCGAAGGCCAGATCCCTTCGACTCTGCAAATAGGTGCGCATGAGCGCCCTGCAGCGCCGGTTGTTCACCCGAGCCCGAGCCAACTTCTCGAAGAGACGATAGGCTCGCTGCGGAGGCAAAGACCTCAAGGCCAAGTCCAGGAGTTCGTTCTCCGTCTGCTTCTCCGCCTTGTCCTGTGGGCTTCCCAAAGTGAGAAGAGTTTGCACGGCATGGCCGAGGTTGAAGTGATTCAATCCGGCGGCCAAGAGCAGGGTATATAAACGCCGATAGTTCACCGCCATATAGGAGTGGAGAAACTCCAAACTCAATCGTTCCTGCTCTACCCCGTGGTAGTAACCGCCCTGCCCCGTGGCCGTGAAACCCGCGTTCACAAACAAGAGCAGGTCTTCTCGGCAAACCCTATCGACGTCCATCTGCACAGATACTTTCGAGAAACAGTCTAAAACTTGAGGCCGGGGAGAAAGTGGTGCGATCGCTTAAGTCAATTCCAAGTTGGGTTCGGAAATCGCACCGAAGTCCCACGGCTTCGACCCCTTCGGCTTCTGCTGCATAGGACCTGTGAGGGGGCACCCGAAAGGGAACTCATGATCACCCTCAAGCATGGCTCTTGCCAAGTGAGCATCTCCCCCGAACGTGGTGCGCTGGTCACCAGTATTAAGGTGGGCGATAAGGAGCTTCTCTATCTGGATCAAGCCACATTCGACGACCCTACGAAGAATGTGCGAGGTGGCATTCCGGTACTCTTCCCAATCTGTGGCCCGTTGCCGGAACCGGAATATGAGTGGGATGGAAAGTGTTACTCCATGAAGCAGCACGGATTCGCCCGGAATCAAGAATGGCAGGTGGTGCAGCAGTCCCCAGAGCGGCTCACCTTGGAGTTGACCGACAATGAAACCACTCGCGCCCAGTATCCCTTTTCATTTTGCTATCAGCTCGTTTACCAGACCCGAGCCACCGGATTGCACATCGGCCAAAGCATCAGGAATCTCGGTGAGAGCCCCATGCCTTTGCAGTTTGGACTCCACCCCTACTTCTTGGTAGGCCAAAAGGAGGCACTGGAGTTCGACCTTCCGGTGACCAACTACAGCGACAACAAATCCGAAGCTCATGGGAACTTTCCAGGTTTTGATTTTTCCACTGAAGAGATCGACTGGGCTTTCCCCCGACCGACAGCCAACAGCGCCTCTTACACCGACCCCTCCCGAGACCTAACCCTAAAGATCTCTTATAGCGACCACTATCAGGTGCTGGTGTTCTGGACTCTGAAGGGTTCCCCATTCGTCTGCCTTGAACCCTGGAGTTCCTCTCGACTGGCATTCCCTAAGGGCCCCGACCTCCATCACTTAGCCGCCGGGGAAACCCTTGAGACCTATGTGGACTTGAGCGCGGAACAGGCTTGATGAAGCCCTGAACTCTCAGGGCCAAGAGTGTGGTCCCTGGTGACAACTTCGAAGGCGTGGGACCGTGGGAGTAAAGGGAGAGCAAGGTCCCAAAACCCCACAAAATGGTGGAAGGCATTCTCGACACTTCTTGAGAAGCCCCCCGTCGGGCCAATGGCCCATGGAGGATAATTTTGAACAGAATCATTTGTCTTTTAGTTGTTTTGCTCTTTGTTGGCTGCGGGTCGAGAACCGACTTCGTCCCGTCGGTGCCCGACAATACGGCTCCTACGGGTGCCATTCAAGTCGATCACCAACTCGCTCGAGCCGTCCCTCTATTCGTGACCGAGATCAGCTACTCAGGCTTGGACTCCGAAGGAGTGGTCATCTACGGACCGGAGGTGAGAGCCAAATCACCCCAGACACTCTTAGAAGGTGTCCCCACCTCGGTCACCACTCTTCGCATCGAGTATCTCAACAAGAGTCGGGTCATCGGGCGTTTTGAAACTCCTATTACGGTGATCGCCTTCACTATCACTACTATCTCAGATCCGGCCTGGCTTGACGTGCAGCCTGTCCCTCCCTCATTCTCGCAGGGAGAAAGCTTGGAAACAGGTCGAGGCCCCACTGGTGTGGCGACCGGCGACTTCGACAACGACGGTCGAGAGGATCTGGTTGTCACCAACAGCTTGGACGACGGCATTTCCATCTTCCTGGGCCAGGGAGACGGCTCTTTCGGAGAGCCGAGCAACATGGCTACCGGACCGGTGGCCTTCAATGTCATGGTTGGGGACCTCAATGGCGACAACAACCTCGACTTGGTCGTCACCAACTATGGCAACTCTCCGGATACGGGCGATATCTCCGTGCTTCTCGGCAATGGTGACGGGACTTTTACGGCGGCGCCCTCTCTGCTGGCCCAGAACCAGCCCATAGCTACTGCCATAGCGGATTTCAACGGCGACGGACAGAACGACTTGGCCATCTGCAACTATGAGTCCAGCAGCATCTCCATATTCTTGGGTAACGGGGACGGTACGTTCTCCGATCCGGAACATATCACCGTTGGCCCTAGACCCCACGACATCATCGCGGCGGACTTCAACAAAGACGGTCGAAGCGACCTGTTAGTCTCCAATGAAGGTTTAGGAATGGGTGGTGGAAACGTCTGCACCCTGCTCGGCAACGGCGACGGCACCTTTGCCGATCCCAATTTCTTTTCTACCGGAAGAAACCCCCGCAACGCCGCAGTCGCCGATGTGGACGGGGATGGCAATTTGGACGTGATCACCGGCAATTTCACCGATGCCAGCATTTCCGTTTTGCTCGGTCGAGGGGACGGTACCCTGGGGCCCAATCAGGATTTCGAGACAGGTGGAGTGCCCCTGTCGATCATCGTTGGGGACTTCAATGATGATGGACGTCCCGATGTTGCCGCTGCGGCTTCCGGCTTAGACCAAGTGCTCGTTCTCTCCGGATTGGGCGACGGCAGCTTCTCAAGTCCCATTGGCTTTGAGGCGGGGCAAGGCGCCATCTATCTCGACAAAGGCGATTTCAACCGCGATGGAAGGTTGGACATTGCCGTGGTTGGCTTCGGCTCTCTCCAGGGAGTCGGGAACTTAAGAGTCCTTTTAGGCCAGTAGAGCAATGCCTCGTCCCGGGCACCTTGTCGATAGCCCCCGTTGTGGAGTGCATCGACAAGGTGCTCTATCAAGCTTAAATTTGCGGGTTGGGGTGGAGAGGCCGGGTACCCGCGCAGTG
>JBJHCR010000219.1:0-11310 GCA_050486105.1 Vulcanimicrobiota bacterium
GGGTCTCCACTCCGGCTCATCTGCACCGGGGTGTTCTCTCCAGAATCCTCACTAATTCCGGAGTATCGATTTGTCTCACTCCATCCTGGCAGAAAGGGAGACGAACAAGACCAGGAGTGCAAGAAAAATCCCAGTCAAGCGGAAGGAGCGATGCTTCAAGAAAGTGTATGTCATATGTTTGAAGTCCTTTTTCAGAAAGTAACAAAAGACGAGGCAGAACCTTCCCCCGGTGTGCCAACTCGTTCTTCTGAAGCTACAGTCTACTGCTCACCGATTCTCTATTCTGCCAGAAGATGTTAATTTTGTACCATAGTATGGCATCATTTTCAGGCAACAGGAGCTTCCCAAGCAGCTTACAGAAAAAGTCTGCGTTCCCCCACCAAAGGAGATGAGCGTTGGTTGCAAAACACTAAGGCGGGTACCCTTGAAAATGAGTACCCGCCTAAATCAGATGAGCTGTTCGAACAATGCTAATGTGAAACCCCTAATTCGACGGAAATCTCCTAGCTCCGGTGAAGCGCTGGGAGTAGTAGCCTGAATTCATGTTGTCAATGCGGACCGGCTTGTTAGCGGTAGGCCGATGAACGAATTTCCCCTCGCCTACGTAGATGCCCACATGGGTGTACTGCCCTCTTCGATAGGTGTTGCCGAAGAGCACCACATCTCCCGGGCGCATCTGATCACGACCCACAGCAGAACCCTGATTAGCAAAATCGGCGGCCCTCACGGTGGGACGAACGGGAGCGCCGGCCTGTTGGAGAACGTGGGACACGAAGTCGGCGCAGCGATGGGTCTGGCCAGGTTTGAAGGCCCGGCCATTCCAACCCATAGCTTGATTGGCAATGCGGTTGTTGGTGTTTCCGGCAGGCGGGACGTTGGGAACGTTGCTGGGCCCGCCGCTGACTGAACCAGGGCCTCCACGAGGAGAACCGCCACCGAAGTTTCCAACCCCTGGGATTCCGCCATTTCCTGGGAAACCGCCCGCCCCGGGGAATCCTCCGCCGCAACCGCAGCCTCCGCCTCCAGGAAAGCCCCCTCCGAATCCAGGATTGGCGATGGGAGAGAACCCGCCTTGACCGGGAGCGCCGCCCATTCCCGGTTGACCCCCGCCAGGAAAGCCTCCACCCATCTGTTGAGCCATGATGTTCATCATCAGAGCCATCATCATCTGCATCATCTGCATCATCTGATTTTGGCCACCACCTCCAGGGAAGCCACCGCGCTGTTGAAGAGGGTTTCCAGCGCCAAACTGGGACAGGTTGTTCATCGGGGAAAAAGCCATGTTATCTCCTTCAAGTTCCGTTCTTAGCCTTAGTGTACAGAGCGAAGTATGAAGTGACTCCTTAGAACATGCTTCCAACATGAAACCAATGTGAACAAGATGTTTCTATTGAGTAAACTCTGGCTTCGAATTTGCGGATCTCAGCCCATAATGGTCCAGCCCTATTCCACAGCCTTAGAGAGCTGCCGTGCTTCCCACTCCCCTTGAGTCAGATACCATACCGCCAGAATCGACGGGAGCATTCCAAAAATCAACCAGAGCGGGAAGGGCTCGGAGAAAAGCAGAGGCGAAGCCAACATGGGAAAAATGAAACCTATGGCGGTGTTAGCGGAAACCACTTGCAGAGCGTTGCTCCTGACGTAGGCCAACTGCAGGACCGCAAAGCCCAAGACCGCCAAGACAAACCAAACGGCTCCGGTGGTCCACCAAGCCCGAAACAAGGCTCCCCATTTGATCATCAAGAGATTCAAACCGCCTATAACTCCCGCCAGCGTCCCTAGGGCGAAACCGAGATACAATGAGCGCTGCCATAGAGCGATCCCCGACCACAGACAGGAACCTCCGAGACTCACCAGTAGGATCCATCCCAGCACCTCGGGTTGAAAACGCGACAACGGAAGTTCCATGAGCAGGCTCTTCCAACCCACCCAAAGGGTGCTCACCAGAATCAAGACCAAGCCGATCTTATGGGACCGGGTGATTATCTCACCCAAGACGAAGCCGGCATAGACGTAGAGCGGGATCAGCCCGAACACCCCTAGGGCCGCAGTGAGGTTGGCCGGGCCCTCCTTTAAGGCGAGAAGGAGGACGAAAGGGGACCCAATGGACATGATTAAGCCAACCAGCCAATGGCGGAAGGCCGGCCACTCGCGCCCATTTACCAAAGCCTTGAAGGCTCCTTGCTCTATCCAGGCGATACCACCTTTCTGGAAACCTTGGCCAAGGTTATCCAGAGTTGCTGCCAAGAGGGCAAAGAAGAGGAAGAGGAGCGGGGAGGTCACTGTTGCTCAAGCAACAGGCTGTCTGTGGCTAGGCCGTCAGCACCGGTCGCTTGCCAGATCAAGGGAGAGCCGTCTCCTCCAGTCACCCGGTAGAGAACCACACCCCAAGGTGGAAGGTCCTCTTGCGTCGACAAGGTCCCAGGTAAGGTCAGGTCGCGCACCCCTTGGAGTCCGTTGAGAGTCACCGTCTCCCCGCCCCTAATGGGATAGGTTCCAAACAGGTCGAGGTCTTGATAGGTCAGGTCTTGAGGTCTGGGATCTCCAGGCTGCAGAGCCGTGGCCTGCGCGAAATCGAGGAACACGGAAGTGAATGGAATATCCAGAACGTCCTGGATATTTTCCTTGCCCGTATTCGGATTCTCGACCATTCTTGAAACCTCCACCATGCCGAAACGGTCGTGAAGGTATCGCCAGAACAGGTACCCTGATCCGTAATCCGACAGGCGTCCACTGAATTCAAAGAACCCAGAACCCAGACCGTTGACGAGAGCGGCCTCCAGTGAGCGAATTAGGAAGAAGTTTCCGCCCTCCTCACCAGTGAGACCAAAGCCGCAGAGTTCCTCGTTGAGCACCGCCAAGCCCTCATCCAAGACTGTGGATTCTTGACGCGCCCCTTCGGGGAAGGTCCCATTCTGAACGACCTTTTGGTTGTATAAGATTAGGTGGCTAAATTCGTGAGCGATGGTCACCAGGGCGTCGTAAGCGTCGGCCATGGAACGCTCTGCGTTAATGTAGAGAATCTCACCTTCGTTGGAGGTGGAAGCCTCTTCTTTGGAGAGTTGGTCCGCAGGTCGAAAGAAGCCGAAAAGTCCTCGTCCCCCAATGGTCGTCGACGAAAGAAATACCAAAACAACCCTCTCGTCTCCATCACGACCGCCTGGCGGGTTGGTCTTCCATTCGGAACCGAAGCGCACTCTAGTCTCCTGGTAGATCCCTTGCCCCGAAGTGGAAAAGGGGTTCAAATTATCAAAGGCTTCGGCAACTTCAAGTGCTCTCTCTGAAGAAAGCACTGGGGTTCCATCGACCGATTCTGCAAAAATCAGGCAGTGAGTCGTTTGGTTGTCGTCGAGGAGCCTCACGCACTCGGCCTCGCGAAAGGTGGTGGCAATGAAAAACCTGATTGTCTCTCCCGGTTCAATCTCACCGAAGCGAGGCTGGATGGCCATGGACGGAAGCATGATCTTGCTCCGCTCTGCCAAGTATTGGGCCTCGCGCTCTTCCAAGCCCACCGTTCCGCAGATCGGAACCGAATCTTCCATCTCACTTCGGGCAATCAGGGGGGTACTTCTGTCTTGTGGGTCAAGAACGGCCACCCCCGGCCCGTTCTCCACCAACAGGTCCACCGCGGCGGCCTCGCCTCGTTCAAAACTAGCCCCATAGACGGCGCTCAAGAGCGCCGTCTGCCCGGGTCCGAAAACCTCTACTCGACTCTCGCTCTCTCCCCCGGTGTCTCCGGGAAGACCCGGTCGGTACCGACCAATGGAGACCTCTGCCACCTGATCGGCGCTGACCTCCACTTCACTGATGGCGTGAGCGATGGTGGTCAAATCACCGTTCTGGGCTTGAACAAAAACAGCCCAACGACCCTCAGGAACATCCTCGATGGTCACCTGACGCCCTTCGGTGACCGAAACGCCATCTACCATACCTTGACTGACATCGGTGGCATAGAGGTCGACACGATAAGCCCGAGCCAGAGGAACTTCGCCGACATCTACCGCGACAGTTCCGCTCGGCCCACTGCAGCCACCCAGAAATAAGGCAAAGAACGCCAATATCCCGACTTTGAAAAGAGTCGCTCGGGTGAGTGTCATCTTTTTGGCGCCGAGCCCTTGAAGCTTAGTATCGCACAACCTTGTGTCCATCTATCCATCCATCTTGGAAAGTTCTCAAACGTCCCAGATCCTCATTTCGGGGCGAACCCCTGCATGCTTCCAGGCGTTACCCCAAGCTTCCTCGAGGTGCTCCAAACAAACCTACAACTCCCAACCACCTTAGGGGGGCGCGAAAGGGGTCTTAGCCCTTTTCGTACAACCGAACGAACATGAGAGATTTTCTGCTGGCCCCGCCCCAAAAAGTTCTGCTTGGACCTGGACCCAGTGAGGTTCCTCGCCGAGTCTTAAACGCCGGAGCTCTCCCCTCCGTGGGATACCTAGACCCTTGCTTCATAGAACTGATGAAGGTCATCCAGGAACAGCTTCGTTCCGTCTTCCTGACCGAGAACAAGACGACCCTAACCATCACTGGGGCCGGCACCGCTGCCATGGAGTGCGCTATCGACAACTTGGCAGAGCCAGGAGATACGGTAGTTTGCTGCGTTCACGGCTTCTTTGGACTAAGGATGCAAGCTATGTTGGAACGAGCCAACGTCGATTTGCATGTGGTAACTTCACCCTGGGGCCAACCGACCTCCCTGGAAAACCTAGAGAAAACCTTGAAAACCTTGCCTAAGGTCGACCTAGTTACCGTGGTGCACGGAGAGACTTCCACTGGAGTCAAGCAAGATATCCGAGCCCTTTCGGAGATAGTGAAGCCCACCGGAGCCCTACTGCTGGTAGACACCGTGGCTTCGCTCGGCGGGGTAGAATTCCGCACCGATGAATGGGGTGTCGACTGCGCTTACACCGGGTCACAGAAGTGTCTGTCCGCTCCCCCTGGCCTCAGTCCTATCACCTTTTCGGATCGGGCGATGACCAAGGTTCGAAGTCGAAAAACTCCCCCAAAGAGTTGGTATCTCGATCTGTTGCTCAACTGGAAGTACTGGGATGACCCACCCGCCTACCATCACACCGGCTCGATTCAAACCATGTACGCCCTGCACGAAGCTCTAAAGATGCTGACAGAAGAAGGTCTGGAGAATCGTTGGAAGCGGACCTCGGACACCGCCGCATTTCTCTACCAAACCCTGGAGAGTATGGGTTTCTCGCTGGTGGTTGCTCCTGAGCATCGTTTGCCCACTCTAACCACGACTTTTCTTCCCCCTGGTTGGCCAGAGACCGAACTGAGACGACGATTGCTGGTAGAGCACAATGTAGAAGTGGCCGGAGGCTTGGGGGAGTTCGCTGGCAAAGCATGGAGAATAGGCTTGATGGGACACTCGTGCCGTAAAGACTCGGTTGAACTGCTCGAGCAGTTGCTCCGAAAGATCGTTCAAGGGAAGGTCGGCTAAGCTCGAGGCAACCTCAAGCCGCCAAAATTCGGGGTGGAACCTCTCTTTCTAGGCTATTTGCTGATCCCTCTCGGTTACACCTCAGCCCTGGCTGCGCTGTCTGCCAGTGCCGAGAGAGCCTTAGAGCGAGGTTACCCAGAGCGAGCCGTCAAGCTTCTCAGTTGGGCTCGGAAGGCTCCCTTTCTCAAGACTTATCGAGCTATGTGCGATGTCAACATGATCACGGCAGCCTTTGCCCTGGAAGATTTCGAGTTGGTCGAAGAGGTCTGGCAGGGACTCAAACCTCAATTGGAAGCGCTACGCCCATATTCTGGCTCGGCGCTGGCCTCCTATGGAGCCACTCTCATCGGCCGGGGGCGCTATCATGAAGCGCACTCGTTGCTCACCGACCCGGTGCAAAAGCCCAAGCCGAATCAACTCGTAGACGACATCTCTCTGCTCTGCAACGCTTTTTGCAAAGCCAATCTGGCCTCGGCTTTGCTGAATTTGGGAAGATTCGAAGAGGCCGAAGAGCACTTGACCGAGCTGAAGCATTCCGTCGGACTCCACCGAGTCTTGGGAAGTCTGGTGTCCTTCTTGTCGGCAAACTTGGCTTATCTAAAGGGCTCTCCCGAAGAATGCCTCGGCAACCTCAAACAGATTGAAGTGCAAAAACTGCCCCTCCTTTACCAGTCAGAACTCACCTATCACCTGGCCATCATGATGGCCAGGTGCGAGCAACCTGAGGCCGCTCGCTCCTATTTGACGCGGGTGGAATGGGAGACCGCTTCCCACCGCAAACTCACCCGCTTGCGAACCCTGGCGCAGGCCGAACTGGCCTTGGCCGAGGGCAACGAGGACCGAGCTTTGTCCTACTTCGAAGACTTGAACTCCTTGGGCCATATCGACGCCCTCGGTTTCTTGAGGGCAGCCTCGGCCGCACGCAGACTTCAGCGTCCAGACATCGAACGAGAGCGTCTGGGCGATGCTCTCCGCTTGGACCCCGAAAGCCACTGGTCGGAAGTGGCACGGGAAAGACTCAAACGGATCGAGACCACGATGTAAAGTGCTCGCCTTATGGTTCTGAATGTCAAAGACGGGTACCCAACGAAGTTGGGTGGCAGGCGCCCGTCTGGGACTTCGTAACGTCTTCGACTTGAGGAGGGCCGAGCGCACGGGTGCCCTCTGGGCGTTCGACATCCATAAGCGAGGCACGACAACCCCAGACGGGATGGATCTGTGCTCAGTGGGGTGCAGAACCATAAGGCGAACGCTTTAGACCGAGCAGCAAACGCCTTTGCCCACCCGGGGAACAGGGGTCTTCGAGGGTCTTCACGTAGAGATCTTGATGAGCGATGTCTACTTATGGGAAACCTATCAGAAGATCGGGCGAGAGGCTCTCGATCGCAATGATCTTCAGCAGGCCGATGAATCGTTTCAAGCGGCGGTCTCAGTAGCCGAAGAGCTCGGAAACGAAGACCCGAGATTAGCGGTGTCGCTGCGTTCTTACGCTGCAGTGAAAGTGGCCCTGGGGGAACCGAGCACAGCTCACCAGGTCCTCGAAAAAACTCTGGAGATCACCCTCACCCATTTGGGCGACGACCACCCAGAATCCCAACAGGTTCGAAGACAGTTGGCTCAGGTGTCCCGAGAATTAGGCTTCCTGGATAAGGCAGAAGAACATTACCGTCTCCATCTTCAGCAGGCCAAGGCAGCCGAGGCCCTCGAGGAGGTCCAGGAAACTCTAGAAAGCCTGGCGCACCTAGCCCAAGAGCGCCAGCGTCCCGAACAGGCTGCCTCTCTCTACCAGGAGATCACGGAAACGCGCATGCGACTCCACGGCGCAGAGCACCCGAGCGTGGCCCAAGCCCTTCTCTGGCTGGCCAGCGCCCAAGCAAAACTTCAGCAGGAGCAAGCCGAGAGCACTTTGAATCGCGCCTTCGAGATTCTAGAGAAGCAATTTAAGGATGAGCCTACCGCCTTGGCCCAAAGCTTGGTTGCCGGTGCGGAATTGCTGGTCCAATCGGGGCTTTTCGAAAGCGCCCTCGAACATCAAAAACGCGCTGTAGACCTCTTCGTTCAAGCTCTGGGAGAAGACCACGAACGAATCTGGGAAACCCGACAGCTCATAGCCTCAACTTTGGCTGGCATGGGGCAGATTCCCGAAGCCGCCGAACTCCTCGAGTACTGTTGGCAACAACAACCCCAAAGAACAGATCACCACGCGGGGGCTTTGCTCAAGAATTTGGCAGGTCTCTACCTCGCTCTCAAAGACCTTGAAAAGGCCGAAGAATTCTACCGTCGAGCGGCTGGAATCCTAGAGAAGAATTTGGGCCCTGAACACCCTGCATTCTTGGCAACCCAGGAAGAGCGCATCCAACTGTACCATTTTAACGGACAGTCCGATAAAGCCTTGGAGATCGCCCTTACGCTTATTACCACCACCGAAAAGCGCTTCGGACCGGGACACCCCAATACGGCCCAAACTTACGCCTCCACGGCCTTGCTGGCGCACGGAGCGCAGCAGTGGGAGACAGCTCTGGAGTTGATGAGAGCAGCTGAGAAGATTTGGACCACCCTCAGGCCCCAACCTTTAGATGTCTTGGCCAATTGTCGGACCAACCAGATCACCTGTCTGATGGAACTTCAAAAGTTTGAAGAGGCCAAAGCTTTGATGGACATGGTCCGACCGACGGCTCCGGCCGCACTCCTGTCCGTCCTCGACCGTCTCCAACAAAACTACGAGGCCTGGTTTCAAAGCCAAGCGCCACCCGAAACTGTTCCGAGCGGAGGTGAAGAGGTGTCCCAGATAGAGCAGAGTACGATTTCGGTGGGCGAAGTCCACCCAGAGCCCTACAACCTGTCGACCGACGGAGACCGCCGCAGTCATCCCAGACGCAACTTGGAATTCAATCGCTTTTTCGATCTCCAGATCAGCGATTCAGCATCCGGCCCCGGCCAAGAGACGAGATGTTTTCTGGTAGATGTCTCTCTCGGAGGCTTGCGCATCAATAGCGAGAAGCCCCTCCCGCCCGAAACCTCCTTTTGGATCGAGTTGCCCCAGGAACTCGGAGGGCAAGTCCCAGCGTTTGAAGCCCGCGTTGTTTGGCAACGGGATCTCTTCGGAACCAGCACCATTCAAGGGGTAGAGCTTCTAAACATCACCACCGAGCAACGGGAAGCTCTACAGGCGGCCATTGGCGAAGCCCCAACAGCCGAGCGAACGGAGGGCCGCCAACATTTCCGTCTGTACCGCCCGGTTCCTATTCAAGTCTTTCGAGCTGAAGAGGAAGTTTGGGAGCCCTTGTATGCCAGCGACCTCTCCCAGCAGGGTTTGGGCGTTCAGACTCAGCAGGATTTGGACCCAGAAGACCAAGTCCGAATTCGTCTGATGCTAGAGTTTGAGCTACCAATAGTGGAAGTCTCGGCCAAAGTAGCTTGGAGCCGCAAGAGCGAAAAAGGATACGCTCACGGGTTAAAGTTTTACGAGCTTGGACCAGTTGAAGCCAAAGCGATCGGTCTCTATATAGACCACTGTATGGAACAAGCCCTTTAGGCCTCCTTCAACCAGGTGTTCGAGAGAACTCGAGTCTTCAACTCGGGCGAATCCCTAACTTTCTGAGACGGAATAGTTCAGTTCGGTTTTCCGGCCTGGGTCCTGGATATTCGGTAGGGTTTCGCGCAGTTCTGGTGAAAGGTTCGACCCTCAGGTTAACCCAGGCCGTTCTCAAGAGCGACGAAACATCATCTGGGTTTTAGCTTCAGCAGAGAAAGACGAGGATTATCGAATGCAGATTACCGAGTTGCGGCAAGCGAAACTGATCTATGGAGATCAGGAAGTGGAACTCCCTCTCTTGGAAGGAACGATCGGCGAACGAGCTATCGACATCTCCAAACTGAGGGCCGCCACTGGGCTGGTTACCCTGGATTCAGGATATGGCAACACCGGGTCTTGCACCTCAGACATCACCTTCATTGATGGTGAGAAGGGAGTCTTGCTGTATCGAGGTTATCCCATCGAACAACTGGCTGAAAAGGCGGACTTCGTGGAAGTCGCCTATCTGTTGATCTATGGTCATCTTCCGTCCAACGAAGAGCTCGAAGATTTTCGTACCTCGCTGACTCATCATAGCCTGATCCACGAAGACATGAAGAAGTTCTTCGAAGGCTACCCCCCCACCGCTCACCCCATGGCCATCCTCTCGGCCATGGTAGCCTCGCTGTCGGCCTACTATCCTGAGACCGGAAAGGGCGACGACGAGATCAACATCGTCCGCCTATTAGCCAAATTGAACACCATCGCCGCCTTCAGCTACAAGAAATCCATCGGTCAGCCCTATATCTACCCGCGCAACGACCTAGATTACGCCAGCGACTTTCTGCACATGATGCATGCCGTGCCCGCCGAGCCCTACATTGTGGACGACACTCTGGCTGAAGCCCTGAACCTGCTGTTGATTCTGCACGCAGACCATGAGCAGAACTGCTCGACCTCAACAGTACGCATGGTGGGTTCGAGTGACGCCAACCTATTTGCCTCCATCGCCGCCGGGATCTGTGCCCTCTGGGGACCTCTGCACGGGGGAGCAAACCAGAAAGTGATCCAGATGCTTCAGCGGATCGAAGAAGACGGTGCCGACTACAAGAAATACGTCAAACGGGCCAAAGATAAATCCGACGACTTTCGACTCATGGGTTTTGGTCATCGAGTCTATAAGAACTTCGACCCCAGAGCCCGAATCCTTAAGAAAGCCGCCGACAAAGTGCTGGCCAAGCTCGGGGTGAAAGATCCTCTGCTCGATATCGCCAAGCACCTGGAAGAAGTGGCTCTCAGCGACGAGTATTTCGTGGAGCGAAAACTGTACCCCAACGTGGACTTCTACAGCGGTATTATCTACCGGGCCATGGGCATCCCCACCAACATGTTCACGGTCATGTTCGCCCTCGGACGACTGCCGGGTTGGATCGCCCAATGGAAAGAGATGAAGGACGACCCCAAGCGTCGGATCTATCGCCCTCGACAGATCTACACCGGAGAGCCCCAGAGGGATTACTAGACCTTTGTGACCTAAACCAGAAAAGCCTGAGAGCCACGAACTTCTCTCAGGCTTTTTCTTGCTGCGGCCTCAAGAGAGGTCTTTAGCCCGCCGGAGTCAACTTGCAGGCGTCAACCGGCTGATGCTCCTCCGAGCGGCCTTGAGGGTGTTTTCCAAGAGCACCGCGATAGTCATAGGACCCACCCCGCCGGGGACCGGAGTCAGCCAACCCGCAACCTCGGCTACCTTGGGATCGACATCGCCCACCAGCCGATAGCCTCGGGGATGGTCGGCCGCGTCGATCTTATTTATTCCGACATCGATCACACAAGCGCCAGGTTTAACCATCTCCTTGGTCACCATCAGTGGTTGACCGATGGCTGCCACCAGGATGTCGGCCTCTCGGGTGAGTTCCTCCGGCCGGGCGGTTCGAGAATGGACCACGGTTACGGTGGCATCCCTGTCTTGCAGGAGCAAAGCCATGGGCATCCCGGCTAGGTTGCTGCGGCCCATCACCACCGCTCTCTTGCCAGATATGGGGATCTGATAGCGCTCTAAGAGGTGGACGCACCCCATGGGAGTGCAGGGCACAAAAAACGGCTCACAGCCCCGACGTGCCAGCAAGCCGGCGTTTATGGGGTGAAAACCGTCCACGTCCTTATCCACCGGCACCTTGGCCAAAACCGCCTCGGTGTCCAGGGATTTGGGAAGAGGGAGTTGGACCAAGATCCCGTGGACTCTGGGGTCATCAGCCAACTGCTGGACCCTATCCTCAACCTCCGCCTGAGAAGCGGTCTCCGGCAATTCCACCCCAAAGGAGGTAAACCCGCAATCGTGGCAAGC
>JBJHCR010000220.1:0-11283 GCA_050486105.1 Vulcanimicrobiota bacterium
GGCGCCCACTCTGTTCGACGGTGTGCGGTAGGTCTTGGTGGGATCGCTTCGATTCATCTTCGAGGCGAGCATCTCTGTGGTGCACCGAAATGCAGTATCCTCTCTCGCGCAAGAGTTCTCCTAGCAATTCCACGGTGGCAACCGAGCGATGCTGCCCCCCCGTGCAACCCACTGCGATATTGACTTGTCGTCGACCCTGTTCACTGTAGGTCGGCAAGATCTCCATGAGTCCCCCCACGAGCTGCTCCACTCGCCTGGTTTCCTCAGGCAGATGAAAGACCACCTCCTTGACCCGGAGGTCCAGACCCGATAGCGCTCTCAGGTTCGGGTCATAATAGGGATTCGGCAAAAAGCGCACATCCCAAACCCACTCGGCGTCTTGGGGAATTCCGTTCTTGAAGCCAAACGACTGGAGGTGAACCAGCAGCGGTTGCGTCTGTCCCGAGAGTTGAGCCAAAATCGATTCCAGTCTAGTCATCAAAGTATGTGGAGATAGTGCGGTAGTATCGATGACGTAGTCGGCACGCTGGCGAAGGGAGCCTAAGGCCTCTCTTTCATCTTGAAGAGCACTGAGCAAGCCTCTGCCCGAATCAACCAAAGGATGACGGCGACGGGATTCGGAGTAACGCTTGACCAAGACATTCTCGTCACATTCCAAAAAGATCAGTCGAGGGTGCAGCGGGATCTCCGGTAGAGCGCTCAATGCGTCTTCCAACTCTTGGAGTTGCTCTATGCCCCGAAGGCCGAGAGCCCGCAAAGAATGCGAACCCTCCGCCCGATTCTCATCGAGCTCGATGTACGCCTTCATCAAGGCCGCAGGAAGATTGTCTACGCACCAAAATCCGAGATCTTCCAGACATTTCAGGGCTAAACTCTTGCCCGCGCCCGAAAGTCCGGTCACCATCCAAAGTTCACGCATCACAAATTTCTACCTCGACCGAACCGGCCTGAGAGAGACTCCACTCCTCAAAGCATATCACCAGGGACTAAGGATCTGGTTCGCCTTCCCCTGATTAACTACCCGGCTAGCTCCCTCCTGCAAACCAAGGAGCGAGAAGCAAGTTCGGCAATTCACGGAAGTCACAGATTTTTTTCAATCCACCTAGGTTTTATGGACTAAAGTCGAAGTGATTCATATGAAAGCCGAACTGTCAGCATGGCAAGCGGAGAAAATTGGAAAGCTCTTCGACCTTTTCGACACCGATTGTGATGGGTGTCTTGACGAAAACGAACTCTTAGCCAGCCTCGAGAGACTAAGAGTAGACACGGGATGGCCAGAAACCAGTCGAGTGTTCTCACACGTGACGGGCAAATGGAAACTCTTCCTCCGGGCCCTTTTTCAAGATTCGCCGGTCCTAAATCGTCAACGCTTCTTGACCTTCATGGCGCGGTTCTTGAACAAGGCTGGAAACAATGGAACATCCTCGAGCGACGGTCGGAGACCACTGGAAGAATCGGCGAAACTTCTTGTCATGCTGCTCGACCGGGATCGAGACAACCGCTTAGTACCGGAAGACTTACATATCTTTTTTCGTGCCCTCGGCCAATCCGAAGCTGAGGCGGACCAAGCCTTCGAGCACTTGGACCCAGAGGAATCTGGCTATCTTCCGTTGGAAGACGTCGAGAAGCACCTTCAGGAATTCTTCCTTTCAGAAGAGCCTGGCGCGACTGGAGATTGGCTTTTTGGTCCGCTGGAAGAGTAAGTGAGGTCTAGCGGCCGACGGAGAGGTAGGTGAACCCCCGTTCGGCCATCTGGGCGGGGTCGTAGAGATTTCGAGCGTCAGCTAGGAGAGGGAAGAGCATCGCCTCTTTAACTTCTTCCCAGTTGGGTCTCCGAAACTCGTTCCATTCTGTGATCAAGAGTAGGGCGTGAGCCCCTCGACAAGCATCCAGGGCGCGATCCACCTGCAGTAGGCGACCTGATGAGCGCTCGATTTCAAATTCTCCCTGGGGTAGTGTTGCTTTGGGATCGAACACCTGCACCTCAAAGCCAGCCTGCAGGAATCGACCGATCACGTAGAGGGAAGGGGCATCGCGCACGTCGTCGGTCCCTGGCTTGAAACTCAGACCCCAAACGCCCACTTTACGCCCGGCACTATTCTCTCCGAAAACACCGAGAACCCTTTCAACGAAGCGTTGCCGCTGCAGTTCATTGTTCTCGAGAGAAGCCTCTATCAAAGGGGTGCGGAGCTTTCTACTTTTCGACAGGAAGACCAGTGCCCGAAGGTCCTTTGGAAGGCAAGATCCGCCAAAGCCGATCCCCGGGTTGAAGAACTGAGCCCCAATCCTTCGATCAATACTGACGCCGACCTTAACTCGTTCCACGTCCCCCCCGAGGTCTTCACAGATCCTGGACATCTCGTTGATGAAGCTGATCTTGGTGGCCAAGAATGCATTGGCAACATACTTCGTCAATTCTGCCGACACCGAGTCCATAGGTACAATGGGACTCCCTGAATGGAGAAAGGGTTGATACATTTGCCGAACCTTGTCAAAGGTCGCTTCATCATCGGCTCCAACCACGATTCTGTCTGGCTGCAAGAAATCGTTAACGGCGTGTCCCTGCTTGAGAAACTCAGGATTGGAGCAAACTCGAACCCGGTGGAGGGTAGCTTGGTCAAAATAGTTTTGCAATCGGCGAGCGGTGCCCACAGGTACGGTGCTCTTTACCGCCACCACCAGGTCCCCGGTGCAGTGTTCGGCAATTTTCTCGCAGACCGCTAAGGTCGCAGAAAGGTCGGCATTGCCTTCAGCATCAGAAGGGGTCCCCACGGCGAGCAAAACTATACTGGTCCCTTTTAAGGAAAAATCGAGATCTTGGGTAAAATGGAGTCGACCTTCACGGGTGTTGCCGATCACTAGGTCTTCGAGGTGCGGCTCAAAAAAAGGAAGTTCACCTCGCGTCAATCCTTCGATCCGCTGAGAGTCGATGTCCACACAGTACACGTCATTGCCCTTTTCTGCAAGACATGCGCCCGTCACTAACCCTACATAGCCTGTACCGATGACACAGATCTTCAAGTGAGCGACCCTGTCCACAAGGAGAGGAAGCCAGAACAAGAGCACTTCGGTTTGAAGACGTTCATAGCGGTGGGGTTTCGAGAGGTTGCGACGCCTACTCCTCCTCGAGCCTCGGTGAGAAACCTTGCCGAGCTCAAAAAGTCGGACGATAGGCGTCACACCAGAGTTGAAAGACCATGAGAGTCCACAGGGGTTTCCGGTGATCGGCTCGCCCTGATTGATGCTCAACTTTCCATTTCTGTACCTGATCCGCACAAAACAATCCTTGGGCTCGTAGGCGCTGAGGATCCAACAACTCCTCGAGAAGGGGAGTCAAGGGTCCTTTCAGCCACTCGGCTAGAGGGAGCCCAAAACCCTTCTTTCGTCGGCCCAGGATGGCTTCGGGAAGTCGACCTTTTTGGGCCGCTCTTAGGACCCTCTTACCTTGACCGAATCTCAGCTTATAACTCGTAGGCAGCTTTGCCATAGCCTCTAGCAGAGTATGATCGAGAAAGGGAACCCTTCCCTCCAGCGAGGCCAACATGGTCGCTCGATCAAGCTTGACCAGGAGTCCATCTTGAAGATAGGTCAAGCTATCGAGAGTCTGGATCCGCTCGACCAGAGGCAGGTGCTCTCGATAGGAATCACTGAGCGAGCAATGGGGAGCAGTTCGGCGAAGTATCGGTGGTGTCGTGGTCCACGGAAAGGCCCCCATCCAAGTGAAATGTCGCTCTGGATTTGAAAGAGCTAGGCCCGAAAAGAAGCGTTTTAATAGAAAATCCATGCTCAAATATTCGGTGGAAGTCGGCAGGGCCGCTACCGCTCGAGAGAGCGGCTCAAGTAAACTCTTGGGTATTCGAGTCGTGGCCCTAGCTAAGCTGTGGGCCAAATAGGTGGGATAGCCGGCGAAAAGTTCGTCGGCTCCTTCACCCGAGAGGACCACTTTAACCCTTTCTCGAGCGAACCTAGAAAGCAGGTAGGTGGGAATAACCGCAGGATCTGCGAACGGCTCGTCTAGGGCCAGATACAAGTCTTCTAACACTTCCAACATTCTCTCTGAAGACAAGATTTGCTCGTGATGATCCGTTCCCAAGTATTGGGCAACAGCTTGAGCAAAGGTCGCCTCGTCAAAGGATTTTTCCTGAAAGGCGACCGAGAAAGTTTGCACTTGCCCAGGGTGCAGGCCGACCATCAACTCAGTCAAGGTCGAAGAATCCAATCCTCCTGAAAGAAAGACCCCTAGAGGCACATCGGCGATCAACCTGCGCTTGACCGAGGCCCTCAACTCCGATCTCAATCTTTCACCCCAATTCTCTAGAGTCAAGGTCTCGGTAGCAGGCAGCAGCTCCGGAAAAGTCCAATAGGTCTTGCGTTCGAACTCTAGAACTCGGCCATCTTGCTGTTGAGTCACCGTCAGCCAACTCCCAGGTGCGAGTTTCTCGACCCCATTGACGATGCAATTCGGCCCCGGCACGTATTCCAAGGTCAGGTAGGTCCTCAAGGCGCGGTGATTCAAATGGCGGGGGAACTCGGGTAGGCTCATCAGAGCTTTGAGTTCTGAGGCAAAGTAAAAGCCCCCGTTCCAATGAGTGAAATAAAGAGGCTTGATCCCCATCCGGTCGCGATACAGGGTGAGACAGCGTCCATCCCACAGA
Organism: Vulcanimicrobiota bacterium; assembly: GCA_050486105.1. GTDB lineage: Bacteria > Vulcanimicrobiota > Xenobia > Xenobiales > JADMJV01 > JAEXNA01. The sequence continues at coordinate 4,656 of JBJHCR010000220.1, forward strand.
GCTATGGCGTACATCCCGTTCAGACGTTCTACGAAATCCTTGCCATACTCCTCAAAGAGATGAACGATGACCTCTCCATCAGCACGCGTTTGAAAGCGGTGACCCCGAGCTTCGAGCTCTTTTCTCAGATGGGGGAAATTGTAGATTTCCCCATTGAAAACCGCCATCAGGGACCGGTCCTCGTTGAAATACGGCTGCTGCCCTCCCTCAACGTCGTTGATAGCTAGGCGGGTCATCCCCAAAGCTACCCCTTGCCCAACAAAGGTTCCTCGACCATCAGGTCCCCGGTGAGCTAAGGGGCTGAGCAATCTATCCAGGGTGCTGCCTCCTCCGGCTCCCTCCCTGGGGTTAAGATAACCTGCGATTCCACACATCAGTCAGAGCGTTGGGTTGGAAACTGCTCGCGCACCAAATAGATCTTCTTCCCTTGGGACTCGTGATACGTCCTGATCACCAATTCAGCCAGCAAGCCGAGCATCAAGGATTGCATTCCCAGAATGAGCAGTAAAGCACAGAGATTAGGGAGCGGAGTCAAGATCATGGAGATCCCGTAGCCGTACTTCATGATCAACATGATTGCCAAAACCAGGAAACCTAACCCGAAGAGAGTCACTCCGACTCCCCCGAAAAGATAGATCGGTTTGGTCGAATAGCTGCTCAGAAATTTTACCGTGAGAAGGTCCAGGATCACCTTCAGAGTTCGACCCAGTCCATACTTGGAAACCCCATAGACTCGCTCGTGATGGTCTACCTCCATCTCGGTGATGCGAGCTCCTCTTTGAGCCACCAAAGCTGGAAGAAAACGATGCATCTCACCGTACAGGCTCAAGCCTTCCAAGACTTCGCGACGATAAACCTTGAGGGTGCAACCATAATCTTGTAATCGAACACCAGTGATGCTGCTGATCAATCGGTTTGCCAGTTTGGAGGGGAGAGTTCTCGAGAGATAAGCGTCCTGCCTATTTTTCCTCCAGCCACTGACGATGTCGAATCCCTCTTCCGCTTTGGACACCATCCTGGGAATATCAGCGGGATCGTTCTGCAGATCCGCGTCCAAAGTCACCACATAACGACCTTGGGCTCGATCGAAGCCCGCTGCCATAGCTGCTGTCTGGCCGAAGTTTCGCCTCAGTTCGACCGCCTTCACTCGACGGTCGGATCGAGCCAACTCCTGGCCACGACGGACACTTTCATCTGTGCTTCCGTCGTCCACCAGAATCAACTCCCAGGTCCAGTTCGTCGGTTGCAAAGCCTCAACAATCCGATGATAGAGAGGAAAAATGTTCTGATCTTCATTATAGACCGGAACCACAAGTGACAAGTCGCAGGGCATGGCGAAGGGTTCAAGGTCAGAGGTACATCACCTGCGACTTGTCGGCCTCTTGACTAGCCCCACAAGACTCAATCCCACGGGCAGAGGAAATCGGCGTAGCAACTTCTCTTCTAGGTAGCAAATTTGGGTCAACAAACCGTTGACGGGCTCAGGAGGAACTTCCATTTCGCGATGCCTACGTCGGGGAGCAAGAGCAAAGACCAGCTTGGCGAGCAGCACTATGGGTAGAACCAAAAAGTTCACGTAGGAGAGATAGCGTTCAGTGAAACCCGATTGGGACAGCTTTGCTTTCAAGTCTCCGAGAAGATAGCGCCTCTTGTGATGCACCAAGCGGTCGTGTTCGTCGAACAACCAAGGCAAAGCCGGAGTGTAGACCAGTAGGTGGCCTCCGGGCTTAAGGATTCGGTGAAATTCAGCTAGGGCGGAGAGATCGTCCTCGATGTGTTCTATGACATCGAAGGCGGTGACGAGATCGAAGGTACTGTCCTTGAAAGGCAGCCGTTCCGCAGTGTGCAAGACCACGGATTCAACTCCGCGCTGGAGACAAAAGTCCAAGGCCTCCGGCGACATATCTACTCCCTGAGCATCACCATATCGGCCCAGATATTGGAGATTTAGTCCGGTTCCGCAACCTACATCGAGGATGCGAAGCGAACCTTCCGTTGCCAGAAAGCGATCCAGCAGGCCAAAACAGACTCTCCTACGACCGTGGTACCACCATAGTCTCTCCTCGATCTCAAAAAGTCTTCTGTAGGATTGAACCTCCACCCATCCAGTTTACTGGGAGGAGGTGCAAATGGCCTTCCTGGCTTCGGTCCCAAAAGACGACTCCCAGAAAGGTCGGCGCAAACGAGTTCAGGCTCAAGCGTGAAGATACTGATGAAGGCGAAGTGCGGTCTTCATTCCAAAACCAGGAACCTGGGCAATCTCTTCAGCCCGGGCCTTTTTTAGCTGTCGCAACGAACCGAAATGTTCCAAGAGGCTTTGCTTCTTGACCGGCCCAAGTCCCGGGAATCCGTCAAGTTCCGAACCCTGACTTGCCCGGCTCCGGAGCTTTCGATGGTAAGCCAATGCGAATCGATGAGCTTCATCTCGAAGGTGGGTCACGAGCGCCAGAGCCTGAGAAAGGCGGTCCAGGACCAAAGGCTCGCTGTTGCCTGGGCGAAACAGCCATTCGTGCTGCTTGGCTAGACCCACCACCGGAACGATATCTGAAAGGCCCAACTCCGACAAAGCGCGCAGGGCGGAACCTAGTTGACCTTTACCTCCGTCGACGATCAATAGGTCGGGCAAACCGCGGTAGCGCGCAGATGAGCCAGTGGCTGCGAATCGGCGACTGAGTACCTCGTGCATCATGCGAAAATCATCGGGGGAATCCCCGGTGCGAATTCTGAAACGCCGATACTCGTCTTTCTGGGGTTGGCCGTGCTCAAAAACGACCAAGGAACCCACCGCCTCCTTGCCCTGACTGTTGGAAATGTCGACGCACTCGATCCTCACAGGTTCCACCCTCAACCCCAAGGCCGCTCTCAGCTCTGTGAGAGCCAACCGGCGTCCCTCGGACAGTTGGGCAGCGTGCCGAATAGACTGGGTCTGGAGATGATGTCTGGCATTCTTGAGGGCAAGCTCCAACAGACGAACTCGGCCCCCTCGCTGAGGTTCAGAGATCTTGATCTTTCGCTGGGCACGCTGGGTCAACCAGGTCTCTAGGACCTTAGCATCTTCGGGGAGCACGGAGACCAAAATCCGAGTGGGCAGCTGAAGAGGTAGGGAGTAGTGCTCCTTGAGGAAGGCTGACATCTGTTCCTCAGCGGGAGCTTCCCCTGGAGAATCAAGCACAAATGAGCGCTGGTCCACAAGTTTCCCCCCCCGAACCATGAGGAGATGGACGCCCACCGTTCGATCTTCGGCTACCAAGCCGACATAGTCCTCATTCTGATGAGAGTTTGCCGAAACAACGTGTTGCTTTTCGACCACCCGCTCCACATCAGCGATGGCATCTCTAATTCGAGCACAGGCCTCGAACTCTAGGCGTTCAGCACTGGCCTTCATCTCCGAGCGGAGTCGAGCCAAAAGTTTGTCGGACCTACCTTCGAGGAACTCTATAGCACACTCCACTTGGGTCGCGTAGCTATGCGACTCAACATAGCGAGTGCACGGGGCTGTGCAAAGCCTGATGTGATAATCTAGGCAAGGCCGTTCAGCCACCTTGGCCATATCCAATTTGCAGGTCCTGACCTGAAAAAGTTTTTGCACCACCTTGAGAGTTCTCCTCAAGGCTCCTGCGTCGGGATAAGGCCCAAAATATCGATGGTCCCTTCGCCTGGGTTGGCGGACCACCTTGATGCGAGGAAAGGGCTCGGATGTGGTGATCTCAATGAGAGGATAACGCTTGTCGTCTCGATACTTAACGTTGAAGTATGGGCGATGCTTCTTAATCAGGTTGCATTCCAGTATGAGTGCTTCCAAAGGAGAATTGACCAGGAAGACCTCGACATCACGAACCCTGGAAACCAACCAGTCTATACGTCGAGAGTGCTGGGCCCTAGGCTGGAAGTAGGAGCGCACTCGCTGACGGAGATTGCTGGCCTTCCCAACATACAGCACTCGTCCGACCTCATCCTGGTGAAGGTAGACGCCGGGAGAATCCGGCAAACTTTGAAGTTTGTGCTCAAGCGCTGCGACCCAAGAGTTGTGCCTGGGATCTCCAGATGACAACATCAGCGTTTGGTTTCTTGATTTTTCCATTTGTCCCGACAATATTCTAGCACTCGCTCACGAAGCTCAGCTTCAGACTCCGCTTCTCGCACGGACAAGCTGAGATCTGGTTGCAAACCCGTGCCATCGAAAGTCTTACCCTGGGGAGTGCAGTAAGCCGCAGTAGTCAGCTTGAAGCATCCCCCATCAGAGAATTCATGTATGTTTTGAATCGTGGCCTTCCCGACGCTCGGCCAGCCAATGAGGACTCCTCGACGATGCTCCTGGATAGCGGCAGCCAAGATTTCTGCAGCACTCGCCGTTTTCTCATTTATGACGACGACCAAGGGTAGAGTTCGGGGAGTACCCCCAAAGGTATATCGAAATGACCTTTCCGACTTCCCTACGATCCCGACCACCGGTTCGCCGGAGGCCAGGAAGACCGACGCCAGATCCAGGGCTGCTGCGACATAACCACCGTGGTTGTTTCTTAGGTCCAAAACTAAGACGTTAGCTCCACGACTTTCGAGCCGTTCACACTCTTCTAGAAACTCCACCTGAGTCAATTCGGAAAAACTATGAATCCAAATCCAACCCACGTCAACCTCGTCTGGGATCAATTCTCCAGACACCACCTTGAGTGGGGCCAGTGTTCTGGTCACCTCAACGTGGAAGGGGACCCCCTCTCTAACCAACCCCAATTTTACTTGAGACCCTTCCTGCCCCCGCAAGGCCGATCTCAACTGCTCTAAAGAGTAAGCTTGACCCTTACCTTCGACTGACTCTCGACAGGCCAAGGGCAAGACCTCGAGATCGTCAAGGGTCACCAAATTGTCTCCTCGTTGGACTCCCAGACTGGCGGCCGGACCGTGCTCTGAAACGGAACGAACCACGAAGCTACAGCCCTCCACTCGAAAATCCAAACCCACGTCTCCTTCAGTCCGATGCTTAAGATGCTTTCGAAAGTGCTGATATTGGTCTGGATCCAGGGCCATAGTATGACTGTCTCCGAGAGTTTCCACCAAACCATCCAAAGCAGAGTAGTTCACGTCTCTCATCATGGGCCGATCTCCCACCAGCCGATTCAGGCCTTGAAGATAGACCTCAAGGCGAAGCAGTGCTCGGTCCCTATCGAAAGGATTGGGATGACTCCATTCGGGTACGGACTCTTCAGAGAGACTCAGTTCCCGAAGCAAATTGGACCTTGCCGCAGTAGCAGCAGACAGGAGAACTTGCTGTTCATCGAAATTCTTGTAGTAGTTCTTGCGCAGTTGAAGAATCGCCTCGGTGACTAATCCCGGGTTGTTCGAGTGCTCCTGCTCCGAGGACGAAAGACCTAGGTCGAGCAACTGAAACGAAAGGTAGACCGAGGCGATGGTTATCACCAAGAGCGATAAAAGTACCTGGAGTCGGCGACGTCGTAAGAACATAACCGAGAATCTTCGGAACCAAGGACCGGCCCCAGAAATCCTACTATCGAACTAAGAACTCAAGCCCATTGCCGGCCCCAGGTCGAAACGGAAAGTCTCCGGCCTCTGGGTGTCGGGAAAGACAACTCGAATCTCTTCGAGGAACGAATCCTCCCCCTCCTTGAGATAGCGGCGCTCCAGCAAGCGAGGTTGCCCTCGCCCCAAAGAATTGAGATACCTCCATTGTTCAACACCCGTGCGGGCAACGGGATAGGTGCTCGACTCAGCGAGGGTGCGCTGCTCCTTAAGTTGCTCGACCAAAGATGACAATGCAGCACGGTATTGGGTATCCTGCTCCTTCCCAGAAGCGGTCCCTTCATACTCAACTTTCTGGCCGGGCTCGATACCAACCTCGTCGATGTCTTCCCCTTTAGGAGTCCGATAGTGAGCGGTGGTGATCTTGACCCCAGAACCGTCAGGGAGACTGAAGATTTTCTGAACTGAGCCCTTGCCGAAACTCTTAACTCCGACCAATTTCGCTCGCTCGTAATCAGCCAATGCAGCGGCGGTGATCTCCGAAGCGCTGGCTGAATATTGGTTGATCAGCAGAACGAGTGGCTTAGGGGCACGCAAACTGGGGCGAGATCGATAGACGCGGTTGCCCGTCCCTCTTTCTTCGACCGAAGTGACTACAGATCCCGTGGGAAGGAACTTCGACACCACATCCACGGCAGAAATGATGTACCCTCCACCGTTGTTTCTAAGGTCCAGGAGATACCCTTCGGCCCCTTGCGCTTCCAGGAGCCTCAATGCTGCTTCCATCTCCTGGTCGGTCTTCTCTCCGAACATCTGTAACCGAATATAGCCGATCTTATAACCATTCTCTTCTTCAAGAGAACTGGTCACTGAACTCACCCGAATCTGGTCTCGACCCAAGACCACTTCGAAGGGCAATTCTTGATTCAGTCGCCTAATGGTCAACGTAACCGGACTCCCTACCGGCCCTCTGAGCCTCTGCTGGGCGTCTTCAATGGTGAATCCTTGAGTCGACTCCCCATCGATCGCCAGGATAACATCACCTGTCGTGATCCCAGCTCGTGAAGCTGGGCTATCGGGGATTGGCCGCGCCACTGTCAGACGGCCGCTGTTGCGTTCGGACAATTCGATATAGATTCCCACGCCCCCGAGA